>NZ_ALNO01000012.1:0-510 GCF_000293015.1 Slackia sp. CM382
AACGCCCATGAGCCCGAGACCGTGTCGGTCCCCGTCGCGAAGAGGTGGGTCGGCGGCGAGGGCGGCGAGGTCACCGTGCGCCTGCTCGCCGACGGCAAGGACGCGGGCAAGGCATTGAAGCTCAACGCCGGCAACGGCTGGAAGGGCTCCTTCGACGGGCTTCCCGCCTTCGAGGGCGGCAGGAGGATCGCCTACGCCGTGGCCGAGGACGCCGTGGAGGGCTACTCCTCCGAGGTCCCGGCGACGCCAAGGCCGGCTTCACCGTCACCAACACCAAGGACGGGAGGCCCGAGGCGCCCGCCCCCGGCGGCAAGAAGGCCATGCCGAAGACGGGCGACGGCACGGGCGCCATGGCGCTCGGGGCCGGCCTCGCGGGCCTGCTCTCCCTAGGCCTGCTCGGCCTCGCCTTCCGCGGGCGCAGGGCCGAATAGCCCTGCGGGCCGCCGGCGCCCGGCGCGGCCCGCAGGGGCCTGACGCCGCTGCCCGCGCCTGACAGAGACGCGTCATGCG
>NZ_ALNO01000013.1:0-1549 GCF_000293015.1 Slackia sp. CM382
GTATAGCGAAGGAGGAGGCATGGGGGGGGGGGTTCTCCGCTTTTAGAGCTCACTGCCTTGCTGCGTGCAGCGATCGTTCCCATGCCCTTCGATTTTTCGCGCACATTCCGATATTTCTCAAGGGCCTTTTCTGTGCCCTCATTCCTTTGCTCCCCCTCCATCTCCGGCAATGCTATTGCCCCTGGCATGCCGGAAGGGGTTCTTCCGTGTCGTTCCTCTTCCTCTGCGTGATGCATACGGTGCGCAGGGAATGCATGCGGAAGCCGACCCCGACATGATGCGAGCCGGCGGAGATCCGCCCCGCTTCCACCGCATCGGGCGGGGTTCCATCCTTCGGGCCGCCTCCCTGCGCGGCCCGAAGGGCTATCCGTTTTCTTGGCGGAAAACGGGATTTGCAGGGTATCTCACAAGGGTCATGGCCGCACGGAAGCGCGCCATGCGCAGGATACGACCATTCAAGGAAGGGAAGGCATGAAGAAGACGATACGCTACCTGATGAGCGTCATTCTGGCGCTCGGGATCTGCATTCCGGGAGGTGCGTTGCAGGCGGCTTTCGCCGATGGGGGCGTTCCCGTGAACGTCACCATCACCAAGTTCCAGATTCTGAATATTAATAAAGAAGAAGTGCACTCAATCTATCAGAGCGATAGGTTCTATCTCGCGATGGATTGGGACGCCAGCGCCGCCGGGACGAACATCCACGAAGGCGACTACTTCGACATCACCCTTCCGGATAACATGAAGTTCCCAGCCGGCACGACCGCGCAAGATTTCGATTTGGAAGACGCCGATGGGAACGTCATTGCGAAGGCCCACGTCACTCCCGGGCCGGGCGATGTTGGCGGCACGGTGCACGTCACCTTCACCAAGGCGGCGGAGAACAAGTACAACGTCAAGGGCACGATGTATCTGGCCGCTCAGTTCGATGAAACGAAGATAATAAAAGACGCGGAAAATATCTTCACCATTACGGTGAATTCTCAGGCGTTCAGCGGTAGCGTGATTGTCGGGGGGAGCAAGCCGCTTCAGGACGAGCCTCTGGCCAAATGGGGCAAGCCCGTACCTGGTCATGAAGATCAGGCCGAATGGAACGTCCGCATCAACCATAAGAAGGCCAATCTTCCCAATGCGGTGGTTTCCGACAGCCTGTCCGGCGGCAACGGTGACGAGCGCTATATCGCGGACAGCTTCAAGCTTCTCGAGGTCGAGTTCAACGAATACGGGGGTATCGCTCAAGAGATTCAAACAATCGATCTGACAGACAAGCTGCAGATAGCCCCCGACGGCCGGTCGTTCACCATCAATCTGGGGAACGTGAACGGCAAGCAGTACCGTTTGTATTACAAGTCGACGTACCATGCGGGCACGGTTCTCAAGAATAAAGCGACCCTTGATGCGTCGTCGACTCATAAAGAGGTTTCCTCTTCCTACCAGTCCGCCAACTCCGGCGGCACCGCCGGCGGCGACCTGGCGAGCAAGATCAAGCTGACCAAGGTCGACGCCGACGACAACGCGGTCGTGCTCAAGAACGCCGTGTTCACGGTGACCA
>NZ_ALNO01000014.1:0-1544 GCF_000293015.1 Slackia sp. CM382
GAGCGTCTTCAACCAGATGTGGGGCGGCCAGATCTGGTGCGCGCTCTTCTTCGTGTTCATGAGCTTCGCGGCCCTTTCGACCGTCATCACGGTGTTCGAGAACATCATGAGCTTCACCGTCGATCAGTGGGGCATCTCGCGCAGGAAGGCCGTTGCGATCAACGGCGTCTTGCTCGCCGTGCTCTGCCTGCCCTGTGCGCTCGGCTTCAACGTCTGGTCGGGTTTCGAGGTTCCGGGCCTGGGGAACATCCAAGGCATCGAAGACTTCATCGTCTCCAACAACCTGCTGCCGCTCGGCGCGCTCGTGTTCCTCGCGTTCTGCACGTGGAAGCGCGGCTGGGGTTGGGACAAGTTCATCGCCGAGGCCGATACGGGCGCGGGCGTCAAGTTTCCCGCGGTGCTGCGTCTGTACATGAAGTATTTCGTGCCCGTGCTCGTGCTCATCGTGATCGTCATGGGGTGGATTCCCGTGGTGAGCGCTTGGGTCGGGGCGTAGCATCGGCTCCGTTCGCCAACGGCAGCGACGCAGGCGGGACCGCAGGCATGAGAGATGCGGCTGCGTCGTCTGCGGCTTGCGGTGCGTCGGGCGGCGATATGCTGCGCCGTGGCGGCCGCACCGCGTCGGTCGACGGAACGTCGCGAGCGGCATCGGTGCCGGCATCGGTAAACGTTCG
Organism: Slackia sp. CM382; assembly: GCF_000293015.1. NCBI lineage: Bacteria > Bacillati > Actinomycetota > Coriobacteriia > Eggerthellales > Eggerthellaceae > Slackia > Slackia sp. CM382. The sequence goes on from NZ_ALNO01000014.1 coordinate 675, forward strand.
ATTCCCCCTGGGTGCGCCCGGGGCGTTCGAAGGGTTGTGCAATGGAATCTCAAAGGGAACGTCTCGGCTCCCGTCTCGGCTTCATCCTCATCAGCGCAGGCTGCGCCATTGGCTTGGGCAACGTCTGGCGCTTCCCCTATATCACCGGCCAATACGGCGGAGCGGCGTTCGTGCTCATCTACATCCTGTTCCTCGTGATGTTCAGCCTTCCGCTGCTGGTCATGGAATTCTCCGTCGGCCGCGCGAGTCGGAAGGGCATCGCGCGCAGCTTCGACGTGCTCGAACCCGCCGGCACGAGGTGGCATGCGTTCAAGTGGATCGGCCTTGCGGGAAACTACCTGCTCATGATGTTCTATACCGTCGTCGCGGGATGGATGCTCTCGTATGTGCGGCGCAGCGCGACGGGCACCTTCGAAGGCCTTGACGCGGCGGGCGTCGGCGCTGTGTTCAACCAGCTGCTCGCCAGCCCCCTCGAGCAGGTGTTCTGGCTTGCCGTGGTCGTGGGGATCGGCCTCGCCGTCACGGGAGCGGGGCTGCAGCGGGGCGTCGAACGCGTGACGAAGATCATGATGGGCGCGCTCTTCGTCGTGCTGCTCATGCTCTGCGTGCGCGCGGTCACGCTGCCGGGCGCCGAGGCGGGCCTTGAGTTCTACCTGGTGCCCGACTTCGGCAAGCTCTTCGCAGGGGACGGTCTGGGCGCACAGCTCTCGACCTTCTCGGAAGCTGTGTACGCGGCCATGGCCCAGGCGTTCTTCACGCTGTCTATCGGCATCGGCTCCATGTCCATCTTCGGCAGCTATATCGGCAAGGACCGCTCCTTGTTCGGCGAGGCCCTGCGCATCGGCGGTCTGGACACCGCGGTCGCGCTCG
>NZ_ALNO01000015.1:0-1597 GCF_000293015.1 Slackia sp. CM382
GCGGTCACCGTGAACACGGCGTTCTTGAGCGGGATGGAGTTGTCGTCGCCGTCGACCTTGGTCAGCTTGATCTTGCTCGCCAGGTCGCCGCCGGCGGTGCCGCCGGATCCCTGCTCCTTGAAACCGACGCTGGTCTCCCCCGTCGCGTTATCGTCTGTGAGCTTGACGTGGTTCGTAATGGTTGTCCCCGGCGTATAGGTCGTACGATAAGCGAGCTGATACTGGTTGCCGCCAAGGTTGTTGACGGTAAGGGAGAACGACTTATTGTCGGGACCCATAACGAGCGCGCTGCTGATATCCACGGTCTCATGGGTGGCGATCACGCTGCCTTCGTCGTTGAAGTCAACCCTCTTAAGAGTGAAGGATCCGGGAATGTATGTCTCATTTCCGGATCCGCCGGTCAGCGAATCTGTGATGATCGTATGTTGAAGGGTTGCCTTCTTGTAGTTCAGGCGCATGCGCCATGACACCTCGTTGGCGCCGTTCACCTTCTTGCCCTGCTTGCTCAAAACCTCTTCGGGGCTCACCAGAACCTTGGTGACCTTCAGGTCCGTCGATGTCGTCTTTCCGCCTACGGTCACCGAGAAGGTGTTGCTCTGGTTTACGTGAATTTTTTTCTGGTCGAAAAGTGCATACATGTAAATCGTTCCATGCACGTTATACATATCGTTGATCTTGTCGTTGAATGTGACGCGCACTTTGCCGCCGGAATAGCCTGGACTGGGAGTGCCGGGGCCGGGTTCGACGTGCGCTCTGGCAATCACGTTGCCGTCCGCATCCGTTATGTCGAAGTCGAGCGTCGAGAAGTCCGGCGGAAAGCGCACATTGCTCGGCAGCGTTATATCGAAGTGGTCGCCTTCATGCAGAACGGCATTGGGATCATCGACTTTCCAATCCATTGCAAGATAGAAGGCGCTATCTTTTCCGAGCTCCGCAATAGGAGTACCTTTCGGTCGCTGGATTTCAAATTTGGTGATAGATGCAGCAACGTTAACGCCCCCGTCGGCGAAAGCCGCCTGCAACGCACCTCCCGGAATGCAGATCCCGAGCGCCAGAATGACACTCATCAGGTAGCATATCGTCTTCTTCATGCCTTCCCTTCCTCGAATGGTCGTATCCTGCGCATGGCGCGCTTCCGTGCGGCCATGACCCTTGGCTGAGATACCCTGCAAATCCCGCTTTCCGCCAAGAAAACGAATAAGCCCTTCGGGCCGCGCAGGGAGGCGGCCCGAAGGATTATGCCCCGTCCGATGCGGTGGAAGCGGGGCGAATCTCCGCCGGCTCGCATCATGTCGGGGTCGGCTTCCGCATGCATTCCCTGCGCACCGCATGCATCACGCAGAGGAAGAGGAACGACACGGAAGAACCCCTTCCGGCATGCCAGGGGCAATAGCATTGCCGGAGATGGAGGGAAAGAGATCCAAGAAAGGCGCGAAAGCCTTTGATAAAAATCGGGATATGCGAATGCGATAGCAGAAAAGAAAAGGGCCGGGGGATGAGAACCGCCAGCAGCAAACCCGAAGCGACACACGCGAGCGGAACGATCGACGCGAACACGACGGCGAACGCCTCCATACCTCCCCTTTCACCCTGAACG
>NZ_ALNO01000016.1:0-391135 GCF_000293015.1 Slackia sp. CM382
CGTGCGCTGGGGCGACCGCCGCACCTACCGCGTCTGCTGCGACGGGGCACCCAAGGGCAGCGTCATCGCGGTTGGCACGGTGGGCGCTGTGCAGTCCGCCGAGGACAGGCGCTTCTTCGAGGAAGGTCTCGCCGTGGTCGTCAGGCGCCTTTGCCCCAAGGCCATCGTCGTCTACGGCAGCGCGCCCGAGGAGGTCTTCGGCAGGTACCGCGACATGGGTATCGAGATCGTCCAGTTCGACAGCGAGATCTCCCGCGCGCACGGGGAGGTGGCGTGATGGGTACCGGCGAGCACGGCGGGTTCGGCTACACCTCCGGGTCGGGCAAGACGAAGATCTTCACGCGGGTTTGGTACGAGGGAACCGTCACCGTCGGAGGTGAGGTGCGCGACGTGAGCCGCAGGGTTTACCAGCGCAACGACATCGACTTCGGTTACTATGATTCCAAGACGAAAAGGACAAATCTGCAGCGTATGATGGACAGCGATGCTCCAATCGGAAACGATGGCAAGCCTGTCCAGTTGCATCACATCTTGCAGCAAGAGAGCGGTCCGATGGCTGAGGTTCGGGAGGTTACCCACCGAGAGTACAAGCGGACCTTGCACGGGCTCGTGGGTAGAGGCAACAGCTTCAGGAACAACCCTGACCTCGTGAAACAGTACAACAACTTCCGGAGCGCCTATTGGAAGTGGCGCGCCCAGCAACACCTAAAAAAAGGAAAGTAATGAACGGCAGAATCAACGACTTGATGACCCGACTTGGGGACAAGGGCTCTTTTACCAAAGTCGCACCGACCCAGGAGATGCTTGCCGAAGTAGAGGAAAAGCTTGGGTTCATCGTCCCCGAGCAGTTCCTCGAGTACCTCAACATTTATAGCCACGGCGGAATTGGCTTCGAGATTCTTGGGGTCGGGTTTGATGGGAGCATCTCCTTTTTGGAAGAGACCCTCGAGTATCGTGAGGACGGTCTTCCCGACAGCCTTCTCGTTATCGAGAACTGCGACGAATGGTTGTATTGCATCGACGTGAACACGGGCGAAGTTGTGTCCTGGTCCATCGATGAGGATCCTCGAGTCGAATATGCCTGCTTCGACGATTATCTGGTAGACCGTCTTAACGACGCAATCGAGAACCTGTAGGCTAAACCAGCCTAGAAAGGCGTATGCGGGCTAAAAACCCCTCTGTCAAGCACAATTCGACAGAGGGGTTTAGCATGCTAAGCTGGGGAAATGCGCACTTCGGGCGGCTTTCCGTCACTCCCACTCAATCGTTGCAGGCGGCTTGGACGTGATGTCGTACGCCACGCGGTTCACGCCCGGCACCTCGGCCACGATGCGGCCGCTCACGCGCGCAAGCACGTCGTACGGCAGCTTCGCCCAGTCGGCCGTCATAGCGTCCGAGCTCTCCACCGCGCGCAGGATCACCGGCCGCGCGTACGTGCGCTCGTCTCCCATGACGCCCACGCTCTTGATGTCGGGCAGCACGGCGAAGTACTGCCAGCAGCTGTGCTCGCTGTTCCTCTCGCCGGTCTTCTCGAACAGTCGCGCGTTGTATGCATCCAGCTCTTCGCGCACGATCGCATCGGCGTTCTTCAGGATCTCGAGCTTCTCGGGACTCACAGCGCCGATGATGCGAATCGCCAAGCCCGGTCCCGGGAACGGCTGGCGATGCACGATGCGGTCGGGCAGCCCGAGCGCCGTGCCCAGCGCGCGTACCTCGTCTTTGAAGAAGTGGTCGAGCGGCTCGATCAGATCGAAATGCACGCCCTCGGGGAAGGGGATCAGGTTGTGGTGGCTCTTGATCGTGGACGCCTTGCCGCCGGTCTTGCGCGCGCCGCTCTCGATGATGTCCGGATAGATCGTGCCCTGGGCCAGGTACTTCACGCCGCCCGTCTTCTGCGCGACGGCGAAGAACTCCTTCCAGAACTGCGTGCCGATGATGCGCCGTTTCTGTTCCGGCTCCACCACGCCGTCGAGCAGCTCGGCATAGCGCTCTTCGGCATGCACGTGCACGAAATCCACGTCGAACTGCTCGGTGAACACGCGCTCCACCTCTTCGGGCTCATTCTTGCGCAGCAGTCCATGATTAATGAACACGCAGGTCAGCTGCTTGCCGATCGCACGCGACAGGAGCGCGCCCACGACGCTGGAGTCCACGCCGCCCGAAAGCGCCAAAATGACGCGATCGTCGCCCACGGTCTCGCGGATCGACGCGACCATCGAATCCACCAGATTCTCCATCGACCACGTGGCCGAAAGCCCGCAGATCTCGAACAGGAAGTTCTTCAGCATGTCGCTGCCGTGGCCGGTATGGCGCACCTCGGGATGGAACTGCGTCGCGAACAGCATCTTCTCTGCGCATTCCATCGAAGCCACCGGGCAGGTGTCGGTGACCGACGTGACGACGAACCCTTCCGGCACGCGGCTCACGGCGTCGCGATGGCTCATCCAGACGGTCTGCTCCTCGGGCGTTCCCGCCAGAAGCCTGCTCTCGCCGCGACGCGACAGCGGCGCCGCGCCGTATTCGCCCTTCTCGGTATGGCCGACCTCGCCGCCGAGCGTCGTCGCCATGATCTGCTGCCCGTAGCAGAAGCCGAGCACAGGCACGTCCAGCTCGAAGACCTTCGGATCGACCGAAGGCGCATCCTCCGCATACACGCTCGCCGGGCCGCCCGACAGGATGAGGGCCGACGGCTTCATGGCGGCGATCTCCTCGGCGGGCGCATCGCACGCCACAATGGAGGAGAACACCCCCAGATCGCGCACGCGCCGTGCAATCAGCTGCCCGTACTGGGCGCCGAAATCGAGCACGATGACGTTCTCTTCGGGCAGGGCGGTCTCACTCATGCGGGCTCCTTAGCTGATATGCGCCTACATATGCACTCAAGACGTGCTTGCCTGAATATCCAGGCAAGTGTTTTCGGGTTGCAAGCATAGCGCATGGCGTGTGCAAATGGGCGAAGAAGGGATGAAACCGCATCAGGAGCCGCAGCGTGAATCGGAAGCCTCAGCATGGATCGGGAGCGCTGCCTCGCATACGCCGGCGACAGCGGAGACGGATGCGCACCGGCGCGAAACTCGTGACCAGCACCATGTCCACGAAGCTCAAAACAGGGGAGGTCTCGCCGTCTTGTCCATCCTTGCAGCGTTCATCAGGCCTTGAATAGCGAAGGCACCGGCGACTCCATCCGCCCCTGCGTTGATTCTCCGAAGACCTGCCCGGCCCCTCGTCCCGGCGCGCCTATGCGCGTATCATATCCACGCTGAATTCCCGCCCGAACCATGCGCGCTTCCTGCGCGCTTCCAACCGAAAGCTGACGGTATCCATGATCGCACTCGAAGCGCTCAAGGCGCTGCTCATCGGCGTTGTCGAAGGCCTGACCGAATGGCTTCCCGTATCATCCACCGGACACATGATCCTGGTGGACGAATTCGTGAAGCTCGACGTCACTCCCGAATTCCTCGCGCTCTTTCTCGTGGTCATCCAGATCGGCGCCATCATGGCCGTCATCATCCTGTACTTCTCGAAGCTCAACCCCTTCGCCCGCACGAAGACCCCGGACGAGCGCCGCAGCACCTGGCGTTTGTGGGGCATGGTCGTCATCGGATGCGTGCCCGCCGCCGTCGTGGGCATCCTGCTCGACGACTGGGTGAACACGCACTTCTACCATGCCTACGTGGTGGCCGCCATGCTCATCGCCTACGGCGTCATCTTCATCGCGCTCGAGCGCCGCAACGCCCGTCGCTTCGCCGCCTATGCGCGCGGCGTGGAATCCGGCGCCGTCAAAGGCGACGTTCCGCGTCTAGCCGACGGCTCGCTCGATCCCGACGGCCTGTTCGCCGTGCGCACGGTCGACGACATCGATTGGCGGACCGCCCTCAAGATCGGCTGCTTCCAGGTGCTCGCCATCATTCCCGGCACGTCCCGCTCCGGCGCCACCATCATCGGCGGCATGCTTACCGGCTGCTCGCGCACGGCTGCCGCGGAATTCACGTTCTTCCTGGCCATCCCCATCATGTTCGGCTGGGGCCTGGTGAAGATTGTGAAATACATCGCGCATGCAGGCCTTGCCATGGACTCGACCGAGATCGCCGTCCTCGTCGTCGGCATCGTGACCGCGTTTCTCGTGTCCGTCGTCTCCATCAAATTCCTGATGGGCTACATCAAACGCAACGACTTCGCGCCCTTCGGCGTCTACCGCATCGTCGTCGGCGTTATCGTGCTCGGCTACTTCCTCGCGAAAGGCTTGGCCGCGTAACGCCGCCGAACGCACCGCCACGGGAGGCGATGCAGGCGCACTCCGGAATCGACACAGCGAAAGGCAAAGGCACGCACGGATGATAGACCTCGATACCCTCAACGGCCCCCAGCGCGAAGCGGTGCTCTGCACCGAAGGACCCTTGCTCGTCCTCGCGGGCGCCGGCAGCGGCAAGACGCGCGTGCTCACGTATCGCATCGCCCATATGCTCGAAGACCTGGGCATCCAGCCGTGGCAGATTCTGGCCATCACGTTCACCAACAAGGCCGCCGCCGAGATGCGCGAGCGCCTCGGCCGCCTCGTGGGCCCCGCCGCCCGCGGCATGTGGGTGAGCACCTTCCACAGCATGTGCGTGCGCATCCTGCGCACCGACTGCGAGCGCCTGGGCTTTTTCCAAGGCTTCACCATCTACGACGACGATGATTCGAAGCGCCTGGTGAAAGACATCATGGCCGAGCTGAACATCGACCCGAAGCGCTGGCCCGTCAACGCCATCCGCAGCCGTATATCCACGGCGAAAAACGAGCTCATCGTGCCCGGCGTCTTCGCCGATGAAGCCCACGACCCGACCGCCAAGGTATGCGCCCGCGTCTACGAGCGCCTGCAGGAGCGCCTGCGCGCGGCGAACTCCTTCGACTTCGACGACCTGCTTCTCTACACGTACCTGCTGTTCAAGCATCATCCCGACGTGCTGGCCGCCTACCAGGACCGTTTCAAGTACCTGCTCGTGGACGAATATCAGGACACCAACCACGCCCAGTACGAAATCACCAAGCAGCTCGCGGCGAAGAACCGCAACATCATGGTCGTGGGCGACGACGACCAGTCGATCTACTCGTGGCGCGGCGCCGACATCCGCAACATCCTCGAATTCGAGTCGGACTATCCGCAGGCGCGCTCGGTCAAGCTGGAGCAGAACTACCGCTCCACCGGCACGATCCTTGCCGCCGCGAACGCCGTGGTTTCCCATAACCGCAATCGCAAGGCCAAGAAGCTCTTCACCGAAGCGGGCGAGGGCGACAAGATATCGGTCTATATGGCGCCCGACGAACGCGATGAAGGCCGCTGGATCGCAGGCGAGATCGAACGCCTGCACGGCCAAGGGATCTCGTACGACGAGACGGCGGTCTTCTACCGCACCAATGCGCAGAGCCGGTCGCTTGAAGACATGCTGCTGCGCGCCGGCGTGCCCTACCGCATCGTCGGCGGCACCAAGTTCTTCGATCGCGCCGAGATCCGCGACGTCATGGCCTATCTGACCCTTATCGTGAACCCGGCCGACGACATCGCCGCCAAGCGCGTCATCAACGTCCCGCGCCGCGGCATCGGCCGCACGACCATCGAACACATCGATGCGGTGGCCCAGACCCTGCACCTGACGTTCATGCAGGCCGCTCAGGCATGCGTCGCCGACGAAACCCTGCGCGCGAGCACCCGCAGCGCGCTCGCGTCCTTCACCGGGCTCATCGCGGAGGCCGGCACCTATGCAGGCGATCTGCGCAAGGTCATCGAGGCCGTCATCGACAAGAGCGGGCTGATCGCGGCTCTTGAAGCCGAGCATACGGACGAGGCTCAGAGCCGCGTCGAGAACATCCGTGAATTCCTGTCGGTCGTGGACGAATACATCGAAACGCACGAGGTCGATGAAAGCGCGCTGCCGCCCGAAGGCGTGCGCCTGCTCGCCGACGTGCGCCAGCTCTCGCCCGAGAGCATGGCCGACTTCATCGAATGGGTCCGTCTGCGCACCGACCTGGATGCCGCGGCCGACGCCGACGGCCATGCGGTCACGATGATGACGATCCATTCGAGCAAGGGCCTGGAATTCGACGCGGTCTTCTCCGCCGGCATGGAGGAATCGCTCTTCCCGCATATGAATTCGAGCCACGACGAGGCGGGCCTCGAGGAAGAGCGCCGCCTGGCCTACGTCGCCATCACGCGCGCACGCAAGAAGCTGTACCTGACCTGCGCCGCCACGCGCAAGATGTACGGCGAGACCAACGCGAACCCCGTATCGCGCTTCGTGGGGGAGATCCCTTCCGACCTGCGGCATAGCATCGGCCTCGGCAGCGAGGGCCTATCGGGCACCGGCTGGGAGAAGCGCGGAAGCCGCCGCGGCATCTCGGGCAGCGGCACCGAGGCGGGGGAGGGGCGCGTCTTCGGCCTCTCGTCGACGAGTTACAGCCGCAGCCGCGGCCGCGTAAGCCCGAACATCGGGAAGAAATCGGCGGCGTCCGTCATGTTCGCCGCCGGCGACGTCGTCGACCACAAGACCTTCGGCCGCGGTCGCGTGACCAAGGTCGATGGCGACATGCTGCACATAAAGTTCGTCAAGGGCAATGTGACGAAGAAGCTCTTGAAGGACTACGCGCCCATCGTCAAGATCGAGACGTAGGGCGGCTCGCGGCTGCATGCCTGTGCATTCCGGTTTCGTCGCGGTACGTGCAGATAGACGAAAGGCCCGCATCGGCGGGCCTTTCTCGTGCTAGAAGAATGGGGCGGTCGGCGGCGCCTCCGAGCGAGCGATGGCGCATCGAAGCGGGGGGATAGACGTCGTGCATCGATGCGGGACGGCCGACGGCGGCGCCGTGCATGCTTCGTCTACTTGCACCCTGCGCAGAACGAGCAGGCCGTCGGGGTGGCGGCGATGCCGCCCAAGGCGCTTTCGCGCAGCTCGAAGGGAAGCGAGGCGCCTACGCGGCGCTGGGCGTCGATCGTCTCGTCGAAATTGACGAAGTTGCCGATGCCGGCGAGCGCGATCTGCGCCGAAACGAGCGCGTTGGCGGCTCCCGTGGCATTGCGCTTCTGGCAGGGCACCTCGACGAGGCCGGCGATCGGGTCGCATACGAGCCCCATGAGCCCCATCGACGCGTTTCCCGCCGCGTCGAGGCATTGGCGCGGCGTGCCGCCGAAGAGCTCCGTCACCGCGCTCGCGGCCATGGCCGAGGCGGATCCGACTTCGGCCTGGCAGCCGCCCTCCGCGCCCGACACGCTGGCGTTGCGCGTGATCAGGTATCCGATCGCGGCGGCGTTCGCGAGCGCGTCCCGCAGCTGCTCGTCGGTGAATCCGTAGACGTCCTGGCAGGCGAGCAGCACGCCGGGGATCACGCCGCAGGCGCCCGCCGTCGGCGCGGCCACGATGCGTCCCATCGACGCGTTGGTTTCGAGCGCGGCCATCGCGTACGTGGTCGCCTTGGCCATGAGCGGGTCGAGCGGCCCCGTCGTCAGCGCATCGAGCTTCTGTGCTTCGCCGCCCAGCAGCCCGCCGATGGATTCCCTCGGCGCTGCGATCGGCGTCGTGGCCGAGGCGCGCATGATCTCGAGCGCGCCCATCAGGTAGTTGCGCGTGTCGTCCACGGCGATGCCGTCGGCGGCGAGCAGGCAGCGCTCGCGCCGGCAGATGGCCTCCGAAATTCTGATTCCTTCGCGTTCGCAGTAGGCGAGCAGCTCGCGGCCGTTCGCGAAATCGATCTCATCGAATGCCGCGGCGGCTTCCTCGGCCGTCATGTCCGCGCCGAAGCCCGTGCCGGGGCCGCTCGCGTGTTCGGGCGGGATGGCGTCGGAGGCGCGGTCGCTCTTCACGATGCGCACGTCGTGGATGTCGGGGTGCACCAGCAGCGCGTCGGCGATCCCTGCGGGGATTTCGTCGTCGGTCTGCATGATCGTGTAGGCGGTATCGCCCTTCTTCTCGCGGAACAGGCGCGTGGTGGCGATGTTGATGTCGCAGGCGCTGATGATGCTCGCGATGTGCGCGAGCACGCCCTTCGCATCGGTCTGTCGGATGACGACGCTGTGGAATTCCCCGGTCAAGCGTACGTCGACGCCGTTGATGCGCGTGATGACGGCCGCGCCGCCGCCGATGCTCTCGCCGCGCACCGATACGTGCGCGCCGGTGTCGTCGGTCACATCGATGTCCACGGTGTTGGGGTGGTCGACGTGGTCGGCGGCGCGCGGCGTGAGCGTGAAGGCGAGCCCGGCCGCCCGAGCGCAGTCGAACGAGTCGCGGATGCGTTCGTCGTCGGGCGCCATGCCGAGCATGCCGGCGACGAGCGCCTTGTCGGTGCCGTGACCGTCGTGGGTCTGGGCGAAGCTTCCGTAGAGTTTGAAATCGGCGGCGACGGGCGTGCCCGACAGCAGGCGCCGGCACATGAGCGCGATGCGCAGCGCGCCGGCCGTATGGCTGCTCGACGGGCCGATCATGATGGGGCCGATGACGTCGCGGATGCTGATGATCTTCACGTAAGGCTCCTTTCCGCGCCCGAGGCGCGGCTCAATGCCTGATTGTGCGTTTCGAGCGCATCCCGCGGGCATGGCCGAGGGGCATGCGCGTGCCCATGATACACTTGCCCGCTGTGGATCACGACTGACCCGAAAGGAATGCAAAATGGCTTCACCGATTCTGGTGATGGGGCACAAAAACCCAGATAACGATGCGATTTCGTCTGCCGTCGGATACGCGTGGCTGAAAAACGAGATCGCCCGTCGCGACGGCTCCGACGACGTCTTCGAGCCGGTGCGTCTGGGCCCTCTCCCAGCGGAGACCGCCTATATATTCGAGAAGTACGGCGTCGAGGCGCCGCGCGCCATCTCCAACGTCTGCGCCCGCGTGCGCGACGTCATGACCGCCGATCCCATCAGCATCGCGCACGACGCGCCGCTCATCGAGGCGGGCCGTTCGCTGCGCAGGCACAACGTGCGGTCTCTCGTCGTCACCAACGACGACGGCTCCTATGCGGGCCTGATCACGACCCGCATGATCGCCGAGCGCTACATCTCCGCCACCGACCGCGTCGACGACGAGGCGCTCGACGCGAAGGACGCCTGCGCCGCGGTGACCGACGATCTGGTCAAGTCCCTGTTCGAAAAGGTCGACGACGTGCTTGAGACCGACGTGCTCTCGCTTGAGGCGGAGGGCCTGCTCGGCGAAGCCGTCGAGGATCTGATGGCGAGCGCTCTGCGCGAGGCCGTCGTCCTCGACGACGCGGGAATGTGCATCGGCATCGTGACCCGCTCCGATGTCGCCGCCAAGCCGCGCCAGAAGGTCATCCTCGTCGACCACAACGAGACCCGCCAGGCCGCCACGGGCATCGAAGAGGCGGAGATCGTCGAGATCGTCGACCATCACCGCATCGGCGACGTTTCCACGGCGCTGCCCATCCGCTTCACCAACATGCCGGTCGGCTCGTCGGCCGCCATCGTGACGAGCCTCGCGCGCAACGAAGGGATCGACATCCCCGTGCCGATCGCGGCCGTGCTCCTGTCCGCCTGCCTGACCGACACGGTCATCCTGAAGTCGCCCACCGCCACCGCGTTCGACCGCGACCAGGTCGCCTATCTCTCGAGCATCCTCGGCGTCGACCACGTCGAATTCGGCATCGAGATCTTCCGCTGCCGCGGCGGCGAGGCGGATCTGCCCGTCGGCAAGCTCGTCGGCGCGGATTCCAAGGAATTCCAGCTGGGCGATTCGGTCGTGCTCATCGCCCAGCACGAGACCGTCGCCCTGCAGGCGGTGCTCGAGCGCGAGGACGAGATCCGCGCATACCTGCGCACGCTGGTCGAAGACCACGGCTACGAGTTCGCCCTGCTCATGGTGACCGACATCATCGCCGAAGGCAGCCAGTTCATCTCCGAGGGCAACCGTCGCATCGTCGAGCGCGCCTTCGATATCAGCTGCAAGGACGGAAGCACTTGGATGCCCGGCGTGCTGTCGCGCAAGAAGCAGGTCGCCGCGCGCATTCTCGGGGCGTAGAGGACGCGAGGAAGGAAGGCTTCCATGACGACGATCGGGTTCATAGGCTGCGGGAAGATGGCGCGCGCGATGATCGCGGGCCTGACAGCATCGGAGGCCTTTGCCGCCGCCGACATCACGGCGTGCGCGCCCTCGTCCGTGACGCGTGCGGATGCGTCCGCGCGCTTCGGCATCAATGTTTCCGCCGACAATGCGGCGGCCGCCGCGTGCGACGTCGTCGTGCTTGCGGTGAAGCCTCAGGTCTGCGATCTGGTCTTATCCGAAGTGAACGGCATCATCCGCGAAGATGCGCTGCTCGTGAGCATCGCTGCCGGCAAGCCGATCGCCTGGATTGCGTCGCGCGCCCGCACCGAGAACGTCGCGCGCTTCATGCCCAACATGCCCGCCGCGGTAGGAGAGGGGATGACTTCGGTCTCCTTCGCCGATGCGGTGAGCGCCGCCGATCGCCGCACGGCCGAATCCATCGCCGCCGCCTTCGGCCGCTTCGAGGTCATCCCCGAATCGCTCATGGATGCGGCTACCGCGCTTGCCGGCTCGTCGCCCGCCTTCGTCTTCATGATGATCGAGGCCATGGCCGATGCCGCCGTGCTCGAAGGCATGCCGCGCGCCCAGGCCTACCGCTTCGCCGCCCAGGCCGTCGCCGGATCGGCGCGCATGGCGCTCGAAGACGGCGCGCATCCCGCCGCGCTCAAGGATGCCGTCTGCTCGCCGGCAGGCACCACGATCGAAGGCGTCCGCGTCCTCGAGGAGCTCGGCTTCCGCTCGTCCGTCATGGAAGCCCTGCATGCGACCTGCGAGAAGTCGCGCGATTTCGGCTAAGGCCCCGCGGCTGCGGTACAATGATGCCGTGGCAGATGCCTCGCATTCGGAAAAAGGAGGTCATAATGGAGTACAAGAGCATCCTCGTTCCGTTTGACGGGTCCGATTCGTCGCGCAACGCGCTGGCGACCGCCCATGGCTGGGCGGCTTCCACGCCCGATGCGAAGGTGACGGTTCTCTATGTCGCCGCTGTGCCCGATTTCGATTCGACCCCGTTCATCCTGGCGGAGGAGATGTCGGGAATGGGCCGTGCGAGCGAGGCCCGGTTCGATGCCATGCGCGCGAGCTACCTCGCGTTCCAGCGCGCGAAGCTCGAATCCATGGTGTCCAAGCAGTTCGGATCGGCCGACGGCTTCGACCTCGTCGTCGAGCAGGGCAAGCCGAGCAAGGTCATCGCCGGCTATGCGCGCGCTCACGACGTGGACGTGATCGTCATGGGCAGCCGCGGCCTCGATGCGGTGCGCGGCACGCTCGGATCGGTCAGCTACGCCGTCCTGCGCAACGTCGAATGCCCCGTGCTGATCGAACGTTAGCTCCCTGCATTTCCGCGAATTGTCGTGCTTTGATGGTCGTCGGGTGCTCCCGTATCCTTCGTTAACCCCTCCACCAGGCGTTTCTTTGGCTTCATGATATGGATACGCCCGGATGCGTGGCGTTTGACACCCCATGTCAGCGGTGATAAAGTTCCCACTCGTGTCTCCGCGAGGGGCACTGTTTTCGTGCGCTTCAGCTGCGTGCAAAGACACGTAAGGACCGAAGGGCCCGTCCGTCGATGTCAGGACGAACCGCGAGGTCAAGGCAAGATAGGCGAAAAAGGAGCAAAGCTTTGCCTACTATCAACCAGCTGGTCCGCAAGGGCCGCGCCAAGCAGGTCGACAAGAAGAAGACCCCGGCGCTCAAGGGCAACCCCCAGAAGCGTGGCGTGTGCACCCGCGTGTACACCACCACCCCGAAGAAGCCGAACTCGGCGCTGCGCAAGGTCGCGCGCGTCCGTCTGGTCAACGGCATGGAAGTCACCGCGTACATTCCCGGTGAAGGCCATAACCTGCAGGAGCACTCCATGGTGCTCATCCGCGGCGGCCGCGTCAAGGACCTTCCTGGCGTCCGCTACAAGATCATCCGCGCCGCCCTCGACTGCTCCGCGGTCGACAAGCGCAGGCAGGCTCGCAGCCGTTACGGCGCCAAGCGCCCTAAATAAGTAGGAGTAAGCCGTGCGGGTCAGGCAAGAGGCCCGGCCTAATGGGCGGAAGGCCGCCCGGAAGCACGCACAGAACATGAAGGAGCAACACTATGCCGCGTCGTGCAGCAGCAACCCGTCGTGAAGTCCAGCCGGACGCAAGGTTCAACAACCGTCTGGTCACGCAGCTGATCAATAAGGTTCTCCTCGACGGCAAGAAGTCCGTCGCCGAGAACATCGTCTATGGTGCGTTCGACATCGTCGCCGAGAAGACCGGCCAGGATGCCCTGTCCGTCTTCAAGAAAGCCATGGACAACGTCCGCCCCACCCTTGAGGTCAAGCCCAAGCGCGTCGGCGGCGCAACCTATCAGGTCCCGATGGAGGTCAACCCCCGTCGCGCGACCACGCTCGCCATTCGTTGGATCGTCGACTTCTCCCGCAAGCGCAAGGAGCACACCATGGCCCAGCGCCTCGCGCAGGAGATCATCGATGCCTCCGAGAACACCGGCGCTTCCGTGAAGCGTCGCGAGGATCTCTACAAGATGGCCGAGTCCAACCGTGCGTTCTCTCACTATCGTTTCTAAGGGGCGCAACTCATGGCAGACAAGAAAAACCTTCTGAAGAATACGCGCAATATCGGCATCATGGCCCACATCGATGCCGGTAAGACCACCACGACCGAGCGTATTCTCTATTACACGGGCAAGACCCATAAGATCGGCGAGGTCCACGAGGGCGCGGCCACGATGGACTGGATGGTCCAGGAGCAGGAGCGCGGCGTGACCATCACGTCCGCGGCCACGACCACCTTCTGGGAGAAGGACGGCGTCGAGCACCGCATCCAGATCATCGACACCCCGGGCCACGTCGACTTCACCGCCGAAGTCGAGCGCTCCCTGCGCGTGCTCGACGGCGCCGTCGCCGTCTTCGACGCGGTCGCCGGCGTCCAGCCCCAGTCCGAGACCGTCTGGCGCCAGGCCCACCGCTACGGCGTGCCCCGCATCGCGTACATCAACAAGTACGACCGCGTCGGCGCCGACTTCTTCCATGCCATCGACACGATGCACGAGCGTCTGGGCGCGCCTGCCGTCGCCGTGCAGATGCCGATGGGCGCCGAAGACAACTTCTGGGGCGTCATCGACCTTGTGACGATGACCGCCTGGGACTTCAAGGCCGACGACAAGGGCATGACCTATCCCGAGCCGATGGACGCCATCCCGGCCGAATTCGCCGAAGAGGCCGAGATTCGCCATCAGGAGCTCCTCGAAGCCGCCGCCGACTGCGACGACGCGATGATGGAGAAGGTCCTCATGGACGAAGCCGTCACGGTCGACGAGCTCAAGGCCGCCATCCGCAAGGGCACCATCGACTGCGCCCTGCACCCGGTCTTCGTGGGTTCCTCCTACAAGAACAAGGGCGTCCAGGAACTGCTCGACGGCGTCGTGGACTATCTGCCCGCCCCGACCGACGTCGCGGCCATCACGGGCACGAACCCCGACACCAACGAAGAGGAGGCCCGTCCGAGCGACCTCAAGGAGCCGTTCGCCGCGCTCGCCTTCAAGATCATGACCGACCCGTTCGTCGGCAAGCTCACGTACTTCCGCGTGTATTCCGGCTCCCTCGAGTCCGGTTCCTACGCGCTGAACGCCACCAAGGGCAAGCGCGAGCGCATCGGCCGCATCCTCGAGATGAACGCGAACGACCGCATCGATCGCACGAACTGTGCCGCGGGCGATATCGTCGCCGCCGTCGGCCTCAAGGACACCACGACGGGCGACACCCTCTGCGATGCCGACCATCCGATCATCCTCGAGTCCATGGAATTCCCCGACCCGGTCATCGATATCGCCGTCGAGCCCAAGACCAAGGCCGAGCAGGACAAGATGAGCCTCGCGCTGCAGAAGCTCGCCGAAGAGGATCCGACGTTCCGCGTCTCCACCAACCAGGAGACCGGCCAGACGATCATCGCCGGCATGGGCGAGCTGCACCTGGAGATCATCGTCGACCGTCTGCTCCGCGAATTCAAGGTCGAGGCCAACGTCGGCAAGCCGCAGGTCGCGTACCGCGAAACCGCCACGCAGCCTGCATTGAACGTCGAAGGCAAGTTCGTCCGCCAGTCCGGCGGCCGCGGCCAGTACGGCCATGCGGTCATCAACCTGTATCCGCAGGAGCAGGGCGCGGGCTACGAATTCGAGAACAAGATCGTCGGCGGCGTCGTGCCGAAGGAATACATCCCCTCCATCGACAAGGGCATCCAGGAAGCCCTCGACTCCGGCGTCCTGGCCGGCTATCCGGTCGTGGATATCAAGGTCGAGCTGGTCGACGGCTCCTACCACGAGGTCGACTCCTCCGAAGCCGCCTTCAAGGTCGCAGGCTCGATGGCCATCAAGGCCGCCCTGCGCAAGGCCGCTCCGGTCATCCTCGAGCCTATGATGGCCGTCGAGGTCGAGACTCCCGAGGATTACATGGGCGACGTCATGGGCAACCTGTCCAGCCGCCGCGGCCAGATCCAGGGCATGGGCGATCGCGGCAACGCGAAGACCATCTCCGCCAAGGTGCCTCTGTCCGAGATGTTCGGATACGCGACCGACCTTCGTTCCACGACGCAGGGCCGCGCATCCTACACCATGCAGTTCGACTCGTACGAGGCCGTTCCCAAGAACGTTGCCGAGGAAATCATCAGCAAAGCTGGCGGCAGCGCTTCCTAAGGGCGCATGCTGGATTCTTACGGAGGAAATCAAAGTGGCTAATCAGAAGATTCGCATCCGCCTGAAGGGCTATGACCATGAGATCGTGGACCAGTCCACCAAGCTCATCGTCGACACCGCCCAGAAGACCGGTGCCAAGGTCTCCGGACCTATCCCCCTGCCGACCGAGCGCAACCTCTTCACGGTCGTGCGCGGCCCGCACGTCGACAAGGATTCTCGCGAGCAGTTCGAGATGCGCACGCACAAGCGCCTGATCGACATCCTCGAGCCGACCCCCAACACGGTCGATTCGCTCATGCGCCTCGACCTGCCGGCTGGCGTCGACATCGAGATCAAGCTGTAAGGAGTGTGTGAGAGATGATCAACGCCATCTACGGCAAGAAGCTCGGCATGACCCAGCTCTTCAACGAGAACGACCAGGTCGTCCCTGTGACCGTCATCGTTGCCGAGCCGAACACGGTCTGCCAGGTCAAGACCAAGGAAACCGACGGCTACGAGGCCGTTCAGCTGGGCTTCGGCGCCATCAAGGCCAAGAAGGTCAACAAGCCCATGGGCGGCCATTTCGCGAAGTCCGGCGTGGAGCCCACCCGCCATCTGCGCGAGGTCCGCGTCGAATCCGCCGCCGATTACAAGGTCGGCGACACCCAGACCGTCGAAGTTTTCGCCGACGTGAAGAAGGTCCATGTGACCGGCACGTCCATCGGCAAGGGCTTCCAGGGCGTCATCAAGCGCCACGGCTTCGCCGGCGGCCCGGGCGGCCACGGCGCGCACTTCCACCGTGCTCCCGGCTCGGTCGGCCAGTGCGCCACGCCTTCCCGCGTCTTCAAGGGCGTCCGCATGCCGGGCCACATGGGCACCGACACCGTGACCACGAAGAACCTCGAGGTCGTCCGCATCGACGCCGAGCAGAACCTGATTCTCGTGAAGGGTGCTGTTCCGGGCGCTAAGGGCGGCATCGTGCGCGTCCGCATGGCTTAATCCGCCGCACCGGTATTAGAGGAGTTCATCAGAATGGCAAAGATTGAAATCAAAGACGCAAGCGGCAAGACGGTCAAAGAGGCCGATCTGAACGCCGCTGTGTTCGGCATCGAGCCGAACGTGCCGGTGATGCATCAGGTCGTCCGCTCTCAGCAGGCGGCGCTGCGTCAGGGCACCCACAGCACCAAGACCCGCGGCCAGGTTTCCGGCGGCGGCCGCAAGCCGTGGCGCCAGAAGGGCACCGGCCGTGCGCGTCAGGGCACGATCCGCGCGCCCCATTGGGTCGGCGGCGGCACGGTCTTCGGACCCCATCCCCGCAGCTACGCCTTCCGCGTCAACCGCAAGGAAGTCAAGCTCGCCGAGCGCTCCGCGCTTTCCGCGAAGCTTGCCGACGGCCAGCTCACCGTCGTCGAAGGCTTCGATTTCGAAGAGCCTTCCACGAAGAAGGCCGTCGCGGCCCTCAAGGCCCTCGGCTTGGACCGCCGCACCACGATCGTCATCGGCAACGACGACGTCGTGACGTACCTGTCTTTCCGCAACATCCCGAACGTGACCGTCATCCCCGTGGCCGACGCCCACACGCTCGAGATCATCGATAACAAGGCCCTGGTCCTGACCGTTGCGGCCCTGAACCGCCTCGAGGAGGTGCTTGCATAATGAAGGATCCTCGCGAGGTTATCATCCGCCCCATCATCACCGAGCATAGCTACGACATGATGAGCCGTAACGTCTACACGTTCGAGGTTGCCAAGGATGCCAACAAGATCGAGATCGGCAAAGCGGTCGAAGAGATCTTCAAGGTCAAGGTCGTCAAGGTCAACACGCTCAACGTGAAGCCGAAGCCCAAGCGCGTCCGTCAGCAGCCCGGCCTTACCCGTTCGTGGAAGAAGGCCATGGTCACCGTCGCCGAAGGCGACACCATCGAGCTGTTCGCCGGCAACTAAGCCGCGACGAAACCGCATGAAGCGTGAAAGCCGCCCTCCGGGGCGGCTTTTTCGTTATACTGCTAGGTTACGGTTCATGTTCATCGGAAGCGCTCCGTCCCGTGCGCGCTTCCTTTTCCCGAAGGTCCGCCCTATGCCGATTCACACTGCCCAGAGCGCTTCATCCGGCGTCTTCATCACCTTCGAAGGTGGCGAAGGGGCGGGGAAGAGCACGCATATCGCCATTCTGGCCCATGTGCTCGAGCGTCTGGGCCATGAGGTGCTGCGCCTGCGCGAACCGGGCGGCACGTCCGTGGGCGAGGCTTTGCGCGCGGTGGTGCTCGATCCGGATCGGGAGGAGATGTGCGGCCTGTCCGAGCTTTTCGTCTTCGAAGCTTCGCGCGCCCAGCTCGTTTCCCAGGTGATCGCCCCTGCGCTCGAGCGCGGCGCGGTCGTCCTCTGCGATCGGTTCATCGATTCCACGACGGCCTACCAGGCCTATGGACGCGGCATCGATCTCGATGCCGTCCGCTTTCTCAACCTGCTCGCATGCCAGGGAACGCTTCCTGCCCGCACGCTCCTCATGCAGGCCGCGGATGCGCATGCGGGCCTTGCTCGGGCGACGACGCTCGGCGCCGATCGGATGGAGCAGGCGAGCGATCGGTTCCATGCGCGCGTCGCGCAAGGATTCGACGCCCTCGCGGCCTGCGAACCCGAGCGCTTCCGCGCCGTCTCGTCGGCCGGCAGCGTCGAAGATACGGCGGTGCAGGTCGTCGCTTCTGTATCCGACCTCTTCGACGTCGATCAGCAGGCTCTTCTTTCCATGCTTGCCGAGGTGCTGGCGGAAGCCGCCGCATCCGCGCCATCGGCATGCCCGTGCGAGGCGTCCCATGCCTGACGCCTTCGATGCCATCTACGGGCAGCCGCGCGTGCGGGCCTACCTGCGCTCGTGCGTCGCGCAGCGCTGCGTGAGCCATGCCTATCTCTTCACGGGCGTCGCCGGGTCCAACAAAGAGACCGCGGCCTTCGCCTTCGCCGAGGAGATCCTCAAGGCGCACGAAGACGATCCGTCCGCGCGCGAGGACATCCGCCGCCGCGTTTCCCGACGCACGCATCCCGACATCCATCACCTGTCGCCCGAAGGCGCGCAGGGCTATCTGGTCGACCAGGTGCGGTCCGTCGTCGCGGACGTGACGCTCGCGCCGATGCAGGGCGCGCGCAAGATCTACATCGTCGACGAGGTCGACCGCATGGGCACCTCGGCGGCGAACGCCTTCCTGAAGACGCTCGAAGAGCCGCCCGACGACGTCGTCATCATCCTGCTCGGACGCACCGCCTCGAGCATCCTTCCCACCATCGTCTCGCGATGCCAGGTCGTGCCGTTCCGCACCATCCCCGCGAACGAGGCCGCGTCGATCCTCGTGCAGAACGTGGGCTGTTCGGATGCCGAGGCGAAGATCGCCATCCAGACCTGCGGCGGGTCGGTCACCAAGGCTGCGGCTTTCCTGCGCTCCTCCGAGCGCGGGCTGTTCCGCCAGAAGGTTCTCACGGTCTTGGCATCGCTCGCGCGCGCCGACGATCTCGACGTGCTCGACTACGCGGCCGACCTGGTCACGTCTTCGAAGGCACCGCTCGACGAAGTCCAGCGCGATCACGCGCGCATCCTCGAGGAAAGCGCCGAATACCTGCAGAAATCGGCGCTCAAGGAACTCGCCGCCACGCAGAAGCGCGCCCTCGGACGCGCGACGACCGAGCTTCTGGCTCAAATGACGTCGATCATCCGTTCATGGCTGCGCGACGTCATGGTCACGTGCGCAGGCACGCCCGAGCTCGTCGTCAACGCGGATGCGCGGGATGCCGTCGCCGATGCCGCGTCGCGCACGTCGGTGCAGAAAGCATGTAGGGCGCTCGCCCGGGCTTCGTCGGCCGACGAAGCCATTTCGTATAATGTTTCTCCGCAGCTAAGCATCGAAGCTCTGCTCTTCGAGATAAGAGAGGTTCTCTATGCCTAAGGTCGCAGCCGTGCGGCTGACCTATAATCCGCGCACCCTGTGGTTCGATCCTGCCGGAGTCGAATTCTCGCGCGGGGATGCGCTCATCGTGCGTACGGAGCGCGGGCTCGAATACGGTATCGCCGATAACAACCTGATGGACGTCGACCAGGAGTCGATCAAGGCGCTGCGCTCGCCGTTGAAGCCGGTCGAGCGCGTGGCCACCGAGGAAGACACGGCGTCATGGAAAGATCTCTGCCGGCAGTCCGAAGACGCGCTGCCTGTCTTCAGGCGCATCGTGGCCGAGCAGAAGGTCGACATGCGCCCTGTGACCGTGGAATTCCTCTTCGGCGGCGACAAGGCGATCTTCTACTTCGAGTCGGACGATCGCGTCGACTTCCGCAACCTGGTGCGCGTGCTCGCGTCCGAATTCCACGTCCATGTCGCCATGCATCAGATCGGCGTGCGCGACGAGGCCCGCATCGTCGGCGGCCTGGGGCATTGCGGGCTCGAGCTGTGCTGCCGCCGTTTCGGCGGCAAGTTCAACCCCGTGTCCATCCGCATGGCCAAGGACCAGGACCTTTCGCTCAACCCCCAGAAGATCTCGGGCGTCTGCGGACGCCTCATGTGCTGCCTGCGCTATGAAAACAACGTGTACAAGGAATTCAAGTGCCGCTGCCCGAAGATGGGCGCGAAGGTCGCTGTGCCCGACGGCGAGGCGAAGGTGATAGAAATCAACGTCCCGCGCGAGACCGTGACGCTGCTCACGCCGGACAGCACGCGCATCAAGGTGCCCGTCGACGAGATGACGGTCGAGCGCAACGCCTCCGGCAGCGGCCGCCCCGACACCGTGCCCGAAGACGCCTACTTCGACCATGCCGATCCGGATGCCGCGGCGAAGACGAGCAGCCTGGTGGACGATTCCATCTTCACCGGCAAGGACACGCTCGCCGAGCGCGGCGTCGTCCGCCGCGGATCATCCCGCACGGGACGCAAGGATGCGTCCGATCCTTCGCTCGGCCGTTCACGCCGCCGCAGGCCGAACTCGTCTTCGGATACGCAGGGTTCCTCGTCCTCGCGCACGCCCCGGCGCCGCCGCTCTTCCGGTTCCGCCCCCGATGCGTCGTCCGAGGGCAAGCCGTCCGCGCCTCGTCGTCAGCCGCGCCGCCGTACGGCCGAACGCGCGCAGGACGCGGCGTCCAGGCGCCCGCGGGACGAGGCGCGTCCTCGTCGTCGCCATGAGGCGAACGGCCAGGCGGCCCATGACGCGTCTTCCAAGCAGCCGCGCCACGACCAGGGGCTCCGCCGCTCATCGGGTGCGCGTCCGGGCCAGCGCTCAAGCGGGCTGTCCGACGCGAAGCCGATGCCCGCAGACGAGCATCGCCGCGCGCGCAGGCGCTCGCACAAGACCCAGGGCAAGGACGCCCCCGGTTCCGAAAGCTGATCGACCGACCTTTTTCGGCAGGCCCGCGCGGCCTGCCTCTTCATATGCGTTCGCATGAAAGGACAGACGCCATGGACAGGGAAACGCTTCGGTATGCGCTTCTGACCGACCTTTACCAGATCACGATGGCCCAAGGCTATTGGGAGACGGGCAAAGGCGACGAAGAGGCATGCTTCTTCATGTTCTTCCGCGACAACCCGTTCGAGGGCGGTTTCGCCGTCGCCTGCGGATGCGCCCAGCTCGCCGAGATGGTCGACGGATTCGGCTTCGATGCGGATGACATCTCCTATCTTGCCTCGCTCACGGCTCCTGCGGGCGGTCCGCTCTTCGATGCCCGCTTTCTCGCATATTTGAGCACGATGAGGCTTTCCGTCGATATCGATGCGGTGCGGGAGGGGACGATCGTCTTTCCCATGGAACCCATCGTGCGCGTCACCGGACCGATCATGCAGTGCCAACTGCTCGAGACGGCACTGCTCAACTGCATGAACTTCCAGACGCTCATCGCGACGAAAGCGGCGCGCGTGTGCTTGGCGGCGCAGACGCCGGTCGCCGAGTTCGGCCTGAGGCGCGCCCAGGGCGCGGGCGGGTCGCTCTGGGCGAGCCGCGCGGCCGTCGTGGGCGGCTGCGCTTCGACCTCGAACGTCCTCGCGGGCAAGAAATACGGTATTCCCGTGTCGGGCACGCATGCGCATTCCTGGGTCATGGCCTTCGACGACGAGCTCGAGGCCTTCCGCGCCTACGCGCGCAGCTTCCCGAAGAACTGCGTGCTGCTCGTGGACACCTATGACGTGAAGCGCGGCATCGACAACGCGATCACGGTCGGCCTCGAGATGCGCGAACGCGGCGAGCGTCTGCTCGGCATCCGCATAGACTCGGGCGATCTGGCCTGGCTCGCGAAGCACGCGCGCGAGAAGCTCGACGCTGCAGGACTGTCCGACTGCGGCATCGTCCTGTCCAACGATCTGGACGAGCATGCCATCGCTTCCATCCGCGCCCAGGGCGCTCAGGTCTCTTCTTGGGGCGTCGGCACGAAGTTGGCGACGGCCTACGACCAGCCGTCCCTCGGCGGCGTCTACAAGCTTTCCGCCACGCGCGGATCCGGGGACGTTGCATGGACGGGCCGCCTGAAGGTATCCGAGCAGTCCTCCAAGCTGACGATTCCAGGCGTGCTCGACGTCCGTCGCTATGTGGATGCCGAAGGGCGTCTTGCGGGCGACATGGTCTTTGACGTGGATGCGGGCGTGGGTGCCGAGGAGACCATCGTCGATCCGGCCGACGTGCTGCGCCGGAAGGCGCTTGCGGGCATGTCGTGCACCACGCTTCTTGCCCCGCTCGCGCGCGCAGGCGCGTCCGTCCTTGCCGACGAGGACCGCAGCGCCATGGCGGCGCGCGATCGTGTCGCGGCCGGCTTGGCGCAGCTCGACGAATCGCAGAAGCGGCTCTACCGTCCCCATTCCTATCCGGTCGGACTCGAGATGGGACTGTGGAACCGTCGCGCCGACCTGGTCGCGCGCCTGCGTGGGCAGAAGAGCGTGCATGCCTAGGGGCATCCGCCGCCGCATCGTCGGCGCGCCTCGCGCGCGGCATGCAGACGCGGCTCTCGACGATATCATCATGGACGTGTGAGAGAATACGCCTCCTTAAGCTCTGGTTCCTCGCCGCGACCTGCGGGCCGAGGGCTTGAAAGAAGAAAGGCGGCCCCATGGAGCCCCAATGCAACCTCATCGTCGATTCCTGCTGCGAGCTTCCCGTCGACATGATCGACAGGGAAGGCGTGACGCTGCTCGAATTCCCGTTCTTCTTCGGTACCGAGGAGCATTTCGACGATCTATGGCGCAGCATGACGCCGCATGAATTCTACGAGCGCATGCGCAAGGGCGAGCAGCCCTCGACCGCGCAGCTGTCGATCGCGTCGCTGACCAACGCCTTCCTCGCCGCGGCCGAAAGCGGCGTCCCGACGGTGTATCTGAGCTTCACCTCCGGGCTTTCGGGCAGCTTCGATCTGGCCATCATGGTGCGCGACCAGGTGATGCAGAGCCATCCGTCGGCCGAGCTCTACGTGGTCGACACGCTCATGGCCTCCACGGCCGAGGCCTTCCTCGTCTCCGAGGCCATCCGCCAGCGAGACAAGGGCATGTCCGCGCAGGAGCTCGTCGCATGGGTGGAGGAGGCCCGCTACTTCGTGAACGCGATCTTCATGGTCGACGATCTCGAATCTCTGCGCCGCGGCGGCCGCATTCCCGACTCCATCGCCTATGCGGGTTCGAAGCTCGACGTGAAACCCCTGCTCAACTTCGCGCTCGACGGCACCCTTGCAATGAAGGGCGTTGCGCGCGGACGCAAGAAGGCCATTCGCCAGATGGCGGATTTCTACACGGCGAACGCCGATGCCGACGCGCCCTCGCATCTGCTCGCGGTCGGCAACGCGGACAATGCCCGCGATATGGAGAAGCTCAAGGAAGCCATCCTCAAGGATCACGACGACGTCGTCTTCATGGACAGCGTGGTCGGTCCCGTCATCGGCTGCCATGTGGGACCAGGTATGTTCTCGCTCGTGTTCTGGGGTTCCGATCGCCGCGAGTCCGTATCGGTCGCCGACCGCATCGCCCGCAGGATCCGTCGCGCGGAATAAGGCCGACCCGATGGCTTCCGCATCGCCGGGCGGCGCCGTGCGTCCCGCCCCGACGCTTCCCGAACTCTCGCGCTGCGCGCTCTGCCCGCGCGCCTGCGGCGCCGACAGGAACGCCGGGCATCGGGGCGTGTGCGGCGCAGGGGCATCGGTGCGCGTCGCGCGCGCGGCCCTCCATCATTGGGAAGAGCCTCCCATTTCAGGGGAGGCGGGCAGCGGCACCGTGTTCTTCAGCCATTGCCCCCTTCACTGCATCTATTGCCAGAATCGCGCCATCGCGAACGGCGATGCGGGTCTTGATATCGGTATCGACCGGCTTGCGCATATCTTTCTCGAGCTGCAGGACCAAGGCGCGCTCAATATCAATCTGGTCACGCCGACGCACTACGTGCCGCATATCCGCATCGCGCTCGACGAGGCCCGCGCGCACGGCTTGAACCTTCCGATCGTGTACAACACGTCGGGATACGAGGCGCCGCGCGCGATCGCGTCCCTGAGAGGGTACGTCGACACGTTCCTGACCGACCTGCGTTACGCCCATCCTGAAACCGCGCGGGCGTTCTCGCATGCGCCCGAGTACCCGCGCGTCGCCCGCGAAGCCCTGGCCGCCATGGCGGCGACAGGCGCCCGGGTCATCGTCCGCATCCTGCTTCTGCCTGGCCATGTGGGCGAAGCGTGCGAAAACGTGCATCACGTGGCCGAGGCCTACGGAGATGCCGTGACGCTCAGCCTCATGAGCCAATACACGCCCATGCGCACGTTTTCGCAGCACCCTGAGCTTTCGCGGCGCGTGACCGCCGACGAATACGAGGAACTGCTCGATTTCGCGGATTCGCTGGGAATCGAGGATTATTTCTGGCAGGACGGCGCGGCGGCCGAGGAGAGCTTCATCCCCGATTTCCTTTCATACGAAGGGGTGCTCGTCCCGGCGTCGCTCGATCGGACGGCCGTAGGCTCCGTCGGCTAGTCCATCTCGATGCGCACGCCGTGCGGGTCGCAGTCGAGCACGGAGACGTCGAAGTCGGGGTGCATCGCCTTGATGCGGGCGCGCAGGCTTTCCGCGACGAGCCCGTCGTCGATGGCGGCCATCATCGTCGACCCCGACCCGGAAATCCACATCGCAAGCGCGCCGCCGTCCATGCAGGTGTCGCGTATATCCTGGTAGTCGGGGATGAGCGCCTTGCGGAACGGCTCTTGGAGCCTGTCGTGGCAGGCGGACGAGATGAGCGCGGCGTCGCCCGATTCGAGCCCGCGCGTGAGCCCCGAGATGCGGCCCATCTGCCAGACGGCGGTCGAGAGGTCGACCTTCGTCGGCACGACCTTGCGCGCGTCGGCGGTGTGCACCTCGTAGGGCGGCACCACGGTGACGAAGTGCAGCTTGCGGTTGACTTCGTAACGGATGCATTCCGGAACGCCGGACTCGGGCATGAACGAGCAGACGAGCGATCCCATGATGGCGGGCGCCACGTTGTCGGGATGCCCCTCCATCTCGGTCGCGATGGCCACGGCCTCGTCGCGGCGGATGATGCGTCCGGTCAGCGATGCGGCGCCCATGATGCCTGCGACGGTGCATGCGGACGACGATCCCAGGCCGCGCGCGATGGGGATAGGGCAGTCCATATCGATCGCGATGGGGAAGGGCTCTTCCCCCCAATGCGCGAGGGCGAGGACGAACGAGCGGTAGACCAGGTTGCGTTCGTTCTGGAATTCTTCGGGGCAGCCCGTGATGCGCAGGGCGTCGGCGCGCGCGAAGTCGAATGTCGCATGCAGCGTCATGGCCATGCCCAGGCAGTCGTAACCGATGCCGATGTTCGCCGAGGTGGCCGGAACGGTGATCCTTACTCCCATGTCGCCTCCTTGCATGCGCGGACGACATAGGCGCGCATCTGCTCGGGCGCGATGGCGTCGTCGAACCTTTCCGTCGCGCCTTCGAGCGCCGAGAGGGGGCGGGGCGCCGCGGTGCCGGTCGCGTCTTCGAGCGCACGCATGCAGTCGAACGGCGCGGCGGCGTCGGCGCGGATGTCGAGCGCCTCGCAGACGTCTGCGGCGAACTTGTAGGGACTTGCGGTCGCAAGGATGATGCGCGCCTTGGCGCCGGCCGTGCGCGGCAGGTCGCGTGCGACGCGGACGGCGACGGCGGTATGCGGGTCGAGCACGTAGCCGTGCGCGTCGAGGCATGCCGCGATCTCGGCGCGCGTCGCGTCGTCGTCGGCGCTGCCGGCTGCGAAGAGCGTGCGGATCGCATCCATGATGTCGGGGCGCACCTCGTAGCGCCCGTCGCGCGCGAGGTCTTCCATGAGGCCGTTCACGTACGCGGCATCCCCTCCGCTCATGTAGTAGATGAGGCGCTCGAGATTGCTCGAGATCAGGATGTCCATGCTGGGAGATATGGTGCGGAAGAAGGGGCGGTTGCGGTCGTAGGCGCCCGTGGCGAAGAAGTCGGTCAGGACATCGTTGGCGTTGCTCGCCACGATGAAGCGCGCGACGGGAAGTCCGAGCTCGCGTGCGTACCAGCCGGCAAGCACGTCGCCGAAGTTGCCCGTGGGCACGCAGAACTCGACCTCGTCGCCGAGCTCTATCGCGCCGGCGCGCAGAAGCTGCGCATACGCATCGAAATAGTAGGTGATCTGCGGTGCGAGGCGTCCGATATTGATGGAGTTGGCGCTCGAGAGGCGCACGCCCGCGTCCGCGAGCTCGTCATGTAGGGCCGTATCCACGAAAAGCTTCTTCACGCCGCTTTGCGCATCGTCGAAATTGCCCTCGATCGCGCAGACGGAGACGTTGCCGCCTTCCTGCGTGGTCATTTGGAGGCGTTGGATATCGCTCGTGCCGCCCTGGGGATAGAAGACCGCGATGCCGAGCCCCGGCGTGTCGGCGAAGCCCGCGAGCGCCGCCTTGCCGGTATCGCCGCTCGTGGCCGTCAGGATCATGATGCGTTCGCCATCGCGGCGCGCATGGCTCATGAGCTGGGGAAGCATCTGAAGCGCAACGTCTTTGAACGCGCTCGTCGGTCCATGGAAGAGCTCGAGGACGTAGTCGTCGCCCACGGGCACAAGGGGCGTGACGGCGGGGGAGTCGAAGGTCGATCCGTAGGCCGCATCGACGCATTCGGCGATCTCTTCGTCGGCATAGTCGTCGAAGAGGCGCCCGAGCACCTGCCGCGCGATGCCGCGGAAATCCTTCGACGTGATGTCGGACAGGTCGAAGCGCAACTCGGAGAGGTCGTCGGTCACATAGAGGCCTCCGTCCGGTGCGATTCCTGCGAGTACTGCGCTTTTGGCCGTCAGCTGCTCGGTTGCGCTGCGGGTGCTGTGATACATTGGCATGCGACTTCTCCTGGTCTCTCCGCCTTCGCGCGGGAACGGGGCCTCGCGCGGCATGCATCAAGTCTAGCAAAGCATTCCCGCGCGGAGCCTTCGCGCCACCCGAAAGGACGTTAACGCATGATTAAGATTACGAAGTTCGGCGGTTCGAGCGTCAGCTCCGCAGGCCAGTTCAAGAAAATCAAGGGCATCATCGAATCCGACCCCGCGCGCCAGTTCGTCGTGGTCTCGGCCATCGGCAAGCGCGACTCGCGCGATTCCAAGGTCACCGACCTTCTGTATCTGGCGAACGCGCACCTGCAGTACCGCGTCTCCTGCGACGACCTTCTGGGCACGGTGGGCCAGCGTTTCTGCGAAATCGCCCGCGACCTCGGGCTTACGTATCCGATCAGCCAGGAATTCGGCCGCTTCCATCATAGAGCGGTCGCCGGCGACTACACGCCCGAGTTCATCGTGAGCCGCGGCGAGTATTTCACCGCTCGCCTGATGGCCGAGAACCTGGGCTTCCCGTTCGTGGACGCGACCGAGGTCATCGCCTTCGCGCCCGACGGCCAGATCGACATGGAGAAGACGGCCGCCCAGGTGCAGAAGGCGATCGAGGTGCACGGCCGCTTCGTGCTGCCGGGCTTCTACGGCGCCGCTCCCGACGGCGAGGTGCGTCTGCTCGATCGCGGCGGCGGAGACATCACGGGCGCCATCCTGGCGCAATGCGTCGGCGCCGATCTGTACGAGAACTGGACCGACGTCTCGGGCTTCCTGTCCGCAGACCCGCGCATCGTCGATAATCCCAAGTCCATCGCGCGCATCACCTACGCCGAGCTTCGCGAGCTTTCGTACATGGGCGCGAGCGTCCTGCACGAGGAAGCCATCTTCCCGGTCAAGGAAGCCGGCATTCCCCTCGCCATCAAGAACACGAACCGTCCGCAGGACCGGGGTACGATCATCAGCGAATTCACCGATCCCACGACCGACGAGCCCATCATCACGGGCATCGCCGGCAAGCGCGACTTCGTGGCGGTGCATATCAAGCAGAACCACATGTCCAACAAGGTGGGCATCGTGCGCCGCGCGCTCACGATCTTCGAACGCTACCGCGTGAGCATCGAGCATATTCCGACGGGCATCGATTCCTTCGCCGTGGTCGTTCAGGGCGACGATGTGAAGGACTGTCTGTACTCCATCGTGGCCGACATCAACACCGAGATAGAACCCGACGAGATCGAGATCGTCGACCATATCGCGCTCATCTCGACGGTGGGGCGCAACATGCCGCATCGTCCGGGCGTTTCCGGCCGCCTGTTCGGCGAGCTCGGCCGCGCAGGCATCAATATCCGCATGATCGCCCAGGGTTCCGAAGAGCTCGACATCATCGTCGGTGTCGACGATGCCGATTTCGAGAAGGCCATCAGCGTCATCTACCATGGCTTCATCGATTCCGACGAGAACGTGATCACGGTTGCCGAACTCGAGCAGAGCGAGCAGGGCAGGCAGAAGAAGAACAGGGGATTCTAATGCGTTCGTACAACGTCGCCATCCTCGGCGCCACGGGCGTCGTCGGTCAGCAGATGCTGCAGTGCCTGGACGAGCAGGACTTCCCGCTTGCGTCGGTGAAGCTTTTCGCCTCGGCGCGCAGCGCAGGCAAGACGGTCGATTTCAAAGGAGAGACGCTCGTCGTCGAGGAAGCGGCCGACGCCGCGTTCGATGGCGTCGACATCCTGCTCGGCGCCGCAGAGAACGATATCGCCCGCCGTTTCGTGCCTATCGCGTGCGAGAAGGGCTGCGTCACGGTGGACAATTCGAGCGCGTACCGTCTGGATTCCGATGTGCCGCTCGTCATTCCCGAGGTCAACCCCGAAGACATCGCCGCGCATACGGGCATCATCGCCAATCCGAACTGCGCCACGATCATAGGCCTGGTCGCCGTGAACCCCCTTCATAAGGCTGCAGGCATCCGCCGCATCATCGCTTCGACCTATCAGGCCGCTTCGGGCGCCGGCATCGGGGGCCTGCGCGAGCTCGAGGACCAGTCGCGCCGCATCGCGGCAGGAAAGGCCGTCGCCGAACCGACGGCTTTCTCCTATCAGCTCGCGTTCAATGCCATCCCGCAGATCGGCGGGTTCGGCGCCAATGCGTACACGTCCGAGGAAATGAAGATGCAGAACGAGGGCCGCAAGATCATGCATCTGCCCGACCTGCGCGTGAACTGCACCTGCGTGCGCGTGCCGGTGATGCGTTCGCATTCCGAGAGCATCACGGTCGAGCTCGACCGCGCGCTTTCTCCCGACGAGGCGCGCGAGGTCCTCTCCTGCGCGCCGGGCGTGAAGCTCGTGGACGATCCGGTATCCGCGCGCTATCCGATGCCGCTCGAGACGACCGATCAGGACCTCGTCTACGTCGGCCGCGTGCGTGAGGATATCTCGGCCGCCGATGGCGTGCACGCGCTCTCGCTCTGGTGCGTCGGCGACCAGATCCGCAAAGGCGCCGCGAGCAACGCCGTCCAGATCGCCAAGCTCCTTACGCTCGAATAGCCGAGCATCGGCATCGAGCTTCCGCGTTCCGAGCCCCTGCCTTTCGCAAGGCGCTGCGCGCTAAGACGCATCGTTCGCAGGGAACAGGCCGAGGCGGACGCAGGCGTTCCATATCCCGTCGTCGTCCGCATCGGTCGTGACGAGGTCGGCGCGCTCCTTGAGCTCGTCGATGGCGTTTCCCATGGCGACGCAGGTCCATTCGGGGCAGAACATGCTGAGGTCGTTGCTGCCGTCTCCGAACACGATGACGTCTTCTACGGGAGCGTTCAGATGCTCCATGATGCGTCGTATGCCCGCACCCTTGTCGACAGGCTCGATGAACAGGCAATCCGGGCTGAAGCGCGCCTGCGGCACGTCGGAGAGGCGCGCAAGCCGATGCTCCTCGGCGGCCGTGCAGGCGATATAGAGCTTGTAGAACGCGGGCACGTCGTGGAAATCCAGGTCAGGCGTGATGATCGTGTCCATGTACCCTTCGGATACCGCATCGTCGAAACGGCGGTCGATCGTCGTGCGGAATCTGCTGTCGTCGGAAGAAATCGCCCAAGGCACGCGCTTTTCCTCGCATTCCTCCAGCAGGCACAGGCAGGGCTCGTGGTCGAGCGGCTCGAGCGCGACGAGGCGCCCGTCGATCGTGATGCCGGCGCCGCCGTCGCTCACCATGAGGGAGAGCCCGAGTTCCCGACGGTACGGCTCCGCCATCGCATGGCTGCGGCCGGTCGCGACGGCGCAGACATGCCCGGCGGCGCGTGCCAGATCTATAGCGCGTTTCGCGCTTTCCGGGATGTAGCGGCGGCCGATGGGCCCAGCGGCGAGCGTGCCGTCGATATCGAAGAAGAGGTAGCGCGTGCGCATGCGGTCCGCCTTTCGGGCATAACGCAAAAGCAGGTCAGAAGCAATCTTCTGACCTGCGTTCATACATGGAGCCAGTGACAGGAATCGAACCTGCAACCCACTGATTACAAATCAGTTGCGCTACCGTTGCGCCACACTGGCACGTGGATGAGCCATCGGGCATTCTAGCATAGAAGGCGCGCCGCTTCCCGACAGCTGCGCGCATCAGCGCTTCTTCAGAAGCTCTCGCAGGCGTTCGTGCGCAGAGGAGTCGGTCCGCTTCCATGCGTAGTGCGGATGGTTCTTCAGGAAGCGCCGGCGGCAGCCGAGCGTGGCAACGAGCAGGACGAGCATCATGAGGGCGCACGTCAGGAAGAAATCGGTCACGAACGCGTTGCCTTCGAGCAGGGCATAGAGCGTGGCGAGCGCGAAGAAGGCCGCAAGCCCCGCATTCAGCACGATGAACAGCTTGATGACGACTTCCTTCGCGCGATTCGGCGTATAGCGCCATGACACGAAGGCGTAGATGCCGAGAGCGAGAATTGCAAGGATGACCAGCAGGGGCAGTATGCGGTAGAGGCGTGCGAGAATCATTGCGGGCATGATGCCACCTTTCGATGCCGTCGGAATCTTCGTCCGTTCGCGGCGTCGCGGCATGCGTTTCGCTTCATGATAGCAGTCTCTTCAGGCCCGGGCGATCGTGATGGCGCGAACGAGCCGTGTGCCGCCGCGACGTAGCACGCGCGCGACTTCGTCGGTGGTCGCGCCGGTCGTGAACACGTCGTCGACGATGATCGCGCTGCGCGGAAACGGCATCCCCTCGCGCGGCGCGAAGGCCTCGGACATATTGCGGATGCGCTCGGCCCTTCCGAGCTTTCTCTGATCGGCGCGCCGTCCTGCGGACACGACGGGGGCGACCTCGAGTCCGAGCATGCCGGCGTATTCCCGGGCTATAGGCATGATATGGTCGAAGCCTCGACGGCGCAGCGCGTCCTTCGTCGGCGGCACGGGCACGACCGCCGTCTCGCCCCTTGTCCATGATTCAGGCGTCGCGTCTGCGATGAGCAGCGCGAAGGGAATCGCAAGCCTCTGTTCGCCCTGATCCTTGTAGGCGCGCATCGCGCGCGCCATGCCGCCTTCGAACCGTGCGGCGCTGCGGCATTCGTCCACGGGCGCGTCCGAGCCTGCCATGGACCGCATCGCGCAGCGGGCGCACTGGATGCGCCCGTGCGGGTCGCCGCAGGTCGGGCATGCATTCAACGCATCGATGCAGGGAAGGGACGACCGGCATGCAGGGCAGAGCACGCATCCCGGGGCGTCGCAGGCCGCGCATCGCGTCGGCCAGAGCATCTCGATCGCCGCCTGCGCCACGGATGCCAGCATGCGCCTTCGTTCCCTTCGCTTCGTCCCGTCCGTCCTTCGCTCGGGCGATGCTAGCGTTCGGACCTTGCCGGCCTCGTGCGCATATGTGACGTCCATCTGTAAGGATTCTTCCAGATCCCGAACAGGACGGGGGCTTTCAGGCGCATAGAAGAAAATCTGCTAAACTGTCCCGGTAATTCTTTCGGGTCTGTAGTTGCGGAGGGCAACCTCCAAGCCCATGGCAGATGCGGTCAAAAGGGTCCACGTAAGCTGCGTTTCGGCGCATGCGAGCATGGCGTATCCTAGAAGTAAGTCGTACCTTCCGGTCGTTTCCGCGGCCATCCAGGCCGCCTGGAAGAGAGGGTGGAGCGGCGACGCGAATCCCCGGTGCGCGAGTGTGGGGGCAAAGACTAGGTCAGCCGAAAGAAGCCGTCATTCATGCAGGTAGATGAAGCAGGAATAGAGGAACGATGATGAAACGTCGTTTCGTGGGCGCATTCGTGCTCGCGTTGACACTCTGCGCCGCGGTGGCGCTTTCAGGCTGCGCCCAGGTGCAGTCCATCCTTCAACCGGAAGCCTATGAACCCGAGGCTCCGACCCCGACCGTCGACACCCCGACCATCGGGCAGTCCGGCACGCTGCGCGTCGCCATCGACGCCGACGACGTGCCTTTCGCAGGCGCCTCCGACGGCAAGCCGGTCGGCTACAACGTGGACGTGGCTGCTGCGCTTGCGTCCAAGCTGGGGCTTAAGCTCGAACTCGTAGACGTCGGAGATTCCGGTGCGGCCGAGGCCCTCTCGTCGGGCAAGGCCGATATCGCCATGGGCATGGCGACGTCCAATCCTGCCGACGGCGTCTGGCTGTCCGCTCCCTACGCCAAAAGCGGCGTGACGCTCTTCGCGAAGCCGGGTTCCACCACGGTGCCCACTGCCGATTCCTCGCCGTCGATCGCCGCGCAGGTTTCCTCGCGCAGCGCGTGGGCGGTCGAGAACCTCTTCGGCGAGGCGTCGGTCGTCGCGGCGACGAACCTCCAGTCGGCGTTCTCGTCCCTATCCAACGGCGATGCGGACTACGTCGCGGCCGATGCCGTCATCGGCACCTACGCGGCGCATACCTCCAAGGTCGACGTGGCTCCCATCGCCATGCTCGAAGAGCCCAGCGGATACTGCATCGGCGTGCCGTCGAGCAACGCGAACCTCCAGTCCGCCGTCACCGACGCGCTGTCCTCGCTGGATTCAGGCGGTGTGCTCGGCTTGATCTCCAATAAATGGCTGGGTTCGACGACCGATCTCTCGTCCCTTCCCGTCGTTGCCTCCACGGGCGCGAAGTCCACCAAGAGCAACGAGGCGCTTCTGAACGACAGCGCCAGCACGGCCGGATCGAATGCGGTCATCCAGGGGCAGACGAAGGGTCGCTAACGAACCCGAGGAGGAACATGGGCGCATCGAAGAAGCAGGACGAACAGAAGCGCGACCCGCTCGGCGCAGGGCCGATGGACAAGACGCAGAAATATGTGCTCGCAGGAGCGGTGCTGTTCATCGTCGCATTCGTCCTCTACTATCTATTCGGCTAACCGTATCGACGCCGTCCGCGCCATGCTCGTCCGGGAAGGCGGGGACGCGGGCGGCGTTTCGTTTCAATCCTACGAGAGGGGCGATGTATGGCGCGTGGAAAGCATGAGGCGCCGGCAGGAGCCGTCGAATCGAAGAACCAGGCCGCCGGAGCAGCTTCTTCGGGGCTTCATGAGGCGGGCGCCGTCACGCCCGTCCTCCCGGCCGGGGAATCCCTTGCCGATCGCATGGGCAATGAGATGCCGTCGGGCGTGCGCGGCTTCGACCACAGGAACCATTCGCGCAAGGTGCGCATCACGCTGAGCATCTGCGCGGTGCTGCTCGTCGCGCTCTTGGCCGCGCTCGTCTACTTCTTCCTGGGCTTCGTGAACGAGGCCCAGGATCTCGCGTCCGATTCCACCGACGATTCCGCCACGGTGATCGTCACGGGCGACATGGGCGATGCGGGCACGTCGAGCGTGGGAATGGTCGACGAGATCATCGCGCTTCCGTCGCTGCTCGGCCTTTCGCTCGACGATGCCGTCAAGGCGCTCGGCCCCGGTGCGAGCATTTCGTCTTCGACGGACGTGACCGAGGCTCCGGGCGACGATGCCGCCGAAGGCGCCGAGCCTGCGGCCGTGGGGCAGAACGTCACCATCGCCCTTCCGAAGGATTCGACGGCGTCGTCGGCCTATGTGACGACCGATGCGAACGGCGTGGTCATAAGCGCCGGATGCTCGGCGTCGGTCTCTCGTCTCGGGTATGGCGACGCGAGCTTCACCGATCTGATCGGCGCTCAGCAGATCGTACAGAACACGCTCGCATCCGTCGGCGTGATGTCGTCCGATGCGATCGAGCTTCCGTCCGACAAGGCCGAATACACGACGTATGCCGAAGACGGCCAGACCGTGCTGCAGGAAAGCTACACGTTCAAGGGATCGGGGCAGTTCAATTCGGGAGCATCGGGCGTATGGACGCTTCGTCTGTCGTACGACTATTCTTCGGCGAACGTGTCCGGCAACCTGAGCGACACGATCAAGCTCGTCTACGTGTCCATCGCATCCTCGTAGATTCGGCAAGCCTCGTTCGATCGAGGCGCAGCGCCGCGGCGTTTCTGCAGAAGCGAGGCATATGCGGCCGTACCGATGCATCGCATATCGGATTCGCATGGTGTTTCCCTGCACGCGATCGCTGCCGTGCATATCCGCTTGAACGGGTATGTCGGCGAGTCTTACTGGTTCGGCATACGAAAGAAGGCCCGTTTCGGGCCTTCTTTCGTTCCAGGTGCGTTCAATTTTCCTAAACGCGTTTCTGCGAGCCGCCATGCAGGCGGCCGGCGGTTCTAGAAGTTGCCGAACATGTAGTTCATCTCGGTTTCGAGGGACTGCTGATTCAGCGTGTAGGATCCGTCAGGCTGCTTGTCCACGCCTATTGCCGCGTAGTAGTTCGAAACATACGCTTTCGGGTTGGCGTTCGCGTCGTTGAAGGCATGGTCGAATGCGGCGCTGCAATCTTCCTTGGTGGGGTTGTCGAGCGCCGCTATCTCGCTGAACGTCTGGTTGAGCAGCTGATAGGCATCATTCGTGTACACGTCGAGGTAGATGACGCCCGTGCCGTCCGTATAGGCATACCAGCTTTCGCCATCGGGCCTGGCGGTCATGCCGCCCAGAACCCAGTCGATGACGGCGTTGGGATCCTTGCCCATTTCGGTCAAGCTGTAGCCGCAGGCAAGCTCGTAGTCGCTGTCGATGTTCCGTGCCCAAGCGGCGCGATAGGCCGCCGGAGGGTTCTCGATGGCGTCGATGGTCGGATCGACGAGCGCACCGACGGCGTTGGTCTCCGCTTCGTCGAACGATAGGTCGGGGACGGCCGTGTTCGAGCCGATTCCGGTGCCGTTGTTGATTTCAGGCGTCGTGGTGGAGGGGACGTCGTACGGGGAGCCGTGTTCGATTTCATCGGCGAGCGTGGCGAGGGTTCCGATGCCGATGATGAAGCCGATGAGGAACCAGATGATCGCGAAGACGATGCCTACGATGCCGCAGATCTTGCCTGCCTTGGCCTTTCCGTCCTCGAATCCCGTTTTGGCGACCTGGCCGGCCAGGACGATGGCGACGATGCCGAGGACGATGGCGACGAGGGGGAAGCCGGACAGGACGATAGCGAGAATGCCGCAGACGAGCGCGCCTACGGCCTTGCCGTTGGATGGATTGGCAGACGGCATGCCTGCTGCTCCGCCGTATGGCGGATACTGGGCCGCATGCGGCGCGCCCTGAGGAGGCACATGGGAGCCGGCGGGCGCTCCTGCGAAAGGCTGCTGAGGCGCCGCGTTGCCGTAGGAAGGCGCGGTGCCCGGAGCCGACGTGGGCGCATAGGGTGCGGTCGGCGTGCCGGGTGCCGATGCGGGTGCTGCAGGCGGGGTCGCAGGCGCGCCTGCCGGAGCGGCCGGCGCGGCGCCCGGGGCGGAAGATCCTCCGGGATTCTGGGGCGTGGCGCCCTCCGTGGTGGTGAACGCCGGTCCGGAGGTGTAATTGATCTGCGGAACCCCGGGAGGGGTAGGAGGAGTTGCGGGGGTCTGAGGAACCTGGCCGTCGTTCGTGGTGTTCGCGTCAGTCATGATCGTTCCTTCCTTTCATCATCGCCTCCCTTGATTATAAGGCTCTCGGAATCAAGTCGAAAGCGTGCAAGGAAAATCATGCGCCGGGCACGGCGGTCATCGGCATGCGCGGGAAGACGTGGAGAAGAAGCGAGGAATGGTGCCCCTGGCGGGATTCGAACCCACAACCATCGGATTAGAAGTCCGGTGCTCTATCCATTGAGCCACAGGGGCACGCGGCGCACGATGCGCAGAACGCATTATATAGCAAGCAGCCGCAGGGCCGTCGCGCGTCGCGCCCGAAGGGTGCGTGCGGCCGAAGCCGTTTTTCGCACGCTTACGTGGTTCCGTGCGGCACGTACGCGAAACGCCTATGCGTTTCGGCATCGCCCGATGTGCATAAAACGTTCGATTCGATGCAAACGAGAAAAGGGCTTGCGTAAAGCCTGGAACGCCCCTATAGTATCCACTTGCGTTAAACGGTGGGTGTGGCCTAGTCGGCTAAGGCGCCAGATTGTGGCTCTGGAGATCGAGGGTTCGAGTCCCTTCACCCACCCCAGCTTTTTGCACGAAAAGCCCTTGCAAAGCGTGTCTCCTACGCTATAATGGCCAAGCGCTTTTCAAGACGCACCACATATCTTCACGGATCGTTAGCTTAGTTGGTAGAGCAGGGGACTCTTAATCCCAAGGTCCGGGGTTCGAGTCCCCGACGATCCACCATGAATCCGCAGGCTCCTTCGGGAGCCTTTCTCATGTTTAAGGGGCATTCATGCTTTTCGCCTTTAAAAGTTAGTTTATGGAAACTATCGGCGTCATCTCAGGTACCATGCGTTACGACACATGACGAGAGACCAAGGGATGAGCATGGAATTCAACGAAACGGACAGTCCGGCGCATCGCGCATTCGCGACGCGCGACGCGATGCCGAGCTTGAGCGGTCGCGAGGATGCGCAGGACGATCGGATGGAGGGCACGTTTCTCGACGGAGATCCTCTGCAGGCGGACATCGCCTGCGATGCGGGGTGCGGGGCGTGCGATGTGTGCGAGAAGGTCGCCGAGGGCATGGCGGACGGGATAGCGCTCGAGCTTTCCGGCGCGTATTCCGATTCCGAGCTCCTTGCGCTCGAACACGGAATGCTCGTCGACGACTTCGTCGATGCGGTCTTCGAATTCGAAGACGTCACGTTGCGGGTGAATCCTCTGACCGAAGCGCGCTATTCGGTGAACATCGGCATCTGGGAACGTGCGTTGAGCAAGGCGAAGCTCGATGCGCGCAAGGCGAAGCTTCGTCTCGAGCTGGCGACGGACGATTATTTCGAGGGACGCCCGATCATCGACGAGCGCATCGACGCCCAGGTTTTCGCGAAATACGGCGCTGCAGACGAGCGGCTGTCCGGCATGCGGTCCCGCACCGTGGACGATATGAGCATGTGCTTCGCGTCGCACGATGTGACAGGCACGAAGTGGCAAGAGATGGGCGAGGACTATCGGCTCATCATCCGCCGCTGCCATTCGACGGTCGCGCACGGGACGAGCCTCCTCGACGCCCATCGGCTCGCCGAGGCGCACGAGCTCTATGCGCGCGGGGATGCCGACGGCTTGCGGCAGCTGGCGTTGGAGATCGATGTCGAAGGCCTCGTCAACGCAGGCGAACCGTCCGACGGGGCACCGCTGTCCGCCGATGAGATGGCGGTCGAATGCGAGCTCATCCGGGCCCAGCTCGAAAGCGTGCGCGCCCAGCTGTCGCACGTGAAGCGGTCGTTTCCCTACAAATTCGCCGCTCTTGTGAACGATGCGTCGTGGACCTGCA
The DNA here is from genome assembly GCF_000293015.1 of Slackia sp. CM382. Classification (NCBI taxonomy): domain Bacteria; kingdom Bacillati; phylum Actinomycetota; class Coriobacteriia; order Eggerthellales; family Eggerthellaceae; genus Slackia; species Slackia sp. CM382. The sequence goes on from NZ_ALNO01000016.1 coordinate 36,671, forward strand.
CCAAAGCGATGAATCTGCGCGGAGCCGTCGAATCGTTCCACGCCGCCATCCGCACGTATCGCGAGCAGTATCAAGCGCTCAAGATGCGCGCGCGGCTGTTCCAGGGGTAAAGGCAGCCCAAACGCCCCGTACCGGAATGCGGCATCGCGCTCGGCGAAGATCGCCCGTTCTCGACGGGAGTTCTCGACAGGATTCCCGTTTCGAGGCTCCCGGTTCCATCCGGCGATCCAGGGCCTGTCCCGATCGCAGGACGCGCAAGGCGCGCCCGTTTCCCTATAATGCTCCCCGAAGCTCGAATGCATGTCGGCGTGCCGCTTCGGCCGCAAGCGGCACGCCGTTCGATCTGCGGGCCGCCGACAAGAGGATGGGAGCGACATGAGCGAAATCAAATGCCCTGAATGCGGAACGGTGTTCACGGTGGACGAAAGCGACTACCTGAGCATCGTGCGTCAGGTCCGAGACGCGGAGTTCGCTCAGGAAATCGATGCGCGTCTGGCCCTCGAGCGCGATGCGCACGAGCAGCAGCGCCTTGCCCGCGAAGCCGCATCCGCTCTTGAGCTGCAAAAGGCCGTTCAGGAAAAGGACGCGCAGATCGCCGCGCTTACCGCACGCATCGAGGGGCTTGCGCAGGCGGGGGAGGCCCAGACGCGCATCCGCCTGCTTGAAGAGGAGGAGCGCCATCGCGAGGCTTTGGCGAAGGTCGAACGCGACCGCGATGCTCTGCGCTCGCGCGTCGAGCAGCAGCAGGCCGATGCGCGGCGCGTCGCCGCCGAGCATGAAAGCGAGCTGCGTGACAAACTGAACGCGAAAGACCTGGTCATCCATGAGCGCGATGCGGAGATCGAACGTATTCGCGACATGCGGTCGCGCCTGAACACGAAGCTTCTGGGCGAGTCGCTCGAGCAGCACTGCGAAATCGAGTTCAATCGCCTGCGCGCGACGGCGTTTCGCAATGCCTATTTCGAGAAGGACAACGACGCATCGGGCGGCAGCAAAGGCGACTACATCTACCGCGAGACCGACGAGAACGGCGTCGAGATCATCTCGATCATGTTCGAGATGAAAAACGAGCAGGACGGCGCTACGCACCACAAGAGGAACGAAGATCACTTCAAGAAGCTCGACCGCGACCGCACCGAGAAGAAATGCGAATACGCCGTGCTCGTGTCGTTGCTCGAACCTGAAAGCGAGCTGTACAACGGCGGCATCGTGGACGTGTCGTATCGCTTCGACAAGATGTACGTCATCCGTCCGCAGTTTTTCATCCCGATGATCACGATCCTGCGCAATGCCGCGCTCGAATCCCTCAAATACCGCTCCGAGCTCGCGCTCGTGCGTCAGCAGGACATCGACGTGACGAACTTCGAAGAGAGCCTGAACGATTTCAAGGAGCGGTTCGCGCGCAACTACGATCTTGCAAGCAGGAAGTTCTCGAACGCCATCGACGAGATCGACAAGACGATCGACCATCTGCAGAAGGTAAAGGAATCCTTGATCGGCTCGGAACGCAACCTGCGTCTGGCCAACGACAAGGCCGATGCGCTCACGGTGCGCAAGCTCACGCGCGGCAACGCGACGATGAAGGCGAAATTCGACGAGCTGTCGGAAAAGAAGCCGGGGCTTCCGGCTCAGTAGACGTCGAACATGCGCTGGATCAGCGCCGTATCGCTCGTCTTCGTAAGCGCGAGGCGCAAAAGCACCGCTGCCTTCTGGGGCGGCAGATCGCATCCGCGCACAAGGTCGCCGCGGTAGAAATCATCGTGCGTGATAAGACCCGCGCCGACGCGCGAGCAGCGTACGATGGGGATTCCGCGGCCGGCGAACGCGGAGATGCGGTCGTTCCAAGGCGTGCTGTAGCCGCCCGATCCCGCACCGACGACGATGATGCCTCGTGCGCCGCTCTCGACGCAGTAGTCGATGACGCCGGGGTCGGCATCCACGGTGAAATAGACCGCGTCGACGCGTGGAAGCCCGTCGATTTCCGATGCGTCGAATTCCGTGCCGAGAGTGTGCAGCTTGGTCGAGACATTGAAGAAGTGCGGCTGGCCGTCGATGAGATATCCCATGCATCCGAAGTCGTTCTCAGAGAACGCGTCGGTCTGGAAGGTGGATACCTTGCGCACGTCTCGTCCGCCGAAGATGGCGTCGGAAAACGCCACCATCACGCCGCGCCCGCGCGCATCGGGGCTTGCGGCCAACGAGAGCGCCTGGAAAAGGTTCATAGGGCCGTCGGCCGAGGTTGCGGTCGCGGGACGCATCGAGCCGGTAAGGACGACGGGCTTGTCGGTCTTCACGGTCAGGTTGAGGAAATAGGCCGTTTCGTCCATCGTGTCGGTGCCGTGCGTCACGACGAAGCCGTCGATGTCGGTACGGGCGGCAAGCTCGTCGATGGTGCGCGCGAGCGCTATCCAGTGCGTGTCCGTGATATCGTCGGAGTTCACGTTGCAGATCTGCATGCCCCTCACGTGCGCGACCGCATCGATGCCGGGGACGCATCCGACGAGGTCTTCGATGCCGATCTGCCCGGGCCGATAGTTCGTCGCACGTCCTTGGGATCCCGATCCGGCGATCGTGCCTCCGGTTGCGAGGACGACGATGGTAGGGAGGGCGGCGTGTGAATCGACGTCGGCGTTCGGCATGAGGGTTCCCGTTCTCTGATTCTGATTACGTGAGGGAAGTATGCCTCATGGGCACGGGAGATGCACGAAGAGCGTGAAGACAACAAAAATGGCGAGCCGGCGACGTGCACCAAGGGGGAAGGGTGCTTCGTATCGCCGCTCGCCTTCGGGTAGGAGAAGTAAGCGGTGCGGTTTCGTTAACCACGGGATACTTTATATCGTTTCGATAAAGTTAGGTCAAGGTAATTTCTAAAACGCGAAATCATGAGAGGTTTCTCCATACGCCGTCCATAAGAGGATGCGGATGCGCCGGGCAGGACGCGAGGCGCTATCATGGGCGCATGACAAGAGAGGAGGGCGAACATGTCCGCCCATGATACCGATCCCGTTTCAGATCAGCGCCGCATCCTCGAATCCATCGAGATGCCCGAGCCTGCCCAGTCCGTCATAGCTTGTCCATCCTGCGGCTTCGAAGGCCAGATGACCGTCTGGACCGCTCTAAGCGACGCCCTCACGCCGGGTGCCGTCGAGCGCCTCATCGAGGGCACGCTGTTCGACTATACGTGCCCGACCTGCGGCGAACAGGTCTTTTCCGCATATCCCTGTCTCTACAACGACAGGGAGCACAAGGCCATGGTCCGTCTGACCTACGCCGATCAGATCGCTGAAGCGGCCGATGCCATCGATGGCGTGGACGACGGAGAGTTCAAGCGGCTGGGCGATGCTCTGGGCTATCGCATTCGTCTGACGCATCAGCCCGATACGCTGCGCGAGAAGGCGGTTATCTTCCGCGACGGCCTGGACGATCGCGTGATGGAATACCTGAAGGCGGGCCTTGTGGCGGCCTATGCCGAAGACGGGTCGCTCTCAGGCGACGAGGTCGCCTATTACTGGGGCCTGGACGATCGCGACGACATGATCGTCGCGTTCTTCGATGAGGGGCGCAGCACTGACCAGGCGCACATCTCGCGCGAGGCCTACGACGAAGCCGAAGAGGTGCTTGAGGCGGGCGGGTACCTCGAAGAGGAACCCTACGTGGTCGATGCCGATTGGGCGGCGGACATCCTCGACGAGCTCACGGTCTTCTAGACCGCCTCGGCTCGTCGGCGCTACCGAACGCGCCTGATCTTCACCATGAAGAAGCCCTCGTATGCGTCGGTCGGACGCACGCAGAGGGCTTCTTCCATCGTGCAGGGAAGAAGCGGCAGCTCCGCCCTCAGGCGGTCCGCATCGAACGTCGGCAGCGCGGGGGAGAGCAGCTCGAAGCGATCGGCATGCTCCTTGCGGCCCAGAACCTCGCGCACGGTGCGCTCGTTTTCTTCAGGGAGGATGGAACAGGTGGAATAGACCATCGTGCCGCCCGGCTTGAGCACCGTGAGCGCGCGATCGAGCAACGCTCGCTGCGCCGCGGCGCATTTCTTCAGAAGATGGGGCGTGAAGCGCGCGGCCGCCTTCGGGTCGTGCGCGCGCATCGTTCCCGAACCCGTGCATGGCGAGTCGAGCAGGATGTGGTCGAACCGGAAGAACGCATCGATCCTGCGCGCATCGGTGCGCATGACGGTTACGGCGTGCGCCCCTTGACGTTTCAGGTTGTAGGCGAGCTTCTCGGCGCGAGGGGCATGCATCTCGCAGGCGGTGATGCGCACATCCGTCGCGCCCGCACGCGCCTTTGCGGCGGCAAGGGCTGCGATCTGGGTCGTCTTGCCGCCGGGCGCGGCGCACATGTCCAGGATGTCGGTATCCGGTCGCGCATCGAGCAGCAGTGCGGGAAGCATGGACGACAAGTTCTGCAGATACACCTCGCCGCGCTCGAAGGCATCCGTTTCACGCACGGCTTCATCGGCTCCCGCGTCCAGCAGGAAGGCGTCTTCGTACCATGTCACGCCTTTCCAGGCGATGCCTGCCGCATCGAGCGTACGCGCCACGTCGTCTCGCGACGCCTTGAGCGCGTTCGCGCGCAGCGACGAACGCCGCGGCGCCGAGCAGCCTTCCAAGATGAGTCGAGCACTATCGGCCCCGTAGGCCTCTTCAACGCGCTCTCTGAAATATGCGGGGAATGAGGGCGGCTCCATGCGCATGCTCCTTGCTGAATCTCCTCGGTCGGCATCATTATGGAGCAAGGTGGATCCAGAGGACAAACGTATCTCTCTCTATGATCATTCGCTTGTTCTGATGGCGCTGGGAAGCACGCCGGTCGTTCTGCTGAACGCCGCCGCGAAGGCTCCCGGCTTGGCGTATCCCACTTCCTTGGCGATCTGCTGTATCGGGAGGTCGGTGCCGGAGAGCAGCTCCGCTGCGCGCTCCATGCGGACGCGCCGCACGAATGATGCGGGCGAGCATCCGTACCGGCTCCTGAACGACTCCTTGAACTTGGTCTGCCCCATGCAGGCTATCCGTGCGAGCGTTCGGCAGTCGAGGCGCGCGTCAGGGCTGCGCCGTATATACGCTTCCGCTTCCTCAAGGGAGCGGGCATCATCTGCGGAGATGCGTCGCGCAGGTGGTATTTTGACATGCTTCGCCTCGATAGCCGCGCGATTTTCCCCTCCTTGCCGTTCCAGATCGATCTCGTTTGCCCGGTCGATCACGAGGCCGACCGCCTCTGCGACGGCCCCTTCGTAGAATAGTTCGGCGGCGATGCCCGTGCCTCGATATTCGCGTATCCGTTTGAACAGCGCCACCAGTGCCGGGAAGTTCCTGCTGCCGTCGACGAGGGCGACCATGCGTCGGATGTCGGGAATGGAACCGAAACGCCCCAGCAGATAGCGTCGGTAGTAATCGGGCGAAATCGTGATGCTCGTCGCGCGGGCGACCGCGCCGGCGTCGAAGCGGGCCAGGTATTCTCCTCCTTCGTCGGCGACATACGTGCCGATGACATGGGATCCCTGCGAGAACGGAAGCCCGCGCACGACAAGGTCGTTTCGCTCGTAATAGGCGATGCAGAGATGCTCCGTGTGCCGATAGCGCATCGTGCCGCTCGCATGGAAGCGCAAGTCGAATACATTGACGGCGAAGAGGTTGTCGCGGAAGTAGGCCCAGTACTCGCCGGAACTCCGTTCGTCCTGGAACCGGTAAAGGGATCCTTCGGGATTGTATCGGTCGGCATCTCGTGCCGGCTCCATGTCGTACAGCTCGAAAGCGGCATCGTAGAGGTCGTGTTTGATGCTCTGCATCGCAGATTCCTGCCTGAAACGGTCGGTCCGCTGCCTTGAAACGACGGCATTCGGTCGACAAGGCATAATCCAGCGTTCTTTCCTGTGAGTATAGCAAATGTTAAGTGAAGCTAACTAAGGGAAGGGGCGGCAGGATGCCGGACGGAAGACAGGCGGCTCGGGCGACCGATGGAGCATCGGGGGTCGACGGGCGGCGCATCCATGAGCGAGGAAAAGAGCGCTGGACGGTGAGAGATGTGGTGACGCTCGTCGCCTTCAACCTCATTATCATAGCGATCACGTTCGTGCTGAAGATGGGCGAGGACCTGCTGTTCTCTCCCCAGACCGAATTCTTTATCGGATCGTGGCTGTTTCCTCTGGCAAGCACGCCGTTCTATCTCGTCATGGCCGATCGCGTCGGAAAGCATGGCGTTCTCGCAGCCACTACGCTGGTGTTCGGGACGCTCTATGCTCTCATGGGAAGCCTTTATTGTCTCCCGATCGCTCTCATCGGAGCCGTGATTGGAGAGCTTTCCATGTGGGGCGGAGATTCTTATCGCGAGCCCTTGCGCGTCGCGATGGGGTTCTTCGTGTATTGGGTCATCTTCGGTCTCTACGGGGTGATTCCGTATCTTCTGTTCCAAGATGCCTACGTAGCTCAGCTGAGCGCCCTCTACAGCACCGAGGATGTAATGGCGATGGTCGCGCAGTACACCGAGTTGCCGTGGATACTCCTGATGATGGTGCAATTCGCCGTCGGTACCGCCGTAGGCGGCCTTATCGGCGCGCGCCTGTTGAAGAAACATGTCCGCAAAGCGAAGATCGCCTAGGCGACGAATGAGGGCGTCCGATTCTATGCAAGGCGTGCTCGGCTTGGATCCGCGTACGCATCTGGCGGCCATCGCCTTGGTCGGCATCTCCACGATCATGATCGCGGAGATGCCCCTCGAGGTTCTCCTGCAGGTCGCTGCCGCCGTATATCTCTGTTTGAACGACCGCGTCCGCCTGGCTGTGAGGTGCTGCGCGTTCTTCGCTTTGGTTCTGGCGTTGAGTTTCGCTCCTCTTCCGGGCCTTTACGGCGTGCTCTTCGTGAGCCTCATGCATACGACCCCGCCGTTCACGGTGGGCTGTGCTCTGTTCTCGCTTTCGCCCTCGGCCATCATGGGAGCCCTTTCCCGTTGGCATGTTCCGCCTATCGTGCGAATCGGGGTGTGCATGATGTTTCGTTTCGTGAGCCTTCTCGGTTTCGAGACCTGTCAGGTCATACGCGGCATCCGTATGCGGGGTATCTTCGCGAGGCGCCGGGACGTTCTGCTCCACCCGGCCTTGGCTTGCGAATGCCTGTACGTCCCCTTGGTGATGCGTAGCCTGCGACTGTCTTCGGAGCTTGCCGCGTCGGCGGAGCTGCGCGGCGCGCTCGCAACGGGTACGAGGTCTTCCGTATACCATATCGGATTCTGCTGGCGGGATGCGGCGGCGATTCTACTTCTGGCGATTCTGTGCGCCGCCCTCGTCATCGCGTCGGCGGTGTCGCTATGAAGCAGCATGCGCGCGACTCCCGTCCTATCGTGCGGATGTTCGACGCTTCTTTCGCGTATGGCTCATCCGATGAGAACGGCGGCCCCGAAGCCGATGGGGCATGCGGGTCGTCGGAGGATAAAAGCATCGGCGCGCGCGGCATATCCCTGTGTGTGGAAGCAGGCGAGTGCCTGGTGCTCTGCGGGAGCTCAGGCAGCGGCAAATCCACCGTTCTGCGTATGATTGACGGGTTGGCCGGCGCGTTCTTTCCCGGAGTCCTTGCCGGTCGCACAGAGGTATGCGGATGCGACGTGCGGGATTGGAGTGCTCGTAGTCGCGCTGCGAGCCTCGGCGTAGTGATGCAGGATCCTCGCAGCCAGTTCTTCATGGACACGGTGTTCGACGAGATCGCATTCGCTTCCGAGAATCTCGGCATCGCTCCCGACGAAACGATCGCGCGCGTCAAGCATGCTGCACGACTCACCGGTGTGACGAATCTGCTTGAGGAGAATCTCACCCAGCTGTCGAGCGGTCAGAAGCAGCGGGTGGCGCTCGCGGCGGCGATTGCCGGGAGGCCCAACCTGCTGCTGCTTGACGAGCCGACGTCCAACCTGGATGACGAGGGCGCTCGAATCCTCGTGGACATTATCGCGAATTTGAAGCGACAGGGTATCGCCCTGGTCATTTCCGAGCATCGCCTGCATCGTTTCGCTCCTGTGGCGGATGCTTATCTATGTCTTTCCGACGGTCGCATCGCGAAGCGCTGGAGCGCCGAGGAATTCATGGGTCTTTCCGCAGATGAGGTCGCTGTCTATGGATTGCGCCATCCCGATGCCGAGCGTGAAGGCACGCATCCGGCGTGCAGTCTCGCGAAGCCGAAGCCGCCGATTCTGCATGCGGCGAAGCCATCGGATCCGCTCGTCTTGCATGCAGGAGACCATTCTGCGCATATGCGCTTTCGTCCGGCGGGCGCGTTCGGTCGGTCGAATACTTCGAGTCCATGGAACGCAACCCAGACGAAAGGGTCGGATTGGTCGGTTCGTGATCTGGTCTATGAATATCCTTCAACAAAGCGCGGGGTGCGAGGGGTCAGCGCGCATTTCGCATCAGGGGCCGTGACGGTCGTTTCCGGAGTAAACGGCGTCGGCAAGACGACGCTTGCCCGCGTGCTTTGCGGGGTCCTGCGCGAACAGGGAGGCAGGGTCTTACGCAGTGACGAGCCCATCTCGCGCAGCGATCGCAGGCGCTCCAGCTACTTCGTCATGCAGGATGCCGACTATCAGCTGTATGCGGGAAGCGTGGCCGACGAGGTTGTGTTAGGCCGCGGGATGGATGAAGCGCTGAAGAATCGCGCCTGGACGGCGCTCGATGCTTTCGGCCTGCGTGATTTGGCAGACCGACATCCCTTGTCACTTTCGGGAGGTCAGAAGCAGCGCGTGACGCTGGCTGCCGCATACTGCTCCGATGCAGATCTCGTGGTTCTCGATGAGCCGACGAGCGGGCTTGACGGCAGAGGTGCGAAGCAGATCTCCGACTGGTGTCGGACGCTGGCGGAATTCGGAAAGACCATCGTCATCATCACCCATGACCAGTTGCTTGTGAACCTTGCGGCCGATGCGGTGATAGAGCTGGAAAGGACGTGATCATGAAAAGGGAATCGAAGGGTGCCCGTCGGTTGACGCCGATGAATCGTGCTGCGAGGCCGAGTGCTTTCGCGAAGCTGTACTACTTCATGCGGCCCGACCGCGCCCGCATGGGGGTTTCGCTCATCCTCGCCTGCATCGGAGAGGTGTGCGGTATGATTCCGTATCTGGTCGTGGCGCTGCTTGCTGCCGGTCTCATCGATGGCAGCCTCACGCTCGAACGTGCTGGACTCCTTGCGTTGGCGGCTGCGTTCGCCCATGTCGCGCGATTCGTTCTCACCTGGCGCAGCTCGATGATGTCGCATAGGATCGCATTCAAGGCGCTGCGCACCATGCGCGAGCAGATGGCCGCCAAGATGGCGCGCGTCCCCCTGGGTACGATCGTGGATACGCCGACGGGCGTGTTCCGCAACCGTTTCGTCGACAACGTCAACATGCTCGAGGACGCGATCGCCCATTTCATGCCCGAGCTTCCCTCCAATGTATTCGGTCCGCTGTTGGCGATGACGGTCGTTTTCGTCATTGACTGGCGCATGGGCCTTGCCGGACTGGCGACCATACCCTTGGGTGTGCTGTTCTATTCAGGCATGATGCGTGGCTATCAGGAAAAGATGGCGCACTATATCGGTACGGAGAACCACATGAACTCGACGTTGGTCGAATACGTGAACGGCATCAAGGTCATCAAGGCGTTCGGTCGAACGGCCTCGTCGTACAGGGCGTTCTCGGAGGCGGTGGCAGCCTATCACGACTCTACGCTCGACTGGTTCAAGCAAAGCTGGGTGTGGATGGCGGCGATAAAGTCGGTGGTGCCCTGCACGCTTCTGGTCTCGCTTCCTGTCGGCGTGATGCTCATGTCGGCAGGCGAGCTGACGCTGCCGGCGTTCCTTTGCTGCATCGTCATTCCTCTTGGCTTCATCGGTCCTCTTATGAGATTCGCCCAGGCGGCCGGCATGGTGTCGCGCATGGACGCGTGTCTGAACGCGATCTGGGACTTTCTCGGAGAACCGGAGCTGGTCCGTCCTCAGGGGCGAGTGACGTTGGGCGATCGTTCGTTCGAGTTCGATCGGGTCTCCTTCTCCTATCACGAAGGCGCGGAAGTGCTGCACGAGGTGAGCTTCGCTACCGTGCCGGGCGAGATCACGGCGATCGTCGGGCCTTCAGGTTCAGGCAAGAGCACCATCGCCAAGCTGATGGTCGGCTTTTGGGATGCAAGCGCCGGCGCGATCCGCTTAGGTGGCATCGATGTAAAGGACATCCCGTTTACGCAGCTCATGGAAAACGTCTCCTATGTCGCGCAGGACACGTTCCTTTTCGACTGCTCGCTTGCCGACAACATCCGCATGGGAAAGCGGGATGCGACGATGGAGGAGGTGATTGCTGCCGCGAAGGCGGCGGGATGCCATGACTTCATCGAAGCGCTTCCGCATGGTTATGACACGTCGGCAGGCGAGGCGGGAGGGCGGCTCTCGGGCGGGGAGCGGCAGCGGGTGACCATCGCCCGCGCGATTCTGAAGGATGCTCCCATCGTGGTCCTGGATGAGGCCACCGCCTATGCCGATCCCGAGAACGAGGCTCTCGTCGAGCGGGCGGTCGGCCGTCTGATCGAGGGCAAGACGCTCGTGGTGATCGCCCATCGCCTCTTCACCATTAGAAATGCGCAGCAGATCCTCGTGGTCGACGGCGGAAGGGTCGTTGGGCACGGAACGCATAAAGAGTTGCTGGCTGGAAACGAGCTGTATGGGCGCATGTGGAGCCAGCATATGAGCACGATTGAGGTGGCATAGGCATGTTTGCATTGGTGAAACGGATACTCGATCTGGCCGGCAGCTTTTCCGTGGCGGCGCGACGCAGCCTCATCATCGGAATGGCCTGCAACGTGATCAAAAGCTTCTTCATGGCGGCGATGATGATCGCCGTATTCTGGGCCCTGGAGCATCGTGACGGCTTTGGATCGGACGTCATCTGGCAATGCCTTTTCCTGTTGCTGGTAAGCGTGGCAGGGCAGTATGCGATGCAGTACGCCGTCGATGTTTCCATGGATGCTCGAGGTTTCGATATATTCAGGGATCTGCGTATACGCGTAGGCGATCGCCTGAAAGGCGCCGCGATGGGTTATTTCATCGAGCAGCGTCTCAGCGCGATCTCCACCACGCTTGCTACCACGCTTCATCAGCTCGAGGAGTTCATGACCATCTGTCTTACGGGGCTTTCGGGCGGTGTTGCGATGGCCGTCATCATTGGCGTCGGTTTCGCCTTCGTGGCCCCGCCTGTCGCGGCGATCACGTTCGCCGGAATAGCAGCGGGCCTCCTTGTTCTGCGCGTGCTCTTGAGGCGTTCGGGCAAGGCGACGAAACGGGTGCTTGAGGCGCAGGAGTCGATGAGCGATGCAGTGATGGAATACGCGCGCGGCATGGCGGTTTTGCGTGCTTTCAGCACACCTGCGGATGCCTTGTCGTCGGTCGAGCGGAGCTTCGAGGAAAAGCGCGCGGCGGACTACGTGCAGGAAGCCGCTGGGCAGGGATTGCTGAAGCTTTACGCGCTCGTATTCAACCTGGCCAGCTGCGGCGTGCTGTTCGCTGCGTGCGCCCTGTTCCTCTCCGGTGCACTGCCCTTATCATGGGCCCTCACGCTTCTTGTAGCAGCTTTCATGATCTACGGAGAGTTGATCAGCGCGAACAACGGGGCGTTTCTCTCCAAGAAGATCGGCAATGAGCTCGATCGCGTGGACGAAGTTTGCGATATTCCTAAACAAGATGCCTCGGACAGACCGCTTGCCATGGAAGGCAACGACATTGCGCTCAATCACGTGAGCTTCGGATACGGCGATGGCCGCGAGGTTATCCATGATGTGAGCCTGTTCATCCCCGAGGGTACTACGTGCGCGATTGTGGGACCGAGCGGTTCGGGCAAGACGACGCTGGTGAATCTCATCGCCCGATTCTGGGACGTGGATTCCGGATCGGTGAAGGTGGGCGGAGCCGACGTGCGCAGCGGCACGGCCGAGAGTCTGCTTGCACGGATATCCATGGTTTTCCAAGACGTCTATCTGTTCAATGACACGGTTGAGAACAATATACGTTTCGGCGTGCCTGAGGCTACGCGCGAACAGGTCGCGGCGGCGGCCGAGGCGGCGTGCTGCCATGACTTCATCGAAGCGCTGCCTCAGGGATATGCCACGGTGCTCGAAGAGGGCGGGACGAGCCTTTCGGGCGGCGAACGCCAGCGCATCTCCATCGCCCGGGCGATTCTCAAAGACGCGCCCATTGTCATCCTCGATGAGGCGACGAGCTCGGTCGATCCCGATAACGAGCATGATCTCATTGCTGCCTTGTCGCGGCTGACCGCAGGCAAGACCGTCATATCCATCGCCCATCGCCTGAACACTGTGAAGACGGCCGACCAGATAATCGTGCTTGACGGCGGTCGTATCGTACAGAAGGGACGCCATGGGCAGTTGATGGAAGGAGAGGGCTTGTACCGCAGCTTCATAGAGTTGAGGAAGGCTGCGGTCGGTTGGACGATCGCTTAGCGATGCGCAACGGCGGGTTATAGACGGGCTCGTCATCCCTGCATACAAAAAAGGCGGATCGGCACGCTGCACCAAGGGGGAGAGGTGCTTGACGTGCCGTCCGCTTACGGGTAGGCGACGTTGCATCCATGGGTGTCCGCATAAAATCGACGGGTTCTAGGATCTCGGAAAAAGGGGGCAACCGATTGCCTTGAGAACCCGTCCGCTTCCCAGTGGATGTTAACCACGGGAAACTTTATACCCCAGCAGTCCGATGCGGTCAAGCGACTCTTGGAAAAAACTTTCGACATTCTTTATGCCGAGAGCCGCTTTCCGTGTGCCGGCCGCATGAATCCGTCTAGAGCTCGTAGGTTATGGCTCCCATGGTGGAGACGTCGAAGGGGAGAGCCTTCGAGAAAAGCGCGCGGAACGTCTTGGATGCGACGATGCGTTTCGCATCCTGCAAAAACGCGCGCGTGCGGTCGTTCTTGACGATGACGAGATCGGCGGTGACCGCTTGAAGAGGAACGAATAGAACGCCTCGGACGAGACTCGACGTCTGCGCGGAGCCGATGCAGACGTCGACAAGCCCATGCGCCACCAGCATCGCCGCATCGTGGGCGGTGGCCGCTTCGCTTTCGTAGCCTTCGACGTCTTGGGCGACGAGCTCGAACGCGGCGATCTTCTCATCGAGGATCACGCGCTCCGCCGTGCCGCGCGGCCTGTTCGCAAGAGTGCCGCCGCGGCGGAAGAGGGAGCTCCAGCTCGTGATGCCTTTCGGGTTGCCTTCTCGCACGATAAGCCCGACGGGATAAGAAGCGATGCGCATGACGACCAATGAGGTTCCAGGGATCAGACGCTGGACATAGGGGATGGTGCAGCTATCGGTCTTTCGATCGTGCAGGCACGTGACGGCCGCATCCGCATCTCCCGCATAGAGGCTTGCCAGGGCTGCATAGTCGCACATGGCCAGATGCGCGACGTTCAAGCCATGCGCGCGCAACAGGCCGGTCACCTCATCGCAGACCGATCCCTCGCCTGCGATGACGAACGGATCGGCATTCGGCTTGAAAGGAGCGATGGCATCGGCGATGTCGTGCGTCGATGGTCTTGTGCCCGCATCCGCATCGGCGAGGCTCTCTCCTCTGACGCGTGCGAGGTATTCGGTCACGTCGTCGAGGGTGAAGAGGAGCTTGCGTCCCATTCGATAGGACTTCAGCTCGCCGGATTTCGCCAACGCATAGACCGCGTTCCGTCCGATTCGCAGAATCCTTGCCACGTCGCTTGCGTTCAGTGCTATGTCGCTCGGTGTCATATATATCCAATCAGAATATAGTGATATAAGAATAATAAACGAGGACGGAAAATGAGCAAGAGGGACGAATCGGGATCGAGATTGTGATGAATGGTCGTCGCGCTGCATGGAGCTCCGAATGGATGACATAGTGGATTTCGTCAGAAAGGCAGGGCGGCGAAGGGCCGCATCTGCATGAGAGAAGGCCGGCGCGACGCGACGGCCGGGAAAGGAACGAGCATGAAGATTTCCGCACGCAACCAGATCAAGGGCACCGTCAAGACCGTCAAGGAAGGCGCCGTCAACGCGGTCGTCGTCATCTGCCGCGGCAACCATAACCCCATCACCGCCGACATCACCATGGCGGCCGTCGAGGAGCTTGGCCTGGCCGAAGGCAAGGAATGCTACGCCGTGATCAAGGCCACTAACGTCATGTTCGCCACCGAGCGCATCGCCGGTCTGTCCGCGCGCAACCAGATCGAGGGTACCGTCGTCTCCGTCAAGGAAGGCGCCGTCAACGGGCATGTGACCATCGAGGATGAAGACGGCGTGCGCATTTCCGGTTCCATCACCAATGCCTCCATCCAAGAACTCGGTCTGGCCGAAGGCAAGAAGGCCGTCGCCGTCATCAAGTCCACCGACGTCATGGTCGCCGTCGACTAAGCTGTGAATTTCATAGGCATTTCTGCAAATGCTCGAGAGACTTTTTCAGCTTGTCTCTCGAGCATTTGTTGTCGTTTTCAAGTCAAGGTATTTGACGGTGAATGCGTGGTTTTGGTTTGAGCATTGACGAATGTATGGGAATTAGCACGTGCGCTTGATGGAAAAACTTAAGATGTCGGAGGATTATGCTGTAGGAATCGCAGATACTCTCTATCTGTGGAGTGGTGTTACGCGCAAAAGAATGTGAGCCCTCCCTCTCGGTTTCGTACGAAAGCGACAATATGCTCGACGTTTGTTTTCGCAAGAGGCGGATCGTCTTCTCTCAGAAGAATGAATTATCGTTCTTGAGGATATTCGCGTGGTGTCATGAGGCTCTATCGTGATGCAAGATAAGGATTTATGAAAGTGTCGATGGAAATCCCGCCAGTCTTCCCTAAAGAATGGGACATACGAAAGGAAATATTTGAAGACGGGTGCATCGTGCATTACTCCCATGATAGATGCGGGAGCGGATTGATGCATCTCTGCGAGCCGCTACCCGGTATTGCTGTGGCGTATAACGTGGTCGATGCCTGCGGCATCACGTTGCCATCTTGGTTTCGAACCGATTCTCTTTTCATTAATTTTTGCAGTGAAGGATGTTGTGAAATAAATTACAGCGCTGCAGGATCCGTTATGCTGGGGCCTAATTCAGCGAGCATAAGCAAGCTTCCAATACAATCGTACATATTTCCTTCGGGTCATTATATCGGCAGCGAATTGCTATTCAATCCCTCGTCGATGAGCGCGGACCTAAAAACGCTGTTTGATGAAGCAATGCGCTCTTTCCCAAACGTCTCTTCCCACGATCGGTCGGAAACGTTCGTTTATGCATTTTCTGGCGATAGCGGTCTTCAAGAGCATTTTAAACTTCTTGCACCTCGAAAAACGATAGGCAGGATTGATCGACACGTTGCGCGCGATGCAGTGAAGAATCTGCTTCTATATTGCGCATCACCTTCGTTCAGAGATGAGCCACGACCTCGGTATCGACGTATCACTTCTGCTCAGCGTCAGATCGTTGAGGAGTGTCGCGACATTATTGCAAGGGATTTATCCCAACGTATATCGGCGGAAGAGCTAGCGGCCATCTACGGAATCAGTGCGACCTCGTTGAAGAATTACTTTCGCTATGTGTATGGGAAGACGCCTTCAAATCTTGCTTATGACATGAGGATGAAAAGAGCGAAAGAGCTTCTGGAAAGAACCGACATGCCTGTTTCAAGGGTATCCGAATCGGTAGGTTACGCGAATCATGGCAAGTTTGCATATAACTTTAAGCGTTTTACGGGCTTTTTGCCTCTGGAATACCGCAAGATGCATCAGTTGAACGGCAGATAACGAGAATCTTACGAAATGGCATGGTCTTCATGCGATGCGCGCCAGGACAGATGCGTTCTGCGCGTCCGTTCGTAAGAGCATGCCTTCTTATCCTCTCAAAAAAAATGTCATACGGGCGACTTGTGCTAATCGGGCATTGTCTCTCAAGGCGATATGAAAATATAGTTAGTCGTATCTAACTCATTATTACATTGCGTTTCGCAATCCAATATCAACACCTTGCCTTAAAGAGAGAAGAGGTCTCGGAATGAAAACCAAAGATGTGGTCAGAATCGCTCTGCTGTCCATTGTCGGTTTTGGACTAAGCTTGGTCGGATCGCTCGCTACGCCGCTTTTGGGAAATTATTCCTTTGCTGGTGAAGTTGCATTCGGCGCGTTTCTTGGAGGCGCTGTCTACTATGTTCTCACGCAGAAGGTCCCTCGAAGGGGTACGTCGTTCGCTTACTTCACCATCATGGGTTCTCTCTATCTGATCATGGGATTTTGGACCATGGCGATCATACTTGCGATTGCAGGGTTTCTTGGAGAGCTGTGCTTGATTCCCGTGGGCGCATATAAAAACAGATGGCGCATCACCGGTGCCTACGTTCTGAGTAATGTCGTATACGCCCTTCATCCGGTATTCATCTTTTACATAATTGGCGTTGACAGGCTGTTGCTGATGTTTCCGAATGCTTATACCGTCGATGGAGCGCATACCCTTCAACATATGCTTTATTCGCCGCTGGCGATCATTTCGATTATAGGAATATGCCTTATCTGCGCTTTCTTTGGAATGGCTATCGGGCATTCGGTCTATGAGAAGTTTTTCCATGGCGGCGAGTCTGTGAAACGTGAGCCTATTCTCAAATAATCAGCATTCATGTAATGCGCCTAGCCTTTTCCCTTTATAGGGCTGCAGATTGGGCGATGGAGTCGTCGAGGGCGTATTGATAAAGAATTTGAAGGGTGCGGGAGGAATGCATGGAGGACCTGCTCGAAGAAAAGAGTATGAAGAATTCCCAACAGGCGATCATTGCCGAAGAAGAAGCCGCATTCGCTCGCTTGGTCGATGCTGCGATGAAATACAAAGCAGGTTATATCGCCTCCATATCGCTTGCCGTGGTGGGTGTGGCAGGAAAGGTGATTCCTTATCTGCTTCTCGCGCAGATCATAGGTGCTCTCATCGAGGGCGAACGGCATGTCGCCGTATACGGAGGCTGGTTTGCCGCAATGGCTCTCTCTTATGCCATCGGACATGCGGCAGCTGCGATTTCAATGGCCGTTTCGCATCATTTCTGCTTCAAGACGCTTGCCGATATTCGCGAAAAACTATTAGAAAAAATGTACACCATGCCGCTCGGATATGTGCAAGGCCGTCCAACAGGGGAGATCAAAAGCATTGTCGTGGATGGTATCGAGTCGCTCGAGCCGACCCTCGCGCACGTCATTCCCGAGATGACCGCGAACATCATCGTGCCGACGTTCGTCATCGCCTATATGATCGTTCTCGACTGGCGTATAGGGCTCATCGGGCTCGCCGTGGTTCCTTTGGGTCTTGCTCTCATGATGCTCGCTTTCAAGAATTACGACGTGAATTTTCAAAAGCAAGTGGCTCTTTCAAGTAAGGTGAACGCCGCGCTCGTCGAATTCGTGAATGGGCTTGAAGTCATTAAGATTTTCAATCAAGATGCCCAGTCGTATCGTAGGTTCAAAGATGCTGCGGAAAAGAATGCGGGATTCTCGATAGCATGGATGAACGAGATCGCACCTGCCGCCGCGTCAGCGCAGGTGATAATGGGCGCGTCCCTTTTGTTCGTGTTGCCTGCGGGTCTTTTCTTCATGGCGCAAGGAACGCTTGAAACGACGGTGTTCCTGCAGCTTATAGTGCTCACGCTCTCATGGGTAGGACCCATTGTGGCCGCATTCAAGTATCCAGACCAGATATCGGCGGTTCGATCTACGGCGCGGCGCGTGTTCGCCGTTGTGAACGAGAACGATCTTGTGCGGCCGGATAGCTCTTCCGCGGCACGCGATGCATCCGTATCACTTGAGGATGTCTGCTTCTCTTATGATGCAGAAGATGCCGAAGTGCTGCACAGCATTAACTTGACATTGGATGAGGGCTGCAAGCTTGCGCTCGTCGGACCTTCGGGTGGCGGAAAATCCACTATAGGCAAGCTTATCGCAGGGTTTTGGGATCCGACTAAAGGAGCGGTACGCATCGGGGGCGCTGATGTGCGCGATATCTCGCTTGAGGAGGCAGGGAAGCTCATATCCTATGTGTCGCAGGATGCTTTCCTCTTCGATGCGACCATCGAGGAGAACCTTCGTATCGGCAGGCCCTCTGCTACATCGGAAGAGATTGTAGAGGCTGCGCGTGCAGCCGGATGCCACGATTTCATTGCGTCATTGCCGCAGGGCTATCAGACTTCGACGGGTTTGGGGGGACGATATCTTTCGGGCGGTGAGCGTCAACGCGTCACCATCGCACGCGCCATGCTCAAAGATGCGCCGATCGTCGTCATGGACGAGGCCACGGCCTTTACCGATCCCGATTCGGAAGCTCAGATAGAGACGGCTCTCAGTGCGCTTGTGCGAGATAAGACGCTGGTGGTTATCGCGCATCGTCTATCCACCGTGCGAGATGCCGATTGCATTGCCGTCGTCGATGCCGGCCGAATCGTCGCGACGGGCACCCATGAGGAGCTGATCGCGACTTGTCCTCTATATCGCGATATGTGGGATTTGCACGTCGGTGCGCGAGAGCTGTAGGGAGAATGCGATGCTGGACACGATTAGAAATATATGGCAGTTTGCCGAGCCGCAGCACGGCTTGCTCGTCAAGGCCATAGCCGCCAACTTCATTAAGGCTCTGTTCGGTCTGCTGGATTATTTTGCGATATACGTGGCGATCAATGCGTTGCTTGCGGGCGCTTTCTCCTTCGAGGTGATCTTTGAGGCCGTGGCCCTCGTCTTCATCGGCGTTATGGGCAGGTGCTTCGCCGATGCGGTGTCGATGGCGTCTATGAATGGGATCGGCTATTCGCTGTCGCGGGACAAGCGTTTGCTCGTGGCCAATCGATTGCGGTATGTGCCCATGGGTTTTTTCGCTGACGTTAACCTAGCTGAGTTGGCTACCGTTCTCACCACGACGCTCGATGAGTTGGAGACGCTTGGCCCGCTTGTGCTCGTGCAGTTCGTATCGGGCGTCATCGGTACGACGGTCATGGCGGTATTCGTCCTCATGTTCGATTGGCGCATCGGCTTGATAGCGCTTGCGACGGTGGCGATCTACTTCAGCGTTGCTCGGCTGCAGCAGCATGCGTTAACTGCCTTGGCTCCTAAAAAGCAGGCAGCTCAAGAAGATCTTGTCGGCGCGGTATTGGAGTATGTAGAGGGCATGCAGGTAGTGAAGGCGTTCGGACTCGCGGGAACTCAGAACAATGTTGTAAGAAAAGCGGTTGACGATGCTCGTCAGCGCACCACCGAGTTCAATCTCAAATCCATTCCCTGGGTGGCGGTTCAGCAAATCGTGCTATCTTCCGCCTCTGTCGTTGTTGCGGCATTCTCGACCGCGCTTTTCCTTGCGGGAACGATGGAGCTTTCGACCTGCCTCTTCCTCCTGATTCTATCGTTCGTATTATTCACCTCCCTCGACTTCGCAGGCAATTCGGTATCGCTCATGAACATCATTGATTCAGCCGTCAGCAAATTGGGTAAACTGCAGACCATGCCCCTGCTGAAGAGCGGTGATGTGAAGGAGGCGCCTGCCAGTCATGGGATTGCGTTCGAGAACGTGGAATTCGATTACGGGCAGACGGCCGAGGAGGCAGATGGACTTATCAAGGGCATCACGGCTTCCATCGAGAACGGGACAACCGTAGCTCTTGTCGGCCGCTCCGGATCAGGCAAGTCGACGCTTGCCCGTCTCATCCCCCGTTTTTGGGATGTGGATGAGGGTCGCATCACGCTTGGCGGCATCGATATCCGCGATTACACGTACGATACGCTGCTTTCACAGGTATCCATGGTGTTCCAAGACGTCTATCTCTTCAACGACACGGTGGAGGCCAACATTCGTTTCGGTCGCGTCGATGCGACGCGCGAGGATGTGATCGAAGCGGCCAAGCGGGCATGCTGCCATGATTTCATCATCAAGCTTCCTCAAGGCTACGACACGATAGTAGGCAAGGGAGGCTCATCGCTTTCCGGTGGCGAGCGCCAGCGCATATCGATTGCGCGAGCGCTTTTGAAGGATGCTCCCATCGTCATTCTCGATGAGGCGACGGCTAGCGTTGATCCGGAGAACGAGTTTGCCATCATGCAGGCGATCGGAGAGCTTACCCGAAGCAAAACGTGCATCATGATAGCCCATAGATTGAATACCGTGCGTCATGCCGATCAGATATTCGTCATCGATGACGGCCGTATCGTCCAGCGAGGCACCCACGATCAATTGATCTGCCAGTCGGGCATTTATGCACGGTTCATCAAGTTGAGGCAGGATGTGGCAAAATGGCGCCTATAGAAGGAGCCAGGCGCGTCTGCCCGTCGACCGAATCCGAGGGAGAGTCAGGCCGTATCGCGGCGTTTGAACGGATCGGGTATCCGCTTGACCCGAGAACGCTCATGGTTCTTTTGATTGTCGGAAGCATAGTTCCTTTCGTTGCCGGCAGGCTTGCCGTCTGGGTTCTCCTGATCGTCTCTTCGCTCGTCTACTATCTGTTCAAGAAAAGCCTGCCGCTTACGTGGTTGGTGATGGCCGTTTCGCTCCAGGGGATCGTTGCGGCCATCAACGCTTCCGGGCTTTTTGGAGCCGTGCTTGCATTCGGCATATTGATTTGGGCGATCGCATCGCTCATACCGACCTTCATCATTGGTGCGGTGCTTGTCTCTATTCCTTCGGGTGCAATCATGCAGGCTCTTAGGACCCTTCGCATTCCAGAGACGGGTCTTATCGGAATCGCGGTAGCTTTGCGCTATCTGCCTGATGTGCGCATGCAGCTCATCCAGATATCGAAGGCGGCGAAAGTGCGTGGATTTCGACTCTCTCCGCTTCATCCGGTTCGCTCCTTCGAACTACTGATAGTCCCATTGATTCATCGGTCTCTGAGGGCGTCGGATGACCTTACTGCTGCCATCATAAGCAAGGGCATAGAATTCGAGGCTGCCAAAACATCGCTGTATCTTTTCAGGCCCGGTGCGTTGGATGTTATCGTTCTTACGGTTTACTTGCTGCTTTTTCTGTCTCGATTTGCATTCGGATCGTAAGCGACTGTTATGGAGGGTGAAGTGAACGGGAGGAATGATCAAGGTGCAGCTGTCGCATTGGAGAACGTGAGCTTTAAATATGAACTATCGAGCGAATGGTCTATCAAGGATGTCAGCCTAGAAGTGGCGAAGGGCGAATGCGTCCTGCTTGCGGGACGGTCAGGTTGCGGCAAGACGACGGTTCTACGGACCATCAACAGGCTCGCCCCCGATTTCTTCGAGGGAAGACGCACGGGCGACATAAGCGTGCTGGGCTTTCCTATTGATTCCTTTGCTCCTGGTGAGCTTGCGAGGCATATCGGAAATGTCTTCCAGGATCCCCGCAGCCAGTTCTTCTCGTCGATCGTCGAGGACGAGATAGCCTTGGTCGGCGAGAACCTCGGAATGTCTTATGAAGATCTTATCGAGAATGTCCCGAAGGCAGCTGCGCAGGCAAACGTTGCGGGGCTATTGAAAAAAAGCTTGCATGAACTTTCCGGGGGGCAGAAGCAACGGGTGGCTATAGCCTCTGCGCTGTTGTACGACTGCGATATCATCTTGCTGGATGAACCTTCTGCTAACCTCGACTACGCCTCGACGCTTCTTCTCAGAGATGCGATTATGGATTTGAAGAATATGGGAAAGACCGTCTTGATATCCGAACACCGTCTTTTCTATCTGAAGGGCGTCTTCGATAGACTTGTGCTTATGGACGACGGTCGCATAGATCGCATGTACACCTCGGATGAATGTGAAAACCTCAACGTTCGGTCGCTCCATCTGAGATGCCTTGATGAAAACGAGTTGGAATCCTGCCGTCCTGCTCCCTGCGGCAGGGAGCAGATCTCCGCTTTGAAAATCGAAGTGGCTGTGGGTCAAAGGGTTCTTATGCCTTCAGTCGATTTTCGTCTTTTAAAAGGGGAGGTCATGGGAGTCGTCGGAGCCAACGGCATAGGGAAAACGACTCTTGCAGAGCAGCTTTGCGGTTTGGCTTCCATCCGCAAGGGGAGCGTGAACTACGCGAAGGGCAAGAAAGGAAGGCTCAGGAAGGTTTATTACACGATGCAGAATCCTGATGCTCAGCTGTTCTTCGAAACCGTGGAGAAGGAGCTGCTAGCAGATGGATTGGACGAAGAATCGATGGATAAAGCAGCTCGGTATCTCAAGCAGATGGACCTTTGGGATCGAAGGCAAAGCAACCCGCATGAACTTTCCGTCGGCGAGATGCAGCGGCTTTCTGTCGCGGTTGCTTGCATGCATGAACGTGAGCTGCTGATCTTGGATGAGCCGTCGGCTGGTCTCGATTATCAAAGAATGAATGATCTTGCATCGATGATATGCGAGAAATCCGTGGATTGCCCGGTCATCGTCATCACTCACGACATCGAGCTACTTGCTCTCTGCGCTTCGTCGGTCTTGCTGTGTTCGCCCTATGCTGCGGAGAAGATTCCGCTTGCAGGTAATGAACGTAGAGTGGTTGACTTCATGCATGGTAACTTTCAAAGCGTGAGAGAAGCATTCCTGTGAGTAGGATGTCGTCGGGGAGGTTCCGATGTTGCGGGTTTCGTGTCTGGCTTCACGAACGAGTTGGTTGATCCGCTATTGTCACGTAAGCATTCCCGACGTTCGGTTGAAACCATATGCGCATCGATGCCTTCGCGTCGCCCCATCACCTTGATCTCAAGCAGCATCCCGCCGTGTGCCTTTGAGGCGCGATGGCGGATTCGCTGCGGAATTAACCTGTTCACAATAAAAGGGGGAGTACAATCTCGCGCAATGCGAGATGCGCGCCTGATGTGCCGCGCCCGAAGCGAGGAAAAGCGATGGTATCTATGGACAAGAAGGATCTGGATTGGGGCAACCTGGGGTTCGGCTATATGAAGACCGACTTCAGCTACGTTTGCGATTACAAGGACGGAGCTTGGGGCGAGGGAAGGCTCACGCGCGACCATACGGTGACGCTCAGCGAATGCTCCGGCATCCTGCATTACTGCCAGGAGGTCTTCGAAGGCCTCAAAGCCTACACCACCAAGAACGGCGACATCGTCTGCTTCCGTCCCGACCTGAATGCCGCCCGCATGCGCTCTTCCGCTGAACGCCTGGTTATGCCTCCGTTCCCCGAAGGTCGTTTCATCGACGCCGTCAAGCAGGTCGTTTCGGCCAATGCCGCTTGGGTTCCGCCGTACGGTTCGGGCGCCACGCTCTACGTCCGTCCGTTCATGTTCGCCACGGGCGAGGTCATCGGCGTGAAGCCGGCGGACGAATATCAGTTCCGCATCCTCGTCACGCCGGTCGGCCCCTATTTCAAGGGGGGCGACGAGGCCATCACGATCACGGTCGCCCGATACGACCGCGCGGCGCCGCATGGCACCGGCGGTATCAAGGCGGGCCTGAATTACGCGATGAGCCTCTATCCGTATGAAGAGGCGCATAGAAACGGCTATTCCGAGAACCTCTACCTCGATTCAGCGACGCGCACCTACGTCGAAGAGACCGGCGGCGCCAACGTGCTGTTCGTGAGCAAGGACGGCACGCTCGTCGTGCCGCAGTCGGCGACGAATTCCATCTTGCCTTCGATCACGCGCCGCTCGCTCGTGACCGTGGCCGCCGACATGCTCGGCATGACGGTCGAGGAGCGACCGGTCGCGTTCGCCGAAGTGCTCAATGGCGATTTCGTCGAATGCGGGCTGTGCGGAACCGCTGCCGTCATCTCGCCCGTGGGCCGCATCAAGGCCGACGGCGTCGATGCGGTCTTCCCCGACGGCGCGGAAACGTCCGGTCCCGTCATGAAGAAGCTGCGCGCTACCCTGACCGCTATCCAGAGCGGCGAGCTTGCAGGTCCCGAGGGCTGGGTCGTCAAAATCGCATAGATCGCGGACATAGTTTTACGATGCAATAGGCGGGTGCGGGCTTCGGCGCGCGCCCGCTTCATGTATAGTTCGGTGGTTCAAGCATTCATGTCAAAGCGTCGTTCGAAGAGAATCATGGAGCACATGGGAGACACGCTGGAAACGCAGGAGGCCGCCTTCGACGTCAGGCGTCTGCTCATGCTGGGGCTCGGGTTCGGCTGCCTGTTCGGCGCGACGGGCGCCGCCATGTTCGGCGCGGGAGGCTACTTCGGTCCGGTCTCGTCTTTCGGCGACGTGTCGACCCCTGCCGCCATGTGCCTGCGCCTCGGCGCCATCGCTCTGATCGCCGTGCTGGGCCTTGCGGGCCGCCATGCGGTTCGCATGCCTCTTGTCATCGGCGCTGCCGTCGCCGCCGCTGCCGGCGGCATCGGCGTGTCCCTTGTGCCTTCGGTCCCGCTTTCCATCGTGGCCGGCGCGCTCGAAGGGGCGGGCGAAGGCGTGCTGCTCTATGCCTGGTTCATGCTCCTTTCTTCGCGGCATCGCGAGGAGATCGTCTTCGCGACCCTCATCGGCTTTCTCGTGGCCTGGGCTTCCTTCGTCGCCGCCCCGCATCTCGATCGCACGATGCAGGCCGCGCTCTATGCCGTTCTCACGTTCGTCTCGGCATTCGCGTTTCTGCACGAAGACGCCTCCTGTGCTTCCTGCGCGCCCGACGGCGGATTCGACCGCTCCCAGATCGCACGTGTCCCGTGGTTTTCCGTGTGCGTCACGATCCTGTGCACGATGCTCGCATCGGCGCTCTTCGGCACCGTGAGCATCGTGTTTCCCGCCACGAACGGCTCGCTTACCTATGCGCTGTTCGCGACCACGACGCTCGCCGATATCATGATCACCTACATGCTCATGACGCTCGCGAAGGATTGGACGCAGTCCGTCTGGATTCCCACGCTCGTGATGCTCTTCATCGCCTTGCTCTTCTCGTGCTTTATGACGACCGACGCCATTCGGCTCGCCGTCGCGCTCATGATGGCCACGATGTTCGGCTACTTCTTCCTGCGCTGGCCCGTCTTCGCCGGCATGCTGTCCGACCTGCGGCTTCCGCGCTCTTTTGCGGCCGGCATCGTGCTGGTGCTGACCAACGGCTTCTTCATGTACCGTCTCGGCGAAAGCGTGGGACGTTCTCTTCCCGAAAGCGTCTTCAACGTCAACGGCGTAGCGGGCGTCATGACGCTTCTCGTCGTGGTCTCCTTCGGCATCGCGGCTGGCCTTGCGCGGATTCTTTCTACGAAGGGCGGCATTGCGGCCGCCTTCTCCGGCAGCGCGGACACGGATGCCGAGGAAGCCTCTGCGGGCGAACCGGCCGATCCCGTCGCGGCCTTCGCCGAGACGCTCGAATCGCACTTCGACGATTTGTCCGCCCAATTCGGGCTCACGCCGCGCGAACGCGAGATCGCCATGCTCACCGCGCAGGGGTTCACCTCCACCTATATCGCCGATAAGCTCGTCATCTCCGCGAGCACGGTGCGCTTCCATCAGCAGAACGTCTATCGCAAGCTCGACATCCATTCGCGCCACGAGCTCATCGAACTTGCCAACGCCGATCTCATCGCCGCATCCCGCAACGCGTAACGCGCCCCGCAGCCATGCGCATCGTGTGGAGCGCATGCAGCCTCGGGTAACTTTTAATTCGAAAACACCCAGCTCACATGACACCTGATAAGTCTGTTGGGCGTTTTTATGCCGCACATGGACGAAAACCGTGCATCCCGTCAGGTGAAGAGAACGCACGTCTTGCCTAGTATCGTTTCGTCGATGCCTGCGTGCGCGAAGCGCGCGGCGGGCAAGGGGCCGTTCGATCGGAAGGGGGAAGCGAGGCGCGCGCGTGCGCCGTCTCGCTGAAAAGACGTTGAATTCGACGACTGCTGAAGTTGCCGCGGGGCATGCGTCCTCGGCGCAGGGCGCGCCGCACGATCGCCGCATTGCGCCCTATCCTCTCTACCTATACCTTGACGGCCAGCCGGTCGTCGTCGTCGGCGCGGGCGCCGTTGCCGAACGCAAGATCGCAACGCTTCTCGAACGAGGCGCGTCCGTCACCGTCGTGGCCCCCGATGCCACCGACGAGGTGAAGCGCTGGGCTGCGGACGAGCGCATCCGCTGGCATGAGCGCGGATACCGCACGGGCGACCTTGCGGGGGCGCTGCTCGTCATCGGGTCGACATCCGACGAAGCGGTCAACCGCCTCGTCTTCGACGATGCGTGCGAGGCGCACCAGCTCGTGAACATCGTGGACGTTCCCGAGCTCTGCACCTGCATCGTGCCGTCCATCATGCGCCGCGGCCGGCTGCAGATCGCGGTTTCGTCCGCAGGCGCCGCGCCGACGATCGCGCGCGATATCCGCCTCGGCCTCGAAGAGGCCTATCCCGCCTATTGGGCCGACTACATCGACCTTCTCGGCGATGTCCGCATGCTCGTGAAGCAGCGGGTCGAAGGCCCCGCGTCTGCGAGGCGCCCGCTTTACGAGGCCGTCGCCGCGAGCGACCTGCTCGAACGCATTGCCGCAGGAGAGCGTCCCGAAGCCGAGGATGTCTACGCCGCCGTCGTCATGCCCCTGCTCGAGGGAGGCATGCGATGAGCTTGGTCTGCATGGGGGCGAGCTATAAGACCGCTCCGATCGCCGTGCGCGAGCGCATCGCTCTCGCGCATGAGGACATCCCCGCCGCCCTTGCCGAGCTGGCGGACGGCAGCGGCATCAAGGAATGCCTGATCCTTTCGACCTGCAACCGCATCGAGGCATACGTCGACGCCAAGACCGACCGCATGGGCATCGACGCGCTGACGGCGTTTTACGAACGGCGTGCGGGCGTGCCCCTGCCCGAGGGCGCCTTCTTCCTCGAGCGCGGCATGGCCGCCGCGACGCACTTGTTCCGCGTCGTCTGTTCGCTTGATTCTCAGGTTTTGGGCGAAGCCCAGATCCTCGGGCAGACGCGCGGCGCCTTCGAGGATGCCGTAGCGGCCGACACCTGCACCGATGTGCTCATGCATCTGTTCAAGGATGCGCTGCATCTCGGCAAGCGCGCCCGTGCGGAAACCGCCATCGGCCAGGATTCCGTATCGCTTTCGACGACGGCCTTCAATGTGGCGCGCCGGGCGTTTCCCGACCTGCCCGATCGCCGCGTCATGTTCGTCGGTGCGGGCGAGATGGCCCGTCTTGCCTCGACGTATCTGACGGAGGCAGGCGTGAACGACATCGTCGTGTCCTCCCGCTCCCGCGAACACGCACGGGCCCTCGTCGAGGCCTGCGGCGGGCGCGTCTGCGCGGACGGCTCTTTTTACGAAGAGTTGGCCTGCGCCGACGTCGTCTTCTCCATGACTTCGTCGCGCGAATGCGTCATCTGCGCCGATGAGCTTTCGGCTGCGCGCGATCGTGCGGGCATGCAGGGACGGGCGTGCGTGATCATCGATGAAGCCGTCCCGCGCGACGTCGAGGACGCCTGCGCCGACATCGACGGCGTGCGCCTGTACAACCTCGAGGCGCTCGCCTCCATCGTCGACGAAGGCATGGCCGAGCGCGTCGCTTCGGTCGGCGACGTGGAACGGCTCATCGCCGAGGCCGAGGAATCGTTCTTCGCCTGGATGCAGCAGCGCAACGTCGTGCCGACGATCAAGGCGATCTACGCGAAGGGCGAAGCCGCGGTCGATGCCGAGCTTTCGCGCGCCATGCGCAGTCTCACCTCGGTGCGCGGCGAGGAGGTCTCGGACGACGAGCGTGCCGTGCTCGAGGCCTTCGGCAGCTCGATCATGAAGAAGATCCTGCACGGCCCGACGATTCGCCTTCGCAAGGAATCGTTCTCGGCCGATTCGTACTACTACACGGGGGCCGCACGCTACCTGTTCGGCATCGAAACGTTCCCTCTCGGCACGCACCATCACGCCTGCGGCACCGCATGCAGGTCGGGATTGCCGTGTCCGGTGGGCGTCGACGAGAGTCATCGGGAAGTCTGCAGCTCGAGGGGGATTGCACATGCATAACGATACGTGCGTCATCGGGACGCGGGGAAGCGCGCTCGCGCTCTGGCAGGCCCATGCCGTGAAGCGCGCGATCGAGGCGTCGCGCCCCGACGTCTCCTGCGAGATCCGCGTCATCAAAACGACAGGCGACCGCAACCTCGCCACGCCGCTTGCCGAAATCGGCGACAAGGGCCTGTTCACTAAAGATCTCGAGGCGGCCCTTGTCGCCGGGGAGGTGGATATCTGCGTCCATTCCATGAAAGACGTCCCGACCGAGCTCGCAAACGGCTGCGGCATCACGGCCATGCTCGAGCGTGCCGATGCGCGCGACGTGATCGTCTGCGGTCCCCGCATCCAGGCGGAATGCCTCGCGGACGTTCCCGCCGGATCGCGTCTCGGGACCGGCTCGCTACGCCGCGTCGCTCAGATTCGGGCGGGCTTTCCCGGTATCGTTCCGACGCCCATCCGCGGCAACGTGGACACGCGCATCGCGAAGGCGTGCGGCGAGGAATACGAAGGCGCCGTGCTTGCGGCGGCCGGCGTGACGCGCATGGGCCTGGCCGACCGTATCGCGGCCTATATCCCCGTAAGCGAGATCGTTCCGGCCGTCGGCCAGGGAGCCGTGGGGATCGAGGCGCGTCTCGGCGACGAGCGCGTCTGCGAACTCTGCGCTCGCATCGACGATGCGGCCACGCGCGTCTGCGTCGAAGCCGAGCGTATCGTGCTCTGCGCTCTCGAGGGCGGCTGCCAGGTTCCCATGGGCGCCTATATGCGTTTCGATGGCGGCGACATCGCGGCCGATGCCGTCGTCGCCTCCGTCGACGGATCGCGCGTCGCGCGCGTTGCGCTTCGCGTGCCCGCATCCGATGCGACTCCGGCCGACGTCGCCAGGCGCGTGCTCGCCGAGCTTTCGGCCCAAGGCGCCGATGTCATTCTCGAAGAGATCCGCGCGCAGGAGGCGGGCCGATGAGCGTTTCCACCCATGTCGCGCTCGTCGGTGCCGGTCCAGGTGATGAGGGGCTTTTGACCTGCGAAGGTGCGCGCCTCATCGAATCCGCGGATATTATCGTCTACGACTACCTCTCCAATCCGCGCCTGCTCGGGCGCGCACGCGCGGACGCGCGTCTCGTGTACGTGGGGAAGAAGGGCTTCTCGGGGCATATCACCCAGCCCGAGATCAACGATATCCTGATCGATCTTGCGCGCGAACTGGACGCGGCCTTCAAGGCGCGTCTCGCATCCCGTCCGGCCGACGCCGCGCGCGCCGAGTCGGGAATCCGGGCCCCTCTGCTCGTGCGTCTCAAGGGCGGCGATCCGTTCGTGTTCGGGCGCGGCGGGGAAGAGGCCCTCGCGCTGCGTGAGGCGGGCATCCCGTTTTCCGTCGTTCCCGGCATCACGAGCGGCATCGCCGCACCGGCTTACGCGGGCATTCCCGTCACGCATCGCGGCGTCGCGTCGTCGGTCACGTTCGTGACCGGCAACG
This sequence comes from Slackia sp. CM382, assembly GCF_000293015.1. Lineage (NCBI taxonomy): Bacteria > Bacillati > Actinomycetota > Coriobacteriia > Eggerthellales > Eggerthellaceae > Slackia > Slackia sp. CM382. The sequence continues at coordinate 66,019 of NZ_ALNO01000016.1, forward strand.
AGGATCCGACCAAGGACGAGACGGCACTCGATTGGGAGTCGCTCGCGGGCATGGTGAAGGCGGGCGGGACGCTCTGCTTCTATATGGGCATGCGCAACCTTTCTTCGATCGCCGGACACCTTGCGGCCCAGGGTGTCGAGGCGGACTGCCCCTGCGCGCTCGTGCGCTGGGGAACCACGCGCGAGCAGCGCACGCTCGTCGCGCCTTTGTCCGATGCCGCCCGTCGTGCCGAAGAGGCCGGCTTCACGGCCCCCGTCATGACGGTCGTGGGGCAGGTCGCGCGCCTGCGCGAAGATCTCTCCTGGTTCGAAGACGCGCCGCTTTTCGGCAGGCGCATCCTCGTCACGCGCTCGCGCACGCAGGCTTCCGTTTTCACGCGCAGGCTCGAGGCGCTCGGCGCGCAGGTCGTCGAGGTTCCGACGATCGACATCGCGCCGCCTGAGTCGTTCGATGCCCTCGATGCGTCCTTGAACGCCCTCGATGGGTTCTCGTGGGTCGTCTTCACGAGCGCGAACGGCGTCGAGGCGTTCTTCGAGCGCCTGCGCCGCCGCACCGCGCCGCCGTACGACGCCCGCGCGCTCGCGCATGCCCGCATAGCCGCCATCGGCCCGGCGACTGCCGATGCCCTGCGCGCGCACGGCATCGAGGCCGATGCGGTTCCGCACGAGTATCGCGCCGAGGCCGTCTTCGATGCGATGCGCGAGCGCGGGCTCGATGCGGACGATGCGGTGCTCATCCCGCGCGCCCAGGTCGCACGCGAGGCGCTGCCCGAGATGCTTGCCGGCATCGGGTGCGCGGTCACCGTCGCGCCCGCCTATCGAACCGTCGTTCCCGGCACGAGCGCCGATGCGGCGAGGGCGGCGCTTGCCGACGGCGTCGATGCGGTGACGTTCACCTCGTCGTCCACCGCGGAAAACCTCGTCGCTCTGCTCGGCGAAGATGCACCCGCGCTGCTTGCGGACGCGCGCCTGTTCTCCATCGGGCCCATCACCACGGCCACCCTCGAGCGCCTGGGCTTCCCGCCCGCCTCGACCGCATCCTCCTACACCATCCCGGGCCTCGTCGACACGCTGCTCGAGGCCTTCGCTTCCCCGGATGAGACCGCTTTCCCACGAAAGGACCACCGATGATCGGAATCTCCAAGCTGTACTGCGGCGCCGTCGAGCCCGCCGACGTCTTGCGCTATCGACGCATGTCCAAGGAGCTCCCGAGCGGCCTGCTCCAGTTCTCCAAGGACAAGAAGCCCGTCGTCGTCTGGAACTGCACGCGTACCTGCAACCTCAAGTGCGAGCATTGCTACGCGCTTTCCGACGCGAAACGCTACGACCAGCTTTCCACCGAGGAGGCCAAGGCCATGATCGACGATCTGGCGGATTTCGGCGCGCCGGTGCTTCTGTTCTCGGGCGGCGAGCCGTGCGTGCGCCCCGATCTGGTCGAGCTCATGCAGCATGCGAAGGACCGCGGCATGCGCGTCGTCATCTCCACCAACGGTACTCTGATCACGCCCGAGCTCGCACGCCGCTTCGCCGAGGTCGGCCTGTCCTACGTCGGCGTCTCCTTCGACGGAGATCCCGAAACCCACGACCGCTTCCGCGGCGTGGAGGGCTCCTTCGACGCGGCGCTCCAAGGCCTCAAGAACGCCCAGGATGCGGGCATCAAGGTCGGCCTGCGCTTCACGATCAACAAGCACAACTGGGAAGAGATCAACGACATCTTCGACCTCATGCAGGCAAACGGCATCAACCGCGCGTGCTTCTACCACCTGGTCTATGCCGGCCGCGGTTCCGAGATGATCGAAGAGGACCTGACCCACGAGCAGACGCGCAAGGCCGTCCGCCTGATCATGGACCGCACGAAGCAGTGGTTCGACGAGGGCGGCACGCCCGAGATCCTCACGGTCGACAACCATGCCGATGCCCCGTTCGTCTACATGGAGCTTCTGAAGGAAGATCCCGAGCGCGCCGAGAAGGTCATGCAGCTGCTCCAGTGGAACCAGGGCAACTCCTCGGGCAACGGCATCGCATCGATCAACTGGGACGGCGACGTCTATGCCGACCAGTTCTGGCGCCATTACAGCTTCGGCAACGTCAAGGACCGCCCGTTCTCCGAGATCTGGTCCGACGTCTCGCGCTCGACCGAGGCTTCCGAGCTCATGTACCGTCTCAAGGACAAGCGTCCCTGGGTCAAGGGCCGCTGCCATGACTGCCGCTGGCTCGATGTGTGCGGCGGCAACTTCCGCGTCCGCGCCGAAGCGGCCACGGGCGATCTGTGGGCGAGCGATCCGGCGTGCTATCTGACCGACGAGGAGATCGCGCGCACGGGCGACGAACCTGCGCCTATCGTCGAGGCGCCCGTCGAGGACGACGTCGCCGCCGCGGCCATCGCGTAGGGCCGCATCCTTCGAACCATCCGTTGATTTCAGGGGGTCCATCATCATGGAATACGGGAAGTTCCCGGCATATCGCCCGCGCCGCATGCGCGCGACCGAGACGATGCGCCGCTACATCCGCGAAACCGAGCTGTCTGCCAAGGATTTCATCTATCCGCTCTTCGTGAAGCCGGGCAGCGGCCTGCGCGACGAGATTCCCTCGATGCCGGGCGTCTACCAGGTGTCTATCGACATGCTTGAAGCCGAGATGCGCGAGCTTGCAGGTCTGGGCGTGATGTCGGTCCTGCTCTTCGGCATCCCGTCGCACAAGGACGAATGCGGAAGCGAGGCCTACGACGACCATGGCATCGTGCAGGAGGCCGTCCGCGCGATCCGCGCGAAAGCTCCGGCGATGACCGTCATTACCGACGTCTGCATGTGCGAGTACACGAGCCATGGGCACTGCGGCAAGCTCGACGGGAACGGCGACGTCGACAACGATGCGACGCTCGAGTGGCTGGCCGCCGAGGCCGTCAGCCATGCGAAGGCAGGCGCGCACATGGTCGCCCCCTCCGACATGATGGACGGGCGCGTAGGCTTCATCCGCGCCGCGCTCGATGCGGCGGGCTTCGCGAACGTCGGCATCATGTCGTATTCGACCAAGTACGCAAGCGGCTTCTATGGTCCCTTCCGCGACGCCGCCGATTCGGCGCCGTCCTTCGGCGACCGCCGTTCCTACCAGATGGATCCCGCCAATGCCGAGGAAGGCGTGCGTGAATCCGCGCTCGACATCGCCGAAGGCGCCGACATGGTCATGGTCAAGCCCGCGCTGCCGTATCTCGATGTGCTTTCGCGCGTCAAGACCGAGCTGCGCTTCCCGACGGTCGCCTACAACGTGTCCGGCGAGTATTCGATGGTCAAGGCCGCGGCCGCGAACGGCTGGATCGACGAGCGTCGCGTCGTCCTCGAGCTTCTGACCTCCATCAAGCGCGCCGGCGCCGACATGATCATCACCTATCACGCCAAGGAGGCCGCTCGTTGGCTTGCCGAGGAGGCCTCATGCCTGGAATAGTCGAAACGTCCGAATCCTTCGCCGTCGCTCCAGGCTCGCATGCTCCGGCGCCCGGCGCAGCCGTGCATCCGGGAACGCATCCGTCCGCGCATGAGGGCGGCCTGCAGGTGTCGGGCGCCACGGGCGCGCGCGGGCGTTCCTCGTACCGCCCCGGCGCAGGTGCCGCCGCCCAGGCCTATCAGGCGCGCACCGGCATCCAACCGCCCAAGATCGTCGCATGGGAGATAACCCGCAGCTGCAACCTGGCCTGCGCGCACTGCCGCGCGGCGGCGCATTGCGAGGCGTATCCGGGCGAGCTGTCGCTCGACGAGTGCAAGGCCGTCATGGACGACATCGCCTCGATCACCGACCCGATCCTCATCGTCACGGGCGGCGAGCCCCTCATGCGTCCTGACATCTGGGAGATCATCGACTACGCCTTCGAGGTGGGGCTGCATCCGGTCATCGGCACCAACGGCACGCTCATCACCGACGAGATCGCGAAGAAGATCGCCGAGCACGGCATCCCGCGCGTCTCGGTGTCGCTCGACTTCCCGACCGTCGAGGGCCAGGATGCGTTCCGCGGCGCCAGCGGCGCCTTCGAAGACACGGTGACGGGCATCCGCAACCTTGAGAAGTACGGGGTCGGCGTGCAGGTGAATTCCACCGTCACCAAGATGAACAACGATATGGTGGACGATCTGCACGACCTGTCCGAGGATCTGGGCGCGGCGGCCTTCCATCCGTTCCTGCTCGTGCCGACCGGCCGCGGGGAGGACCTCGTGGACGTCGAGCTGACGCCTGACGAATACGAAGAGGTTTTGACCTGGGCTTTCAAGCGTCAGGAAACCTCCCCGATGAGCTTCAAGCCCACCGATGCGCCCCAGTACTACCGCATCATGCGCCAGGAGGCCGCCAAGCAGGGCATCAAGATCACGCCGCAGACCCACGGCATGCAGGCCATGACGCGCGGATGCCTGGGCGGCATCACCTTCGTCTTCATCAGCCATACGGGAGACGTGCAGCCCTGCGGCTACTTCGACATGCAGCTCGGCAACGTCAAGGAGACGCCGTTCTCCGAGATTTGGACGAATTCCCCGGTCTTCGACGACCTGCGTCATTACGACCGCCTGAAGGGCAAGTGCGGCGCCTGCGAATACAAGGGCGTCTGCGGTGGGTGCCGTGCGCGCGCCCTCTCGCTTACAGGCGACTATCTGCAGGAGGAGCCGTACTGCGCCTACGTGCCGCGCGGCTATGCGCAGGACGCGGTGCTCGATGTCGTCCAGGCCCGCTTCCCGCTCGCGGCCGACCCGTACGGCGTGCTCGCCGATGCGCTCGGATTCACGCGCGATGCGGTGAAAGACGCCGCCTGGTCGCTCTTCCGCACGAAGGCGGTGCGCCGCATCGGCGCCTCGTTCGATTCGCGCAAGCTCGGCTATTCCTCGGCGCTCTGCGCCATGGCAGTGCCGGGAGATGCCGCGGCGCTCGAGGCCGCCGCTGCGATCGTCGGATCGTATTCCCAAGTCACGCATAATTACGGGCGCGACAACCGCTACAATCTCTGGTTCACGCTCATCACGCGCTCGGAAGGGGAGCGCGCCCGCATCCTCGACGAGATCCGCATGCGCACGGGCGTTTCGGACGTCCTGTGCATGCAGGCGACGAGGACCTACAAGATCCGCGTCGACTTCGCGACCGGCGCCGCATCCGCGGATGCGCGCCTCGAGGCGCGCGAAGCGCTCGACGCCGCGGCCGGGGCGCTTCCGGACCCTGCGTGCGTGCGCCCCTTCGACGCGGGCGATCCCTTCGATGTCGAGCTCGTGCGCTGGGCGCAGGACGACGTGACGTCCGCGGGCCTCGATTTCTCCGCTCCGTATGCGCGGCTCGGATTGTCCGAGGATGCGGGCATCGACGGCATCTCCGGCGCATCGAAGCGCATGCAGCCCGCCCAGGGGTGCGCCCATGGCTCGGCCATCTCCGAGGTCGCGGTGAGGCACGGTCATGCGGGCGCATCGTCGGGCGTCGCGGGGCACCCCTCGGGGCATCCCGGCATGCATTCCTCGGGCGCCCCGGCGGAGCATCCTCATGGCTCGCGCGGGCTTCAGGGCGCAGGGCATCCGGTCGGACATCCCGGCGGGCTTGCCGCAGGCTCTCTGCCCGGCGCCTTCGCCTCCGACGCCGCCATGGACGAGGCGGCGGCCGCCATCGGCGCCTGCCAGCTGTTCGACGACCCGTATGCGCAGGGTGCGCGCCGCATATCCGCGCGCATCGGACGCAAGGTCTCGGAAGCCGAGGTCATCGCCCGCATTCGTGATTTCAAGGCCGACGGGACCATCCGCCGTTTCGGCGCCATGGTGCGCCACCATAAGGTGGGCTACGCCTGCAATTCCATGACCGTCTGGGATATTCCGGACGAGAAGGCCGATGCGGCGGGCGAGGTCTTCGCGAAGGCCCCGTTCGTGTCGCACTGCTACGCGCGTCCCCGCGCGCGATCCTGGCCGGGAAACCTCTACGCCATGACGCACGCGCGAACCGCCGAAGAACTGTCCTCGCATATCGAAGAGCTGAAGGCTATGCTTGTCAAGGCGGGCGTCGAGGCGAGGGGCATGGAATCGCTCACGACGACGCGCGAGTTCAAGAAGGCATCCATGCGCTATTTCGAGGAGTGATCATGACCATCGGCAGAGAGCGCTCGTCGCGCGATTTCGCGCACGCGAAAACCGTCATTCCCGGAGGCGTGAACTCTCCGGTCCGCGCCTTCCACAAGGTCGCGTGCGACCCGGTCTTCTACGACCATGCGCAGGGGAGCCGCGTGTGGGACGTCGACGGCAACGAATACCGCGATTTCATCTGCTCATGGGGGCCGATGATCTTCGGGCACGGCGATGCCGACGTGCTGTCCGCCGTGCGCGCCCAGCTCGAGCGCGGCGTGTCCTACGGCGCCCCGTGCGAGGCCGAGCTCAAGCTCGCCGATAAGATCTGCGAGGTCGTGCCGAACGTCGAGGAAGTCCGCATGGTGTCGTCGGGCACCGAGGCGACCATGACGGCCATCCGTCTCGCACGCGGATTCACCGGGCGCGACAAGTTCATCAAGTTCGCGGGCAACTACCATGGGCATAGCGACTCGCTGCTCGTGAGCGCCGGCTCGGGCGTCGCGACGCTCGGCATCCCCGATACCCCGGGCGTGACGGCGAAAACGGCGAGCGACACGCTCGTGGCCGGCTACAACGACCTCGCATCGGTGCGCGCGTCCTTCGAGGCGAATCCGGGCGACGTCGCGGCCGTCATCGTGGAGCCCGTGTCCGGCAACATGGGCGTCGTCGCGCCCGATCGGGGTTTTCTCGAAGGGTTGCGCGCGCTGTGCGACGAATTCGGGGCAGTGCTCATCTTCGACGAGGTCATCACCGGCTTCCGCGTGGCGCTCGGCGGCGCGCAGGAGCGCTTCGGCATCCGTGCGGACCTCGTGACCTTCGGCAAGATCATCGGCGGAGGCTTTCCCGTGGGATGCGTCGGCGGCGCGGCGCGCATCATGGACGCGCTCGCTCCGGCGGGCCCGGTCTATCAGGCGGGTACGCTTTCAGGCAATCCCGTCGCGATGGAAGCGGGCCTTGCCCAGGTCACGAAGCTGCAGCAAACCGAGGGGCTCTACGAGCGGCTCGACGAGGCGGGGCGGCGCCTGGCGCGCGGCCTGCGCGGCGCCATCGCCGACGCGCGCGTCGCGGCGACGGTGAACCGGTTCGGCTCGCTCGCGACCGTCTTCTTCTCGCCTGAGCCGGTGCGCGATTGGGACACGGCGTCCGTCTGCGATCAGCCGGCGTTCGCGCGCTATTTCCAATCGATGCTCGATCAGGGCTTCCTCATAGCTCCGAGCCAGTTCGAGGCCATCTTCCTGTCGGCAGCCCATACGGACGAGGACATCGACGCCTTCATCCGCGCCGCCCGCGTCGCGCTCGGCGCATAGCATCTCCGGGTCGCTTCGATCTCGAGCATGCCTGAAGCCGCCCGGCCGCGCTTGGCGCGCAGGTCGCTTCGCGTCGTCCTTGCGCCGCCCCGTGCTTCTCGTTGCGAAAATTTGGTGGGAGAGGAGCATGCGGGCGGCTCAGGGCGCGCATTGGATATAATGCTAAATCGCCCTCATCGTCTAGCGGCCAAGGACGCCGGCTTCTCAGGTCGGAAACGGAGATTCGAATCCTTCTGAGGGCACCAGTCGTATTCTCAACGCGCCGGGTCGTCTCGGCGCGTTCGCATTGCGCGGCGCCAGGCAAGCCTTCGCCGCGCACCGGCGTCTCAGGAAGGGGGCGATCCCTTTGGGCGAAACCAAGACCATGGTCTTCACCGGTCGGCGCATGCTCGTCAACAGCCTCGGGCTCGAACCCGGCAAGACGTATGACGTGACGCCTCTCGAGCGCCGTTTCGGCAAGACGGGGTTCTGGGTCGAAGTGACCGACGGGCTCGACGTCTGCCGCTGCCCGTACAAGAGCACGGACGATTTCAGGGCGAGCTGGGCGTCCGCAGCGCATTCGACGCGCTAGCCGCGTCCATGCCAGCCGCGATTCTGTGGGAGGTGCCGAGGCGTGGCTTTCGGAAGAACGGTCTTCATAGGCAACCCCGCCGCGAACAACGGGGCCGGCGCCGCAGACATCGCCGCCCTTGAATCGCTCGCGCAGGCGAGCGCGGCGTCGTTCTCGTCGCTCGAATTCATACGGACCGCGGGTCCGGGCGATGCCGCTGCGCGCGCGCGGGCCGTCGAGGCCGACCTCGTCGTCGCCGTCGGAGGCGACGGCACCATCCACGAGGTCGTTTCGGGCCTTATGGAGCGTCCGCCCGCCGATCGCGCGAGCCTCGGCGTCATCCCGTGCGGCAACGGCAACGATTTCGCGCGCACGCTCGGCATGCCCGTCGGCGTGGCGCAGGCGTTCCCCGTGCTGCTTGCCGCCGAGGAGCGGCCGCTGGACGTCGGCCTGTGCAACGGCGTCCCCTTCATGCAGACGCTGTCGTTCGGTTTGGATGCGGCCATCGCGCTGGGCACGCACGACCGTCGCGCGCGCACCGGGCAGACGGGCACGTCGCTGTTCGTGTCGGAAGGCATCGAGCAGCTGCTCCACCATCGCGACGAATACGCGTTCGAGGCGGCCTTCGACGGTATGGCCGAACGCGGGCGCATGATGATGTTCGCGGTGCAGAACGGCCGCACCTACGGCGGCGGCTTCGATATCTGTCCCGAGGCCGAGCCTTCGGACGGCATGCTCGATATCTGCTATGCCTCGGCCCCGCTCGGGCTCGTCCCGGCGTTGCTGCTCTTCTTGCGGGCGAAGGGCGGCAACCATGTCGGTTCGCGCAAGATGACGTTCCATCGCGTCCGCGCGCTCGACGTCGCCTTCGATCCGTCGCCTCCCGCCCAGATCGACGGGGAGCGCATCGAATCGCCGCGCTATCGCGTTCAGATCGAGCCTGCGGCGCTTTCCGTCCTGTTCGCTCGGCGATGATGGCCGCATGACGACCTTCTCCTTCGTCCTCGTCCTTTGCTTCGCGGTGCTCGCATCCGCGGTCGTCCACCAGGTCGTGAGCCGCGTCTCCATGCCGCTCGTGCAGATCGGCCTCGGCGCCGCCATCGCCTTGCTCGGCGGCGTGTCCATGTACCATTTCCAGGCGGATTCCGAGCTCTTCCTCGTGCTGTTCATCGCCCCTCTGCTGTTTCAGGAAGCACGCGGCGTCGACAAGGTCGCGCTTTGGTCGAACCGCCGCCCCGTGGCGTCTCTGGCCATCGGGCTCGTGGTCGCCGTTGCGCTCATCGTCGGCTTCTTCGCGCATGCGATCGAGCCGTCCATCCCGCTCGCCGCCGCCTTCGCCCTGGGCGCCGCGCTCGGACCCACCGACGCGGTGGCCGTCTCGTCGCTTTCCAAACGCGCATCCCTGACTCCCAAGCAGGAAGTCCTGCTTTCGGGCGAATCGCTCATCAACGACGCGTCGGGCGTCGTGTCGTTCCAGTTCGCCATCGCCGCGCTGACGACCGGATCGTTCTCGCTTCTCGGGGCCGGCGCGTCGTTCGCTCTGAGCTTCTTCGGCGGCATCCTGGTCGGCATCGCGCTCGAGATCGTGATTTCGTCCGTCATGCGCACCGTGCGCGCCCTGGGCGTCGACGACACGACGTTTCATGTGCTTTTCGATCTGGCCACGCCGTTCGTCGTCTTCCTCGCCGCCGAGTCCCTGCATGTCTCAGGCATTCTCGCGGTCGTCGCCGCAGGCCTTTCGTATTCGTTTCTCGATCGGCGCATCGGGCCTTCCGTCGCACGCATGAACATCGTCTCCTCGAGCGTCTGGCAGGTGCTGACGTTCGCGCTCAACGGCATCGTGTTCGTGCTTCTGGGCATGCAGCTTCCGAACGCCATGAGCGATTCGTGGCACGACGCCGGCATCGCCGATGCGAAGCTCATCGGGCTCGTGGTGCTCGTGAGCGCGGTGGTCGTGGCCGTGCGCATGCTCTGGTTCCTGGCCATGGACCTGTACCGGCGCATCGCGGACGCGCGCGCCGAGCGCGTTGCGGCGGGTGCATCCGCTTCCGCATGCGCCTATCCTTCGGGGCCGACCGTGCCGATGCGCTCCGGCGCCTCGCGCGCGGAAGGATTCGATCCGGCGAGCCCCATGCGGGGCGAGGCGCGCCTCTGGCTGCGCTCCGGCATCCTGCGCGATTCGCTCGTCATGGCGCTCGCCGGCCCCAAAGGCGCGATCTCGCTTTCCATCATGTTCACGCTGCCTTACGTCGTGGGAAGCATCGATTTCGCATCGCGCGATCTGCTGCTGTTCCTCGCGTCGGGCGTCATCCTGATCACGCTTCTGCTCGCGAACTTCCTGCTTCCCGTGCTGTCGCCCATACAGGATGCGGCCCCGCCCTCGAGCGACCAGGAGGCGCTCGTCGAGGTGCTGCGCGCGGTGATCGCCGATCTCGATGCGATGCAGACGCCCGGCAACCGCCGCGCCGTGCAATCGGTCATCCGCCAGTACAACGACCGCATCGCGCATATCAAGCAGCGCTCCGACGCCTTCGACCGCGTCGACAACGTCGCGCTGCGCATCGAGGTCATCGGATGGCAGGAGGCCTATGTGACGGAGCGCATGCATGAGGACGCGTCGCTCATGCTGGCCGGGCACAGGCTCCTGTCCCGCTATGCGCGGGCGAAGGCGGCCCTCGGAAAGAGGGGAGTGCCGCGCTTCGTGTTTCTCGCGCGAAAGCGCGTCATCTCGTTCAATCAGCTCATTGCAGGGATCATTGCCGATCGCCGTCTGTTCCGCCAGGCGTTCGAACAGGAGAAGGCTCCCCGCGAGCTGCATGCGGACGCGCTCACGCATGCCGTCGGGAAGCTGCGCGCGCGCCTGTCCGACGAGGGCACGCCGTCCGAGGATGCGGCCGAGATTCTGCTCGAGATGCAGAAATCCATCCGACGCCTGCGCCGCGCCGACCATGCGGCGCCGGGCATCGCCACGGCGACGCGGGTCGACGATGCGATCGACGAGGTCCGCCTCGAAGGGCTCGAACGGGAGCTCCACCATATCCAGGCGATGTACGACGACGGCCTCATCAGCCGCCAGACAGCTCAGCGCCTGCGCGACAACGTCCGCGTCATGCAGCTCGATCAAGACGGGTTCATCTAGCCGTGCCGCGGCGAAGCGTTTTCTGTGTCCTGCCATGGCTCCGCGCAAGTTTTGCTATCATGGTCAATCGCATGTTCAGGTCGTCGTGCGCATGAATGCGGGCGTGGCGGAATCGGCAGACGCGCCAGATTTAGGTTCTGGTGGGGCAACCCGTGAAGGTTCAAGTCCTTTCGCCCGCACCACATGTCCCGCGTCGGCGGCATGGATCGCGGCCGAGCATGGCCCCGGACGCCCCTTTCGGCGTCCACGAACGGAAGACCCAGATGGAGGAATCAGTGAACACTAAGGTTGAGGTGCTTGAGTCCGGCGAGACCAAGCTTACGGTCACCATCGACGCAGACGACATCAAGCGCCGCATCGCCAAGAAGTACAAGGATTTCGGGAACCAGTACCGGTTCCCCGGCTTTCGCAAGGGTCACGTGCCGCGTCCGGTCATCGATGCGAACCTCGGCCGCGAAGCCGTCCGCAACGAAGTGACCAACGACCTCCTGAACGAAACCTATCCGATCGCCATCGACGAGGCCGACCTCTGCTACTTCGGCGAGCCTTCGTTCGGCGAGGTCTCAGAATTCGTCGTCGAAGGCCAGGATTTCACCTATGACATGACGCTTTCCGTCAAGCCTGTCTTCGAGCTGTCCAGCTACGATCCGGTTTCCATCGAGATTCCCTTCAAGGAAGCCACCGAGAAGGAGATCGACGACCAGCTCGAGGCCCTTCGCCAGGGTTACTACGACTACGAGGACGCCGCCGACGACGCCGCCATCGAAGAGGGCGGCAGCCTGGACATGACCATGAAGGTCATGAACGAGGCTGGCGAAGAGCTCACGACGCTCGCCGCCGAGAAGCGTCTCTACGAGCTCGGCCGCGGCCTGTATCCCAAGGCGCTCGACGACGCCCTGATCGGCAAGAAGAAGGGCGACCATGTCTCCCTCACCCTCGAAGTGGCCGAGAACCCCTGCATGATGAGCCGCCTGATCGAGAAGAACGCCAAGCAGGCGACCTTCGAGGTCGACGTCGACTGCGTGAAGACCAAGGTCGTCCCCGAGGTCACCGACGAGTGGGTCAGCGGGCACTTCGGCATGTCCGACGTCCCCGAGCTGCGCGGGGCGCTCAAGACCGAAATCGATAAGCAGAAATCTCAGGTCATTCCCCGTATTCTCGAAACCAATGCGCTCTTCGAGCTCGGCGGCCGCCTTGAGGGCGAAGCTCCCGAGGGCATGATCGCCGAAGCCACCGACGATCTGTACCGCACCTTCTGGGACAGCCTGCAGCGCAACGGCGTCACCTTCGATCAGTACCTGGCCAACAACGGGCTGACCGTCGACGCCTTCCGCGAGGACGTCAAGAAGCAGGCCAAGGACACGGTCGTGCAGAACCTCGCGCTCGACGCCTATGCCCGCCACGCCGGCATCTCCGTCACCGACGACGAGGTGCGCGACGAATTCAAGAACAGCGGCCAGGAAGACTTCGAGGCCATGTACGCCGACTTCAAGAAGCACGGACGCCTGCACATCGTGCGCGAGGGCATCCTGCGCGGCAAGGCGCTCGAGGAAATCGTGAACGGCGCGAAGGTGACCGAGGTCGAGGAGCCTTCCGCTCCTGCGGCCGATCCTGCTGCTCCCAAGGAAGAGAAGAAGCCTGCCGCCAAGAAGAAGACGACGACGACCAGGAAGACCGCTTCCAAGAAGATCGGGGCGTCATCCGCCAAGAAGGACGAGGCGCCTGCCGATGCGGCCGAGGAGAAGAAGCCTGCCGCCAAGAAGGCCCCTGCCAAGAAAGCCTCTGCCGCCAAGAAGCCTGCGGCCGCCGCAAAGGCTCCTGCCAAGAAGCCTGCCGCCAAGAAGACCGCGGCCAAGAAGGACGAGGCCGAAGCGCCTGCCGCCGAATAAGAACCTATGGCCGTCTCCCTGTCCGCTCAAGGAGATGGCCTGTCGTTGCTGGCTCGTTTCCAACGGAAGCGGGCCAGAGCTGTATCATCGTCCCTTGCACGCAGATGCACGATCGATATCACAGACATAGAAAGGACCGCGATTCGCATGAGCGCACACATCGGCGCGTACACCATTCCGTACGTCATCGAGCAGTCGCCTCGGGGGGAAAGGTCCTACGACATCTACTCCCGCCTGCTTAACGACCGTATCGTCTTCCTCGGCGACGCCATCGACGACGGCGTCGCGAACATCGTCGTCGCCCAGCTGCTCCACCTGGAGAGCTCCGATCCCGAGAAGGATATCTCGCTGTACATCAACTCTCCGGGAGGAAGCGTTTCGGCGGGCTTGGCCATCTACGATGCCATGCAGTTCATCCGTTGCGACGTCTCGACCGTCTGCCTCGGCATGGCGGCTTCCATGGCCTCCGTCCTCACGGCGGCCGGCGCTCCCGGCAAGCGCTTCGTCACTCCGAATTCCCAGATCATGATCCATCAGCCGATGGGCGGCTCGGGCGAGCGCACCCAGCAGACCGATTTCGACATCCTCGCCAACGAGATGCGCAAGACGCGCGATCGCCTCGAAGGCCTGCTCGCCACGCACACGGGCAAGACCGTCGAGCAGATCCATGCCGACTCCGAGCGCGATCACTGGCTGACCGCCGAGGAGGCGAAGGCCTACGGCCTGGTCGACGACATCATCACCTCCCGCGCCGCGGCGGGCGCGAACGCGTAAAGGGCATGTCGATGAAGGATAGGCGTACAGACACGACCGGCCCCGAAGACGTCCGCTGCACGTTCTGCGGCAAGACCGCAGACCAGGTAGGCGGTCTCGTGCAGGGTCCCGACGGGATTTTCATCTGCGACGAATGCGTCTCGCTCTGTTCGGACGTCCTTGCAAGCCACGGCTACATGGACGCGTCGGGCACGATGCCGCCGCAGAGGCTCGCGATGGACGCCCGGCCCGCCGCAGACGACGACGCGCCGAGCGCCGCCGAGGTCCTCGGCACGCTGCCTAAGCCGCGCGAGCTCTACGACCTGCTCTCCCAGCACGTGGTCGGGCAGGATGCCGCCAAACGGGCGCTGTCCGTCGCGGTGTACAACCACTACAAGCGCATCAGCCTCGGCCAGGACGTCGATGCCGACGATGTGGAACTCGCCAAGAGCAATGTGCTTCTGCTCGGTCCCACGGGTTCGGGCAAGACGCTTCTCGCCCAGACGCTGGCCCGCGCGCTGCGCGTCCCCTTCGCGATCGCCGACGCCACGACGCTCACCGAAGCCGGCTATGTCGGCGAGGATGTCGAGAACATCCTGCTCAAGCTCATCACGGCCGCCGACTTCGATATCGAGCGCGCCGAGATCGGCATCGTCTACATCGACGAGATCGACAAGATCGCCCGCAAGGCCGAGAACCTCTCCATCACGCGCGATGTGTCGGGCGAGGGAGTCCAGCAGGCGCTTCTCAAAATCGTCGAGGGGACCGAAGCCTCCGTGCCGCCCCAGGGCGGGCGCAAGCATCCGCAGCAGGAGCTCATCCATCTCGACACGACGAACATCCTCTTCATCCTCGGAGGCGCGTTCGTCGGGCTTGCCGACATCATCGGCCAGCGCGTCGGCAAGACGGGCATCGGGTTCACGAGCGATCTGCCCGAAAGCAAGAAGCACGAAGAGGCCGAGCTTCTGGCCCAGGTGCTGCCCGAAGATCTCAACAAGTTCGGCATGATCCCCGAATTCGTCGGGCGCATCCCCGTGGTGTGCTCTCTTGACGAGCTGACCGAAGACGATCTGGTGCGCATTCTGACCGAACCGAAGAACGCGCTGGTCAAACAGTACGTGCGCATGTTCGACTTCGAGGATTCGAAGCTGACGTTCACGCCCGATGCCCTGCGTGCGATCGCGCATGAGGCGAAGGAGCGCTCCACCGGCGCCCGTGGGCTGCGCTCGATCTGCGAGCGCGTCCTGCAGGACATCATGTTCGATCTTCCCGAACACGAGGGGGCGACCGCGGTCACGGTCGACGCGACCGACATCGAGGGTACGACGACGCCCGAGGTCGTATCCGTCGCCTCGGACGACGGCCTTTCTGCCGAAGAGGCGTAAAAGCGCCGATCCCGTTCGGGCGGACGTCTGCGTCGCCTGCGCGTATCAGGGGTTTTTCTCAAGCGGCGTCGCGCCTGCGGGCGGGGCGCCGCTTTTTGCGGTATCCTCTTGCAATCTGCGGGGGTTCCCGCCGCCGATGGTTTTGCGAGAGACACGATTCATCAAGGAGCCGGCTTACATGGAAGAGCTTCCAAAGGCATACGACGCCCGCGGCGTCGAGGAGCGCATGCTTGCGAAATGGCTGGACGGCGCATGCTACGGCCGTTCCAAAGGCAACGAGGACCGCACCGTCGTCATTCCGCCTCCGAACGTCACGGGCATGCTCCATATGGGCCATGCGCTCGACGACACCATCCAGGACACCTTCGTCCGCTTCTGCCGCATGAAGGGCTATTCCACGCGCTGGATTCTCGGCACCGACCATGCCGGCATCGCCACCCAGACCAAGGTCGACAAAAAGCTCAAGGAAGAGGGCGTCTCGCGCCTTGAAATAGGTCGTGAGAAGTTCCTCGAGGCCTGTTGGGATTGGCGGCGTGAATACGGCGGCATCATCGTCGAGCAGATCAAGCGCATGGGTTGCTCGGTCGATTTCGACGATGAGAAGTTCACGATGTCGCCCGAGTACGCCAAGGCCGTGCGCAAGGTGTTCGTGGACTGGTATCACGACGGATTGGTCTATCGCGGCAAGCGCATCGTCAACTGGTGCCCGAGCTGCACGACCGCCATCTCCGACGACGAGGCGGAATACCGCGACGAGGATTCGCACCTGTGGCATCTGCGTTATCCGCTCAAAGAGCCCGTCGATGGGCGGGAATACATCGTCGTCGCCACGACGCGCCCCGAGACCATGCTCGGCGACACGGGCATCGCGGTGTCTCCTTCCGACGAAGACAAGGCTGCGCTCGTCGGCAAGACCGTCATGCTGCCTATCGTGGACCGCGAGATCCCCATTTTCTCCGACTGGCATGTCGATGCGGGCTTCGGCACGGGGTTCGTCAAGGTCACGCCTGCGCACGATCCGAACGACTACGCGATGGGCCAGGCGCACGGCCTCGAACAGATCAACATCTTCGACGAGCACGCCGTCGTCGTGGAAGGCTACGGAGCGTTCACGGGCTTGAACCGGGACGAGGCGCGCGCCGCCGTCGTCGCTTGGTTCGAGGAGCACGGCCTGCTCGATCGCGTCGAGGATCTGAACCACTCCGTCATGCACTGCTACCGCTGCGATTCAGCGCTCGAGCCATGGCTGTCCGAGCAGTGGTTCGTCGCCGTGGACAAGCTCAAGGGGCCGGCCACGCAGGTCGTCGCCGACGGCCGGATCGCGTTCCATCCCGATCGCTGGAAGCAGTCCTACATGACCTGGATGGAAAACCTCAAGGACTGGTGCATCTCGCGCCAGCTGTGGTGGGGCCATCGCATCCCCGTGTTCTACTGCGACGCATGCGGTTGGGAAGACGCCTCGCTCGAAGACGTCGATGCGTGCCCGCATTGCGGCGCCGAGGTGCGCCAGGACGAAGACGTGCTCGACACCTGGTTCTCGAGCCAGCTCTGGACGTTCGCGACGCAGGGCTGGCCTGACGATCCGTCCTTGATGCAGGGGCATCATCCGACCAAGGTGCTCGTCACGGCGCGCGACATCATCGCGCTATGGGTCGCCCGCATGATCATGAGCTCGCTGTACTTCACGGACGAGATCCCCTTCGAAGACGTCTTCATCTATGCCACCATCCTTGCCAAGGACGGCAGCCGCATGTCCAAGTCGAAGGGCAACGGCGTCGATCCCATGCAGCTCATCGAGACCTACGGCGCCGACGCGATGCGCTTCAACTTGCTCACGCTCGTCACGGGCACCCAGGATGTGCGCTTCGACGCCGAAAAGCTCGAGGACGGCACCTTCGAAAGCCCGCGCACCGAGGCCGCCCGCGGCTTCGTGACCAAGATCTGGAACGCGAGCCGTTTCGTCCAGATGAACCTCGAAGGCTTCACGCCCGGCGCTCCCGAGATCCGCACCTCGGCCGATGCCTGGATGTTCTCGCGTCTGGCCAAGCTCGTCCGCTCCGTGACCTCGGGCATCGAGGAATACCGCTTCGGCGATGTGGCGCATGACCTGTACGAGTTCTTCTGGAACGAATTCTGCGACTGGTACATCGAGCTTTCGCGCGTGAGCCTCAAAGGCGCTCCCGACGAGCGCCTGGCCGCCCAGCGCAACCTCGTGTTCGTGCTCGACAACGCGCTGCGCCTGCTGCATCCGGCCATGCCGTTCGTGACCGAGGCCATCTGGGAGAAGATGCCGCATGCGGGCGATGCGCCGGCGCTGATCGTGGCGCAGTGGCCCGAAGCCTCCGACTTCGCGCAGTGGATCGACGAGGACGCCGAACGCTCCGTGTCGCTTCTGTGCGCGGTCGTGGGCGCCGTCCGCTCCACGCGGGCGCGCTACAAGCTTTCTCCCAAGGCCGACGTGCCCGTCACCGTGAAGGCTTCCGAGCAGGACGTCCGGGCGCTCATCGCGCAATCCGAGCTCATCACGTCGCTCGCGCGCGTAACCGAGCTTTCCATCTCCGCCGACGCCTCGCGCCCGGCCGAGAGCTCGGCCGTCGTCGGCGGCGGGTGCGAAGTCTACTGCGGGCTTTCGGGCCTCATCGATTTCGATGCCGAGCGCGCCCGGCTTGAGAAGGATGCGGCCGTCTGTGCGAAGGATGTGGCCAAGTTCGAGAAGAAGCTCTCCAATCCCGGCTTCCTCGCGAAGGCTGCTCCGGAGATCATCGAGAAGGATCGCGCCCGCCTCGCCGAGCTCAAAGCCAAAGCCGAGCTCATCGAAGCCCAGATCGCCGATCTGCCGTAAGACGTCCGGAGGCGCTGCATCGGACGTGTCGCGGAATCGAGGCGGCGCTCCTCGCTTGCGCCCGTCGTGCATGTCCGCATCCGTCGCGTGCGAGGAGGACGGCTCGGCGCCGCCTCCCTTCGCGACGCGGCCCAAGCGCTCGATCCGTGCAGGCCGCGCGCGGGGACGGAAGATCCGGACGACTTTTGCTACAATGCATGGGTCGGGGGAGCGGCTGCGTGCATCCGCGCCTTCATCCCACTGTCGAAAAAGAACATGAAGGAAGGTCACATGAGCGAGATTCTCTCCGAGCTCTGGACGCCTGAGATGCAGATGGCCTTGACGGCTGCCATCGCCTTTCTGGTCGTGCTGTACGTCTTGTCCATCATCTGGGTGGTCCGCGATGCCTATCTGCGCGGTACCGTCTGGTACATCTGGGCGGTCGTGGCCCTCGTTCCCATTCTGGGCGTCGTGGCCTATTCGATGCTTCGCCCGCCTCTGCTGCAGCTCGATCGCGACGAGCAGGAGCTCGAAGTCGCGCTCAAGCAGCGGCAGCTGCTCCAGTACGGCGAATGCGCGAGTTGCGGCTATCCCGTGGAAGCCGACTACGTGATCTGCCCCAAGTGCCATCAGCGTCTGAAGAACCAGTGCGGCACCTGCGGACACGCGCTCGATCCCTCGTGGACGGTCTGCCCCTACTGCGCCACGCCGGTAGGCGATGGCCGCTCCCGCTCCGCGTCGAACTAGGCGCCGCCGCATATCCGAGAGCTTGCACGGGGCCGCATTCAAGCGGCCCCGTTTTCATGGGCCGTGCGCCGTTTCGACGAAGGAGGGGATCATGCCGCAGGCGACGTATTCCGCACGCGCGCTCGTCGTGCGCAAGGTCAAGCTCGGCGAGACCGACCGCATCGTGCATCTCATCGCCGATGACGGGCGTCTCGTGAAGGCCGTGGCGAAAGGCGCGCGCAAGCCGACGTCTCCGTTCTCCTCGCGTCTCGAGGTCTTCTCGGTCGTCGACGTCCTGCTCGCTCAGGGGCGTTCCCTCGACATCGTCAAGGAGGCGCGGCTCGTGGATGCCCATGCGGGCGTGAGGCTCGATCTGCTGCGCGCCGCGGCCGCGGCCCCGCTTATCGAGTGCATCGCGAAGGCGGCCCAGCCCGACCTTCCGAATCCGAGATCGTACGCCTGCGCCGTCGCCGCGCTCGACGCGATGGATGACGCGGAGGCGGGCGACGCGCTTGCCATCGGCGCTGCGGCCCTGCTCAAGGTCTATTCCTTCACGGGGTTCCGTCCTTCGTTCGACGCCTGCGTCTCCTGCGGGCGTCGTCTGGACGTCGATGCGGCCCGGCAGGAGCGCTCCCTGCTCGCGTTTTCGGCCTTCGACGGGGGAGTGCTCTGCGATTCCTGCGGGCGCTTCTCCGATGCGGTGCGCCTTTCGGCTGAAACCCTCGGGTGGGCGCGCTTCCTGCTGATGTCGACCTTCGACGACATCGAGGCTCGGCACGTCGAACGCCGCATATCCTTCGACGTGCTTCACCTGTGCCAGACGTGGACGCGCGCCCATCTGGGAGGGCGATCGAAGGCGCTCGACTTCGTCTTCTCCTGCGGCCTGTTCTAAGCCCGATCGAAAGGGAAGGGAGGCGGCCGAACGCCCGCTTCCGATCCGGTCTCGTCGTGCGTCCCGATCCTGCGGCCCGCATGCCTTGCGTGCGTCCATGCCTCGCCGCGCATCCTGTTCGGAGCGCCCTTCGTGTGGATTGGCGGCGCTCGCCGCATGGGATGTGCCGCCCTTGCCTATAATCGTCGCCATGGAAACCATCGCCGTCATATTCGTCGGAAACCGTCTCATGCTCGATGACGGGGTCGCGCCCCTCATCTACGACGAGCTCGTGCGCGACTACCGCTTTCCCGCGCATGTCGCGCTCTTCGATGCAGCCTGCATGTCGCTCGACCTGCTGCACGTCGTGCGGGATTTCGACGTCGTCATCGCGGTCGATGCCATGGACGGCACGGAGGAGCCGGCAGGAACCGTGCTCAAGTTCGCGCCCGAAGACATCGCCGGCCGCGCGGGCGCCATGCAGTCGCTGCATGAGCTACGCCTCGTCGATTTGCTGCACTCCGCCGTCCTGCTCGGCTTCGAGGCTGAGGGCGTCTGTTTCGGCGTGCAGGTTGAAAACGCGAGTCCCTCGTCTTTGTGCGAAGGGTTGACCGAACCGGTCGCCGCGGCGCGGCCGATCTTGCGCGATGCCGTGCTCGCCGAGCTCGTTTCCCGCAATGTTGAGATTCGACGTGCGGACGGAACCCTCTTCGCGAGGGACGGACGCCGTATCCAGGAGTGACATGGCTATGACGCAGACGCAGAGAAGCACGCGTGCCGCCAGGCTGACCGACGAGCAGATCGCCGCCGAGGAAAAGCTTCTCGAAGGCGTGCCGCGCTTCAACGTGGCTGCATTCCTCATGCCGCCCATCTGGGGTCCCGCGCATGGGATCTGGGCGACCATCGTCTTCTATCCGCTGTGGATCCTTGCCGACACGGCGTTCGTGAACGCGCTGCAGCATCGCACGCCGCTCGCGATAGTCGTCGGCGTGCTCGTCTTCGTGCTCATGACCGCGCTCACCGCCGCCTTCGCCGTCGTCTCGCAGCCGTTCGCGCTCCGACGCGCTCTCAGCCTCGGCGTCTCTAAGGAGGCCTATCTGCGCCGCCAGCGCATCTGGGCGGCCGTTTCGGTCATCGTCGGCGCCGTCGCGCTTATCGTTGCCACCTACTACAACCTCTTCTTGAATCCTGCGCTCGCGGGGCTCGTGCCGTAGGAGCGCCCATGACCCGATTCACCGAGCGCGCCATCATGGACGCCTTCTTCGAACTGCTTGTCGAAAAGCCTCTGGACAAGGTGACCGTCGCCGATATCGCCCAGCGCTGCGGCATCAACCGCAATACCTTCTACTACCATTATCACGATGTATACGACTTGCTCGAATCCCTCATCGATTCGGAGCTGCGCAAGGTCATGGAGGCGTCGGGCGGCGCCGATGACCTGACATGGGATTCGTTCATCGAAGCAGGCACGCATTTCCTGTCCGAGCACCGCGCGTTCGTCTTCCATATCTACGAGTCGTCGCACCACGAGATCCTCGAGCGCTATGTCGACGAGGTCGCGGCGCTCACCGTGTCGCGCTACATCGATCGCCAGGCGGAAGGTCTTGCGGTCGACCCGTCCGATCGCGCGGATATCGTCACCTTCGGAACGATCGTCCTCGAGGGCCTCTTGAACCGTTGGATCAGCGACGGCATGAAAGACGATGCCGCCCAGTACGTGACCACGCTGTCGCGTCTGTTCGAAGGATCGTTCCGACAGGCGCTCGAGCGTTCTGCGGCCCGCTTCGCCTCGGAATAGGGCGCTCTCGAGAATTGCCGAGCGAACTCCCTGATAAGAGGCGTATACTCATGTTAGTCTAAGGAAACACCGCATGGCTGCGCACGAATGTCCGCTTTTGCTGCAGTTAGGCAACATGGCGTGAATGCCCAGAAAATAGGCAATCAAGCTCCATTGCTTATTTCTTCGATCCGATGCCGAACGTAGCATAACCACGTCGGCTGGCGGCGATGGTCTTCCGTCTCCCTCGTGCGGAGGGATACGAAAGAGGCGCTCCGCCAAGGGAAGAACGCGATCTGCGAGGCGTATATGCATACCTTCGGACACGCAGTGGTCAAGCTGCGTATACCTATTCTCATCGTTTCGGTGCTCCTGCTCATCCCTTCGATCTTCGGATACATGAGCACGCGCATCAACTACGATATGCTCGACTATCTGCCCTCCGACATGGATACGGTCACCGGACAGAACATCCTGAAGGACGATTTCGGCAAAGGGGCCTTCTCGCTCATCGTCACCGAGGGCATGGACGATGCGGCCGTCGGCGATCTGACCGACGAGATCAAGGGCGTCGATCACGTGGCCGACGCGCTGTCGTACGGCGCCGTCTATAATCCGAACATCCCCGACGAGCTGGTTCCCGAAGACCTCATCAAGGATTTCAAGGATGGGGATGCCCAGATGATCGCCGTGTTCTTCGATTCGGGCACGTCGTCGGACGATACGATGAACGCGGTCGAGGAGATCCGGGGCCTTGCCGACGACCAGGTCTACGTTTCGGGCATGACGGCTTTCGTCAACGACCTCAAGAACATCGCCGAGCGCGAAGAGGCGAAGTACGTGATCCTCGCGGTCGCCGTCTCGCTCGTCGTCTTGCTGCTGCTCGTGGATTCCTTCTTCGCCCCGGTGCTCTTCCTCGTGAGCATCGGCATGGCCATCCTCTATAACCTGGGGTCGAACATCCTGTTCGGCGAGATCTCCTACATCACCAAGGCATTGGCGGCGATTCTGCAGCTCGCGGTCACGATGGATTACTCGATCTTCCTTTGGAACAGCTACATGGAGAAGCGCGAGACCTATCCCGACGATCGCGCCTATGCGATGGGGGAAGCCATCGGCGACACGCTGACGGCCATCTTCTCCAGCGCGATGACGGCCTGCGCGGGCTTCCTCGCGATGTGCTTCATGTCCTATACGCTGGGCACCGACCTCGGCATCGTCATGGCGAAAGGGTGCGTCCTCGGCCTCATCGCCTCGATCACCGTCCTGCCGTCGCTGCTGCTGGCGTTCGACAAGCCGCTCATGGCGACGCACCATCGTTCGCTCATCCCGAAGGCCGACCGCCTGGCCGCCTTCGTGACGAAGCGATTCGGGGTCTTCGTCGCCGTGTTCCTGCTCATGCTCGCCCCTGCGCTCTACGGTTTCATCAATAAACCCATGTACTACGACTTCACGAACATCCTCACCGGATCGGACAGCTCGCTTTCCGAAGAGGACACGCCGTTCCATACCGCCGACCAGAAGGTCAAGGAGCACTTCGACGTATCCACGACCGAGATGATCCTTGCGAAATCCGACCTGCCTCATGCCGAGGCCAAGGAGATGCTCGACCGGATCGGCGAGGTCGACGGCGTCGTCTACGCGCTCGGCTACGATTCCCTCGTCGGCGGGCGGCTTCCCGACCAGATGGTCCCCGGCGATCTCAAGGACGCCCTCAAGAACGGCGGGTACCAGCTGATGCTCGTCAACTCCGAGTACCAGCCCTCAACCGACGAGGTCAACGCCCAGATCGATGCCATCAACGACATCATCAAGGAATACGACCCCGATGCCATGCTCATCGGCGAGGCACCGGCGACCAAGGACCTCATCGAGGTCACGAACCATGACTTCCTCGTCGTGGACGCGGTCGCGATCGTCGCCATCCTCGGCATCCTGTTCGTCGTGTTCCGCAGCGCGACGCTCCCGTTCCTGCTCGTGCTCGTCATCGAGTTCGCGGTCATGCTCAACCTCGGCATCCCGTTTTTCACGGGCACCGAGATGAACTTCATCGCGCCCGTCACCATCTCGACGATCCAGCTCGGCTCCACCGTGAACTACGCCATCCTACTCACGACGCGCTACCGCAAGGAACGTGCGGGCGGCCGTGCGAAGGTAGACGCCATCGAGACGGCGCTCGCACGCTCGTTCCCGGCGGTCGTCACGAGCGGGCTCACGTTCTTCGGCGCGACGATCGCGGTCGCCATCTATTCGAATATCGGTATGATCAGCCAGCTTACCGGCCTCATGGCGCGCGGCGCGTTCATCTCGACGCTCTCGGTTCTGGTTATCCTGCCCGCAGCGTTCATGATTTGTGATAAAGCTATAGTCAAGACCAGCAAGGGCTTCTCCGCGTCGCCCCGCAAGCTCAAGGAGGCTTAAGAACCTATGAAAACGAACAGACTCTTCGCTTCGGCCGGATACGTGCTGACCACGTTCGCGCTTGCGGGCATGTCCGTCTCGCCGGCCTTCGCCGCCGCGCCTGCGCAGGGCTCCTCGACGGGCGCGTCGGGCACGTCCGCCACGCAGACGCACGCAGGCGACCAGACCTCCATCACGAAGAACGAGACCGTCTACGTATTCACCGACGCGTCAGGTTCCGTGAAGAACACCGACGTTTCCGATTGGATGCGCAACCCCGAAGCCCTCGATCGGATCCATGACGCGTCGAACCTCGATAACATCGAGGTCACCGAGGGAGATGCCGTGCAATCCGGCGGCGCATCGTCCATGGCATGGGATGCCGGCGGCAAGGACGTCTATTACAAGGGCACCACGCAGGCCGAGGCCCCGGTCAAGATGAAGGTCTCCTACAAGCTCGACGGCAAGGACGTGAAGCCTGCCGACCTGGTGGGCGCATCGGGCAAGGTGACCATCCATATCGACTACGTGAACGACAGCTACGAGACCCGCATGATCGGCGGCAAGGAGACGAGGATCTACACGCCGTTCGTCGCGATGACGGGCGTCATCCTGCCGAACGACACCTTCACCAACGTCGAGGTCGATAACGGCAAGATCGTCAACGACGGCGAGCGCACCGTGGTGATCGGCTTCGCGCTGCCGGGCATGCAGGACACGCTCGGCGTCGATGAGGACGACTACAAGATTCCGTCGTCGGTCGAGATCACGGCGGATGCCAAGGACTTCAGGCTCGGCAATATGCTCACGATGGTGAGCGCCGATATGTTCGACGACGTCGACGTGTCGGAATTCGGCGCGGACGATCTCGAGGATTCGCTCGATCAGCTCGACAGCGCCATGTCGCAGCTCATCGACGGATCGAAGACCCTGACCGACGGCCTGGGCAGGCTCGATGCCGGCGCGGGCACGCTCTCGGGAGGCCTGTCCACGCTCTCGAGCGGAACGCAGACGCTTGCGAACGGCCTGGGCGAGCTCGATGCGGGCGCCGGCACGCTCGATGCGGGCGCCGGCCAGCTCAAAGATCAGACGGCGACGCTTCCCGCATCCACCGCCGCCCTGGCCGACGGCACTTCTCAGATTCGTGAGGGGCTTTCCCGCATGAAGGATCAGTCCGCCGTGCTGCCTGAGTCCACCAAGGCCCTGGCCGACGGAGCAGAGAAGCTTCATGGCGGGTTGACGCAGGTAAGCGACGGCGCATCCAGTCTGTCGAGCGGCGCCAAGCGCCTGTATCAGGGTCTCGATCTGCTGCGCAACGGATCCAAGGACCAGGCGGGCCTGGCCGATGCCGTTGCCGCCATCGGATCCGAATCC
The DNA here is from genome assembly GCF_000293015.1 of Slackia sp. CM382. NCBI lineage: Bacteria > Bacillati > Actinomycetota > Coriobacteriia > Eggerthellales > Eggerthellaceae > Slackia > Slackia sp. CM382. The sequence continues at coordinate 91,084 of NZ_ALNO01000016.1, forward strand.
GACAGCGCCCCGACCACGCTTCTCGGCGGCACGAATGCCATCACGGCCGGTCTCGGCCAGGTCAAAGACGGCCTCGTCGCGCTGAACGATCCCGCGGCCGGCCTTCCTGCCGCGCAGGCGGGCGCGGTCCAGGTGCGCGACGGCGCGTCGCAGCTCGCCGATTCTCTCGATTCCGCCGCCACCGCCGCGCAGGACGGCATCGGCCAGATGCAAGGTGCGAACGGCCAGGTCAAAGACGGTCTCTCGTCGCTCTCGTCGAACCTCGGGGATGCCGGCGGGGCGCTGACGACCCTCTCGTCCGATGCGCAGGCCCAGGCGGCCGCTCTATCCGGCGCCGTGTCTTCCGACGCGTCCGAGGCGTCGCTGAACGACGCGCAGGCGAACATCTCCGCCGTGCTGGGCGGGGACACCTCGAACCTCACGCCCGAGCAGCTCTCGGCGCTCCAGGCCGCTTCTTCGAACGTCGCCTCCGCCAAAGGCTCCCTGCCCAAGACGCCCGATACGACCAAGCTCAACGACGATCTTTCGCAGATCTCCGCGGTCGCCGGCCAGGTATCCGGTGCGACCGCATCCATCGGCTCCGAGTCGAGCACGCCTGATTCAGGCACGATCATGGGCGGCGTGAACGGCGTGTCCGGCGGGCTTTCCGCACTTGGATCGAGCCTGTCCAGCGTCGACTCCGGGCTCCCTGCCGCATCGGGCGCGGCCCGTCGGCTTTCCGCCGGCGCCGGCAAGGTGGCGGACGGCCTTGGCTCCGCATCCGCATCCATCGGATCCGCGGACGATTCGTCCTCGGTAACGCTCATCGGCGGCGTCAACCAGCTGTCCGCAGGCTCTTCCGCGCTGAAAGACGGTCTTGTCGCGCTGCGCGACGGCGGCACGACGCCTTCGGGCAAGACGAGCGCGGGACTTACCGGCGCACTGGCTGCGCTGGGCGACAAAGATACCGGCAACACGTTGATCAATGGAGCGTTCCAGCTGATGGGCGGCGGCGACAGGCTCGTTGCGAATCTGGGCGACGATGCAACCGAGGGAACGGTCATGAACGGCGCGGCGAAGCTGTCCGCCGGCACCGGCGCGCTCGCGCAGGCGACTCCGCAGCTGGTCGCGGGCGTTCAGGCGCTTTCGAGCGGCAGCGCCACGCTCGATGGCGGCATGCAGCGGCTCGCTGCGAGCTCTCCTGCGCTCGTCGCGGGCATCGCCCAGCTTTCCGACGGCGCGGGCCGGCTGTCCTCGGCTGCGACGTCCGCCTCTTCGGGCGCACGCCAGCTCGCATCCGGCGCCTCGGACGCGGCGGACGGCGCGAACGAGCTCGCGCGCGGCCTGGATTCCGCGCTCGAAGGTTCGCAGACGCTTTCCGACGGTCTGGTCCAATTCGATGAACAGGGCATCTCAAAGATCACCGATTTCTTCAAGGGCGACCTGAAGGATCTTAAAGACCGCGTGAACGCGATGGTCGAGGCGGGGCAGTCGTACAAGAACTTCTCCGGCATCGACGAAGAGCATGCGGGCTCGGTCAAGTTCATCTATGAATCCGACCCGATCGAAGCGAAGGACGAGAAGTAAAGAGCGGATCGAGAGAAGAAGCGGGGAGCGGGTCTGCGGCCGCTCCCCGCTATGTGTTTTCAAGGCCTGCCGTTTCTTTTCCGTTGCGCCCGCGCCCGTCGCGGCGTACAATGGGCGCGTCCTTTAAGGCGGTACAGAGAGACCGGCAAGGCACCACGATGCGTCACGCTGCAGCGGGCAGGGTAAGACGCAACCTGACGAGCCTTGGCCGCGCGCCGGGCTATTTTTTTGCCCGCACGGGCCGGCGAATCGTGCGCATCGCGGACCGTTGCTTCGGTCGATCCCTGTGCATACTCGACATGAGAAGGAGTGTGTATGAGAGACGACGGGCACGTGAAATCCGTGGTTATGGACGCCGCGGAAATCGAGCGATCGCTGACGCGCATCGCCCACCAGATTCTCGAGACGAACCACGGCGCGACCGATGTGGCGCTGGTCGGCATCGTCACGCGAGGCGATCTGCTGGCGCAGCGTCTGGCGGCGAAGATCAAGGAGATAGAGGGGGTGGACGTCGCCCAGGGAAGCCTCGACATCAGCTTCTATCGCGACGACTATCTGACATCCCTCGCTCCCGAAGTCCATTCCACCCATATCCCCTTCGATGTGACCGGTCGCACGATCGTCCTCGTCGACGACGTGCTGTACACCGGCCGCACGATCCGTGCGGCGCTCGATGCGCTCATGGATCTCGGCCGCCCGAGCTCCATCCAGCTGGCCGTCCTCGTCGACCGCGGTCATCGCGAGCTTCCTATCCGCGCCGATTTCGTCGGCAAGAACGTGCCCTCGTCGCATGACGAGAACGTGCGCCTCTTCCTCGAGGAATCCGACGGCATAAGCGCGGTCGAGATCATGGACATCCAACCTGGCGGACGTGCCGGCTCCGCCCCTCTGGGAGGCGAGTAGCATGGCATTCGACCACAGGCATCTGATCGATATCAGGGAATACTCCGAAGAGGATATCGCCCTCATCCTCGATACCGCGAAAGCGTTCTCCGCGGTCAACGATCGCAAGATCAAGAAAGTCCCCACGCTTAGGGGGCTCACGATCGTGAACATGTTCAACGAGCCGTCCACACGCACCCGCAGCTCGTTCGAGCTCGCCGAAAAGCGCCTTTCGGCCGACACGCTGAACTTCGGCGGGTCGTCCACCTCGTCGGTCAAGGGCGAAAGCCTCATAGACACCGTCGAGACGCTGAACGCCTACAAGATCGATGCGATCGTCGTGCGCGACAAGCATGCGGGGGCTCCGCACATCATCTCGCAGCACACGCCTGCCGTCGTGATCGACGCGGGTGACGGCAAGCATCAGCATCCAACCCAGGCGCTGCTCGACCTGTATTCCATCCGCGAGCACAAGGGCCGCATCCGCGACCTGAAGGTCGGCATCGTGGGCGACGTGGGCCATTCGCGCGTCGTAGGATCCCTCGCACCCGCGCTCAAGACCATGGGCGCGCACGTCACGCTCGTCGGTCCCGCGACGCTCATGCCCGACGCGCCCGCCAATCTCGGCGTCGATCGCGTCACGCCGCACCTCGACGAGGTATTGCCCGAGCTCGACGTCGTCTACATGCTGCGCGTCCAGCGCGAGCGTCTCGAAGGCGCGCCGTTTCCCAGCACGCGCGAATACCATGCGCTTTACGGCCTGACGAAGGACCGCGAGCGCCTCATGAAGCCCGATGCGATCGTCTGCCACCCCGGTCCGATCAACCGCGGCGTCGAATTCGACAGCTACATGGCCGACCACCCCCGGCGTTCGGTCATCCTCGATCAAGTGTATGCCGGCATCTGCGTCCGCATGGCCGTGCTCTATCTGCTCCTGGGAGGTTCCGACAATGGTCTTGATTCTTAAGAACGCGCACGTCGTCGACCCTGCGGCCGGCATCGACGAGGTCATCGACGTGAAGGTCGAGGACGATCGCATCGCCGAAGTCGGACACGGCTTGGCGCACGAGGGCGCCGAGGTCCGCGATCTTTCCGGCAAGTACCTGGTTCCCGGTCTTGTCGACATCCACGTCCACTTCCGCGATCCGGGCTTCGAATACAAAGAGGACATCGAGACCGGAACCCGCGCCGCGGCGCATGGCGGCTTCACCGCGGTCTGCACGATGGCCAATACCGATCCCGTCGCCGACACCGGCGCCGTTCTGGAATATGTCGCCTCGAAGGCGGCGAAAGTGGGCAAATGCCGCGTCTTCCCGGCCGGTTCCTGCAGCCATGGCCTCGAAGGCGAGATTCTCGCCGAGATGGGCGATATGGTCGCCCACGGCGCCGTCGCCTTCACCGATGACGGACGCGGCGTCCAGAATGCGGGCATGATGCGTCGCATCATGGATTACGGCAAGATGTTCGACAAGCCCATCATGGACCATTGCCAGGATGAAAGCCTGGTCGGAGCAGGTCAGGTCAACGAAGGCATCGCTTCCACGCGCCTCGGGCTTCTCGGTTGGCCTGCTGCGGGCGAGGAAATCCAGATCGCCCGCGACGTGGCGCTTTCCGAACTCACCGGCTGCCCGCTGCACATCCAGCACATCACGTCGGCGCGCGGCCTCGACATCGTGCGCGAGGCGAAGGCGCGCGGCGTGAACGTGACCTGCGAGGTCACGCCGCATCATCTGGTGCTTTCCGAAGACGACATCACCGGCGCCTACGAGACCTTCCTCAAGGTGAACCCGCCGTTGCGCACGCCCGCCGACAGGCAGGCCCTCATCGACGGCGTCGCCGACGGCACGATCGATGCGATCGTCACCGACCACGCGCCGCATGCGCCGTGGGAGAAGGCGCGCGAATTCGAACTCGCGCCCTTCGGCATGACCGGGCTCGAGACCAGCCTCGCGCTCATCCTCACGAACCTCGTGCGTCCGGGCATCATCGACTACGGCCGCATGGTCGAGCTCATGGCCGTCAATCCGCGCACGATCCTGCGCCTCGACCAGGTGAGCATCGCTGCGGGCAGCGTGGCCGACCTCACGGTCTTCGATCCCGAAGCCACATGGACAGTCGATGAATCCTTCTTCGAGTCCAAGTCTGCGAATTCCGGCTTCATCGGCCGCGAGCTCATCGGCAAGCCGACCGACGTCTATGTCGGCGGCGTCGCGACGATGATCGACGGCGCGGTCGTCGACTAGGAGGATCCACGTGTGCACCCAGGTCGATTCCCGTAAGTTCGAGGAGGTGGCCGTCGTGGCGGGCAACCGCCGCGTCGGCCCCGGCCTGTTCGAGCTTGCGCTCAAAGCCGATCGCACGGCCGCGGCCATCCGTCCCGGCCAGTTCGTCCATCTGCTGCTCGATGCCCATAGGGAGCATATCCTCCGGCGCCCGTTCTCGGTGTACCGCATCGACGACGCCGGCAACGTGGTCGTGCTCTACCAGGTGGTGGGGAAGGGAAGCGCGCTCATGGGCGATCTTCGCCCGGGCGATCCGTGCTCGCTCATCGCGCCTCTGGGCAACGTCTGGCCCATGCCTGCGGGCGATGGGCGCGTCCTTATCGTATGCGGCGGTCTGGGCAGCGCGCCTCTGTTCATGTTCGCGCAGCGCCTCGCCTGCGAGGGCGTCGGGTTCGACGTGGTCTTAGGTGCCCGTAGCGCCGCCCATCACGTCGCCCGCGAACGCTATGCCGCCCTCATCGGGCGAGAGCCCGTCATCGCCACCGACGACGGCAGCCTGGGTTACGCGGGCTTCGCGACCGAGCCGGCGCGCGAGATGCTTGCCACGGGCGCATATTCCTCGGTCTACTGCTGCGGTCCCGATATCTTCATGAAGCTCGTCGCGGGCATCGCGTCCGATGCGGGCGTCTCCTGCTGGGTTTCCGAGGAGAAACGCATGGCCTGCGGCGTCGGGGCCTGCCTGTCCTGCGTCGTGGAAACGACCGCGGGAAAGAGGCGTTCCTGCGTCGACGGTCCCGTCTTCGATGCAAAGGACGTGGTGTGGGCATGACCGTCGATCTGCGCGTGAACCTGGGCGGCCTTGAAATGGCCAATCCCGTGACCGATGCCTCCGGCACGTTCGCCGCGGGCCGCGAATACGCCGATCTGGTCGACGTGTCGCGCATGGGCGCCGTGACCACCAAGGGCGTCTCCCTCGACGGCTGGGAAGGAAATCCCGCTCCCCGCATCGCCGAGACGCCGAGCGGGATGCTCAATTCCATCGGGCTGCAGAACCCCGGCGTCGCGCACCTGTGCGCGGTCGACCTGCCGTGGATCAAGGAGCAGGGCGTTCCTTCCATCGTGAACGTCTCGGGCCACAGCCTCGAGGAATACGTCGCCGTGCTCGAGGCCCTCGAGGCCGACGGACAGGCCGATGCCTACGAGATCAACATCAGCTGCCCGAACGTCGACGCGGGCGGCATGACCTTCGGCACGCATGTTCCGAGCGTCGAGGCGGTGGTCGCGGCATGCCGCGCCGTCGCCACGCGGCCGATGATCGTGAAGCTCTCGCCGAACGTCACCGACATCGCGGAGATCGCGCGGGCCGCCGAGGCGTCGGGCGCCGACGCTCTGTCGCTCATCAACACGCTGCTCGGCATGGCCGTGAACGCCCGCACGCGCCGCCCCGAGCTCGCGCGCGTCGTCGGGGGGCTGTCGGGACCTGCCGTCAAGCCGGTCGCCCTGCGCATGGTCTGGCAATGCTATAACGCCGTCAAGATTCCGATCCTCGGCATGGGCGGCATCGCGACGGGGGAGGATGCCGTCGAATTCATGCTCTGCGGCGCGACGGCCGTTGCCGTCGGGACCGCGAGCTTCACCAACCCGCATGCCGTGACCGATTGCATCGACGGCATCGCCGAATACTGCGAACACGCCGGCGTCACGGACGTGAACGAGCTGATCGGAGGACTTGTATGCTGACCATCTTCGATGCGATTCCCCGCAAGGACCGCGTGATCGTCGCGCTCGACTGCGATAGATGCCAAGCGCTTTCCCTTGCGAAGGAGCTTCAGGGCAAGGTTTCCTGGATGAAGGTCGGCATGACCCTGTATTACGCCGAAGGCCCCGCCATCGTCGAGATCCTGAAGCTGCTCGGCTACAAGGTCTTCCTCGATCTGAAGTTCCATGACATCCCGCATCAGGTCCAGGGCGCGGCGGCATCGGCGGTCGAGGCCGGCGCCGACATGCTGACGATGCATGCCATCGGCGGCATTCCCATGATGGAGGCGGCCCAAAGCGCCGTCGACGACACGGACGACGATGTCGCCACGCTCGCGATCACGGTTCTTACCAGCATGGACGAAGCGACGCTCGCACGTACGGGCGTGCGTCGCGGCATGGAGGAACAGGTGTCGGAGCTCGCGGCATGCGCGCAGGAGGCCGGGCTCTCGGGCGTGGTCGCATCCCCGCGCGAGGCGGCGACGTTGCGCCGGAAGCTGGGCCCCGACGCCTATATCGTGACTCCGGGCGTGCGTCCTGTCGGGGCGGATCGCGGCGACCAGAACCGCGTCGCCACGCCCAAGGAGGCCTTCGACGCCGGTGCCTCCCATATCGTGATCGGCCGCCCGATCACGAAGGCCGCCGACCCCGTCGCGGCCTTCGAAGCCATCGCACGTGATCTGTAGGGCGAGGTGCGACTAGGGGAATTGCCCAGAATCCATGGATTCTTGAGCGGATGGGGCGTGCTGCGGCCTTCGTTCGCTTGACGCGGGGCCCCGATATATGCAAAGTAGGAGCGGGAACCGCATAATCGCATTTCAACGCGATGGACAGTTTTTTTTTGTGCCAAATGGCAGCATTGATGGGCAAGTTCTCGCTCTTATGTGATAATTGGCTCCCGATGTGGTACTATCCTGCGTTGCTGCCAGAGGGGCAGCATATCCCGAAGGAGTGAAACATGGCTATTCCCCAGTTGACCGCCGCAGAGCGTCAGGCCGCCCTCGAAAAGGCCAAGGCCGCCCGCACCAAGCGTGCGGAGATCCGCGACAGCCTCAAGTCCGGCAAGCTCACGCTCAAGGACGTCCTCGGCATGAAGGACGACCCCATCGTCGGTCGCATGAAGGTTTCCACCCTCATCGAGACCCTTCCGGGCTACGGCAAGGCCAAGTCCGAGAAGATCATGGCCGAGCTCAAGATCGCCGAATCCCGCCGTCTCAAGGGTCTTGGCGAGCGTCAGGAAGCCGCCCTTCTCGAGCGCCTCGCCTAAAGGCGCCTTTCCGTGCGCACGGGAAACCTCTTCGTGCTTTCCGGTCCTTCCGGAGCGGGCAAGGGCACGTTGATCGGACTGCTTCTCAAGCGCCTCGAAGGGGCATGGCTTTCCGTTTCCGCCACGACGCGCGCGCCGCGCGAAGGCGAGGTCGACGGGGTGTCGTACCTCTTCGTAAGCGACGATCGGTTCGATGAGATGGTTGCCCAGGATCGCCTGCTCGAATGGGCGCAGGTCCATGACCATCGCTATGGCACGCCACGTGACCTGGTCGAACGGCATATTGCTGCCGGCGACCAGGTCTTTCTTGAGATCGACGTGCAGGGCGCGCTTCAGGTGCGTTCGAAGTTTCCCGCCGCCCATCTGGTCTTCATCGCTCCTCCTTCTATGGAGGAGCTCGAGCGGAGGCTGCGTGGCCGCGGCACCGATTCGGAGGAATCGATACGCCTTCGCCTGGCGAACGCCGAAGGCGAGATCAGGCTCAAGGAAGAGTACGACGAATGCTTCGTGAACGACGATGTCGATGCATGCCTTGCGTCGCTCATCGCCTATGTGGAGCGTTTCAGCGAGAAGAAGGAAGAAGACCGACTATGAGCATCATCGAGCCGAGTATCGACGGCCTGCTGGCAGAAACCGACAAGGATCGCTTCCTGCTGTGCTCGCTCGCGTCCAAGCGCGCCCATGACATCAACGACATGATGCGCGGCCAGCGCGATCGCGCCATCCAGCTGTCGAGCGCCGTCGAAATCGCCAAGGCGTCCGATAAGAAGCCGCTATCCATGGCGTTCGAGGAAATCGCCCGCGGCGAAGTGTCTTACGATCCCGCGACGATCGACGCCACCGTTCACTAGGCCGGCGCGCTTTCCAGGCGCCCGCGCATCGAATCGACTCTTGAAGGCCCGCCTGGTGCGGGCCTTTCATCGTATGAACGAAGGAGGACGCATGTCCCGCTTCCAACGCATCTGCCTCGTGCACTATCACGAGCTCGGGCTGAAGGGCCATAATCGCTCGACGTTCGAGCGGCGGCTCGTCCATAACATCGAGGGCCTGCTCGACGGCGAGCCTGTCGAGCGCGTCATACGCATCTCCGGCCGCATCCTGGTCATGCTCTCCGAGGGAGCGTCGCTCGAGGCGGGCGAGCGTATGGTGGATACGCTGTGCAAGGTGCCGGGTGTTGCTCGAGTGAGCTGCGGATATGTATGCGAACGCGATCTCGATGCCATCTTCGAGGCATCGCGGGACGCGCTTGCCGAGGTCCCTTCGTTCACGACGTGGAAGGTCGTAGGGCGGCGCAACCATACCGATTTCCCTATCGATTCGATGGAGATCGCGCGCCGCGTCGGCGAATATCTATGCGGGGAATTTCCCGATAAGAAGGTGCGCATGAAAGACCCCGACGTCGAGGTGCACGTCGAAGTCGTGCAAGGGCATGCCTACGCGTATGCGCTTTCCATTCCCGGCGTGGGCGGCCTGCCTATCGGGACGGCGGGAAAGGTCGTCTGCCTGCTGTCGTCGGGCATCGACTCCCCTGTGGCGCTCTGGCGGATGGCACGCCGGGGAGCCACCTGCGTCGCCGTTCACTTCTCGGGCCGCCCCCAGACCCAGGCGACCTCCGAGTTCATCGTGGACGACATCGCGCATACGATCGAAGGCTTCGGAGGCATCGCGCGCATGTACGTGGTTCCGTTCGGCGATTATCAGCGGACCATCGCCGGCACGGTGCCGCAACGTCTGCGCATCATCGTCTATCGGCGCCTCATGATGCGCGTCGCAGCGGCCATTGCGCGACGAGAGGGTGCAAAAGCACTGGTCACGGGTGAAAGCCTCGGTCAGGTGGCGTCGCAGACGCTCGACAACCTCGCCGCGACGGGCTCCGCGGTCGACATGCAGGTCTTCCGTCCCCTTATCGGCAGCGACAAGCTCGAGATCATCGCAGACGCCCAGAAGCTCGGTACCTTCGACCTTTCGAGCACGCCCGCGCCCGACTGCTGCACGCTCTTCATGCCGCGCAGCCCCGAGACGCATGCGAAGATCGCCGACGTGCTGGCCGCCGAGGCCGAGCTGCCGATCGATTCCTGGGTCGACGAGATCCTGGGCAAGGCGGAGCTTCACGAGTATCGCAGTCCCTCGTCGTACGCCAAGCTCCGCAGGAACGCGTCGATTGCTTCCGATGCCGCGGGCGAGCAGGATGAGCCGCGCATGCAGTAAGAATCGGATGCGCACGCGGCCGGGTTCGGTCTGGCATACGGGAGGAACCGATTGTCCGTCCGAGAAGGATCCGGTTGGATCCGCGCAAGGCTCGGCTGCAAGAATGCACGGCGAGGTGATCGCATGGCATTCAATGATTCCGCCGAGAAGCTGCTCGTCAAAGCCCATCTATCCCATGTTCCGCGCCCTGCGCTCATAGGTGCGGCGGTTCTGCTCGCGTTGACGCTTTCCTTTGCTTTGCGTTCGGCCTACGGCGCCGCCGTCCCGTCGTTCACGTTCGAGGACGCGTCCGCGCAGGAGGCTGGATCGGGAGATGCGTCCGATAGCGAAGGGCGCGACGAGGATCGCGAAGGCGGCGCCTCGGTTCCGAAGGAGGGCGGCGCATCTTCGGATGCCGCGAACGCTGCGCCGGCGCCATCCGCGACGGATGCGGCCGAGACGTCTTCGGACGCACGCGTTCACGTGCACGTGGCAGGCGCCGTCGTCGATCCCGGCATGTACGAGCTTCCCGCATCGGCGCGCGTGAACGATGCCATCGCCGCCGCCTCGGGCTTTTCCGACGATGCGATCCAGGATTCCGTGAATCTCGCGAGCGCTCTGACGGACGGCCAGCAGGTCCGGGTTCTCGCTCAGGGCGAGGCGCAGGCGAATCCGTCTGCGGCATCGGCATCCGGCGCCGATGCCGTACCGTCCGCTTCGTCGCAATCGGGTCCCGTGAACATCAACACCGCCGACGAGGCGGCGCTCGATCGGATTCCGGGCGTCGGCCCTGCGACGGCTCGGGCAATCGTGGAGGAACGCGAGAAGAACGGCCCGTTCTCTTCAGTCGACGACATCACGCGCGTCGAAGGGATAGGGAAGAAGAAGCTCGAACGCATGCGTGATTCCCTATGCGTGTAGCCGGCGTCTCGGCGGATGCGATCGATTGGCTGCGCGACGGATGGACGGCCGGCGGATCCCGCATCGACGGGCGGACGGATGAAGAATCGGCGGCGGATTCGACCACGGCTGTGCGCCCTAGCATCCCGCCTGCGCTCTGGGTCGCGCTCTGCGCCTGGGTCGTCCTCGCGGCGTGGGCATGGTGGACGGCCGACCATGCATCTGCCGACGTGGACGCCCTCGCCGAAGCCTATGGCGGAACGTGTCGGCTCGTCGCGTTGCAGGACGGGGCATCGAACGATTTCGGCGCGCACTGCATCATGCGCCTTGAGGGCGAGGACGGCCGCGGCGTCAAGGTGCGCGTTCTGTATGACGGGGATATCCGCGTCCTCGCGCACGATCGCATCGAAGCGCACCTCTCGTTTTCCGAAATTCCTGACCATCAGAGGTCGCGTTTCGGAATAGAAGGCGTATTCGTCCAGGCCAAGGCATCCGACGTGAGCGTCCTTGAACGAACGGGCGTGCCCGGGATCCTTCTTTCGCTGCGCGCCTGGGCGCAAAAGGAGCTGGAATGCGTGGGCGGGGAAGGATCGGCGCTGCTTTCTGCCGTCGTGCTCGGCGATCGGACCAGGCTCGATGCATGCGGCGCATACGAGGACATGAAGGCCGTGGGCCTTGCGCATCTGGTTGCGGTATCCGGCGCGCATCTTGCCGTGGTTTCGGCGCTCGTGTCCCGCATCGCCCTCCGATGCGGCGTTTCGCGCCGCGGCATGCCGATTCTCATAGCGCTCTTCATCGTCGCGTACGCGTTGTGCACGGGCATGCAGCCGAGCGTCGTGCGCGCCGGACTCATGGCGATCGTCGGATGCAGCTCCGTTTGGGTCCGCAGGCGTCCGTCATCCCTCTCGTCGCTCGCCGCGGCGATCTGCATCATGCTGGCGGCGGACGCCTACGGCGCGACGTCGCTGTCCCTCTATCTTTCCGCGGCAAGCACGCTCGGCATCATCGTTCTCATGCCGCTCGCGTCCTCGTGGATCGATACGGTGTTTCAGGGGCGGTTCAAAGGCGCATCCGATGCCATCGCCCTCACGGCATGCGCGAACGTCCTCGTGATGCCGGCGAACGCATCGCTGTTCCATCGCGCGCCGCTGATCTCCCCGCTCTCGAACGTCGTTGCGGCCCCCGTCTTCGCTTTCCTGGTCGTAGGCGGAATGGCATCGCTTGCGGTCGATGCCGTCTTTCCTCGTCTCGGGCATATGATGCTGCATGCCCTCTCGTATGCGGCGGAGCTGTTCGTTTCCGGCATGCGCGTGCTTTCGCACCTGCCGTACGCGAGCGTGTTCTGCTCGGTTCCTCTCGGCGTTTCGGCCGCGGCGAGCATCGGCGCGTTCTGCGCGCTCTGGACGCTTTGGCCTCTCCCGACTCGGAGGAATGCATGCATATGCGGCGGCATCGCGCTTGCCTGCTGCCTTCTCGTCCTCGTGCCCGGTCGGTTCGCAGGGGATCGCATCGTCGCGCTCGACGTAGGGCAGGGCGATGCGATCCTCGTGCAGAGCGAGGGAAGCGCGTTGCTCGTCGATACGGGAAACCAGGATTCCCTCCTTGCGGCATCGTTGGGGCGTGCCGGGGTTTCCCATCTGGACGCGCTTGTCATCACGCATCATGACGACGATCATTGCGGGTCGCTTCCAATGCTCTCGTCGGTCTTGGCACGCGGCGAGGTGTATCTGGCCGAAGATACGTTCACGCAGCGCGACGATAAGAACAAGGCGCTTATAGAATCGGCGCGCGGCATCGTCGGCTCCCGGGGCGTCAAGGGGGTGGAGCCGGGCGATGTCCTGCGCGTCGGTCGGTTCCGATGCACGGTCGTCGGTCCGCAGGAATTCACGGATGGCGGAGGCAACGCCGACAGCGTCTGCATGCTCGTCGAATACGATGCCGAGGGGGACGGCACATGCGAAGCGAGCGCGCTTCTGACCGGCGATGCCGAGGCTCCTCAGATAGAAGGACTGATCGATCGGGGATTGGTTGGGGATATCGATGTGCTGAAAGTCGGCCATCATGGGAGCCGCGCCGGTACGACGGAAGAGCTCTGTCGCGAGCTGAAACCTGAATACGCGCTTATCAGCGTCGGGGCGCGCAATCGATACGGACATCCGACGCGCGAGGCGCTCGAGGCGCTCGCGTCGATCGGATGCGAAGTCTGGCGCACCGACGAGGACGGGGACGTCTCATGCAGGTTCACGCGCGATGGCATCGAAGCGTCGGGCATGCGATAGACTTGTGCGCATGGCTGAACTGCTTCCTGCATATCTCATCGTCGGCGAGGACGAACTCAAGCGCGAACGCGTTCTGGAACGTCTCCAGGCGAACGTCGCCGCGCGCGGCGACATAGACTTCAACCTCGACGTCTTCGAATCTACGGCCGAAGGCGCAGACGTCATCGCGGCGTGCAACACCCTTCCGTTCGCGAGCAGCGTCCGCCTCGTGCTCGTGCGCGGCGTGGATGCCATGAAGAAGCAGTCGGTCTCCGCTCTCGTCGAGTATCTGGGAAACCCGTCGCCGTCGACGGTCCTGGCCCTCGTAGGCGCGAAGATTCCCAAGAGCGCCGCGCTCTACAAGGCCGCTTCCAAGCTGGGGAAGAGCGCGGTCATCGATTGCGCCCCCCTGAAGAGGCGCGAGCTTCCTTCCCGCGTGCGGGATATGGCCGCGACGCACGGAATCGCCATCTCCCTCGCAGCGGCGACGCGTCTCGTCGAGCTTGTGGGGGAGAATACCGTCGCCCTCGATGCCGAGCTGCATAAAATCGCCCTTGCGCATCCTTCCAAGGCCCCGATCGGCGCATCTGCGATCGAGGCGCTCGTCGCCCATACGTCCAAGACCAAATATTGGGATTTCGTGGACGCTTTCGCCTCGCGCGATCTGCCCCGATGCCTCGCCCTCTATGCGCATCTCGACGATTCGCCTATCATCATGCTCGCGCGGTGCGTCGCGCGCCTGCGCGAACTGATCATGTGGCGTGCGCTTGCGGCACGAGGCGGATCGTTGCCGAACGATCTTGTGCAGCGTCTCGGCGTGCCGGCGTGGAAGCTCAAGAACCATGCCTCGTGGACGCGCCTGTGGACCGCCGAAGAACTGAAAGAAGCGCTTATCGCCGCCCGTGATGCCGATAGGGCCATGAAGTCGGGCGCCGACCAGGACGATGCGTTCCTCGACTGGGTGGAATCCTCGATCGTCGGATCGTAAGGCATTCGATACGGGCGAGGATGAACGCTCTTTGCGCGTGAAACGTGAAAAAAGCCCCGCGAACGCGGGGCTTTTCAGGTATCGAGCATATCTTCCATGCGGTTCGGCGTGCGTCGAACCGAGCTTTCAATGAAAGCGCGCGAGGAATTAGTCGTTGGCTGCGGCGCGATCGGCGTCGGTGACGATCGTGTTCGCCAGCTTCATGACGCCGCTCTTGCGGTTGGCGGCCTGGTTCTTGTGAATGATGCCCTTGCTGGCGGCCTTGTCGAGCAGGCGGCATGCATGCAGCGCGGTCTTGTATGCGGCAACGCCGTCCTTGGCCTCGACGGCTTCGCGCGCGGCGCGCACGGCGGTCTTGAGCTCGGACTTGACGGCCTTGTTGCGCATACGAGCCTTCTCGTTGGTCAGGATACGCTTTTTCTGACTTTTGATATTCGCCACAGTTCATTCCTCCGATATATGAATAGTACAATCTCTCAGCGAAAACCTAGCGATTCTACCATAGGGGAAGATGCTTTGCTATGGTAGGTGCGCCGATATTCGCGATTCACTACATCGACACCATCGGACACGCGCATGCTGATTCCGCTGCGGCCGAAGCCCGAGGGCGGGCGCCCGCCGCGCATAGACGGAGGATACCATGAATTTCAACACGGTCGAATTCAAGGCGTCGTACGCCACGCCTGATCAAATTCCCTTATCGCTTCGCCCCGAGATCGTCTTCGCCGGGCGTTCGAACGTGGGGAAATCGTCGCTTCTCAACCGTCTGTTCAATCGCAAGAGGCTTGCGAAGGTATCCCAGACGCCGGGCAAGACGGCCGCGGTCAACTTCTTCACCGCCGAAGACGCCGACTTCGTCGATCTGCCGGGCTACGGCTTCGCGAAGGTCTCGAAGGCCGAGATCGCACGTTGGCGCCGTCTCATGAGCGCCTATTTCGAATCCGACCGTCGTTTCGCGCTCGTGGTCTCGCTCGTCGACATACGTCACCCGGCCACCGCGCTCGATGTCCAGATGATCGAATTCCTCATCCGTTACGACCTGCCGTTCGTCATCGTGCTCACGAAGGCCGACAAGCTCAGCCGCAGCAAGGCCTTCTCCGCCGTGTCCGCCCTTCGCCGCCAGCTCGGTCTCGGCGCCGACATCCCCGTCATCGCGTGCTCGTCGGAGAAGGGCACGGGCATCGATGCCCTCAAGGCGCTCATGCAGGACTCCGTGCATGACGAGAAGGCTTCGCGGCGGCTCTGACCGCGTATAATCCTCACGTCCGCTTCGATGCGTCCACGACCGCCCCTATCCCAGAAACGCGAGCATCAATGCCTACGAATCCCGATCGCATCCGCAACTTCAGCATCATCGCCCATATCGACCACGGCAAGTCGACGCTGTCCGATCGCATCCTCGAACTCACCGGCACCGTCGCCAAGCGCGACATGACCGCGCAGCTGCTCGACAGCATGGAGATCGAGCGCGAGCGCGGCATCACGATCAAGAGCCAGGCCGTGCGCGTGGATTACGAGGCCGACGACGGCAACGTCTACCAGCTCAATCTCATCGACACGCCGGGGCATGTCGACTTCACCTACGAGGTGAGCCGCAGCCTGGCCGCATGCGAAGGCGCGGTGCTCGTCGTGGATGCCACCCAGGGCGTCGAGGCCCAGACGGTCGCGAACGCCATGATGGCCATGAACGCCGAGCTCGAGATCATCCCCCTCATCAACAAGATCGATCTTCCCTCGGCCGAGCCCGAGCGCGTGAAAGCCGAGATCGAAGACGGTCTGGCCATTCCGGCCGACGAGGCCGTCCTCGCGAGCGGAAAGACCGGAGAAGGCGTCCATGACCTGCTGGAGTCCGTGGTCGCATCCATCCCCGCGCCGACGGGCGATGCCGAGGCGCCTCTGCGCGCGCTCATCTTCGATTCGTATTTCGATGCCTACCGCGGCGTCGTCGCGCTCATCCGCGTCGTGGACGGCGCCATCGCGAAGGGCGATCGCGTGCGCCTGATGGCCAACGGGCTCGATTTCTTGGTCGAGGACATCGGCGTGCGCCGTCCGACCGAGGTTTCCATGTCGGGGCTTTCCTCAGGTGAGGTGGGTTTTCTGGTCACAGGCCTCAAGGATGTCTCGCAGGTGCGCGTCGGCGACACGGTGACGCTCGCATCCCGCCCGGCGGCAGATGCCCTGCCGGGATACCGCGAGGCCAAGCCCATGGTCTATACCGGTCTGTTCCCGATCGACAGCGACCAGTACGAGCCCCTCAAAGAGGCGCTCGAGAAGCTCGCCCTGAACGATCCCGCGCTCATCTGGGAGCCCGAGACCAGCCACGCGCTCGGCTTCGGCTTCCGCGTCGGGTTCCTCGGGCTGCTCCATATGGAAGTCATCAAGGAGCGCCTCGAGCGTGAGTTCGGGCTCGACCTCATCGCCACGGCTCCCTCCGTGGAATACCGCGTCTACAAGACGAACGGCACGATGGAAAGCCTGCACTCCCCGCAGGACATGCCCGATCCTTCCGAGATCGAGCGCGTGGAAGAACCCTACCTGAACGCGACGATCATGGTGCCGCCCGATTACGTCGGCGCCGTCATGGACCTCACGGTCGACCATCGAGGCACCTTCAAGACCATGGAATACCTCTCTCAGACCACGGTCCAGATGACCTGGGAGATTCCTTCATCCGAGCTCATCATGGACTTCTTCGACACGCTCAAGAGCCGCACGAAAGGCTATGCGAGCCTGGATTACGAATACGCCGGATACAAGTCGGGGGCGCTGCAGAAGCTCGACATCCTCTTGTCCGGCAAGCCGATCGACGCTCTGTCGTTCATCGTCCATAAGGACAAAGCCTACGACCGCGGGCGCGTGCTCTGCGAGAAGCTGAAGGACATCATCCCGCGCCAGCTCTTCGAGGTGCCGATCCAGGCCGCCGTCGGAGGCCGCATCCTCGCCCGCCAGACGGTCCGCGCGAAACGCAAAGACGTGCTGGCGAAGTGCTACGGCGGCGACATCTCGCGCAAGCGCAAGCTGCTCGAGAAGCAGAAGGCGGGCAAGAAGCGCATGAAGGCCATCGGCAACGTCGAGGTCCCGCAGGAAGCGTTCATGGCGATCCTGAAGGTCGACGAATGATCGAACACGATCCGTATCGGGCGCTCTACATCCATATACCGTTCTGCGCGCATCGCTGCGCGTACTGCGATTTCGCGACGTCAGCCGTGCCGGGCGACGCTGCCGAGGTGGGGGAATACATCGAGCGCCTCATCCTCGACATCCGGCGCGCATCGAAGGCGGGCGACCTCGCTTCCATCGAGACGGTCTACATCGGCGGCGGCACGCCGAGCCATGTCGGCTCGAAGCACCTGTCGAACCTGCTCTATACGCTGGGCGTGTCCATGAACCTGACGACCGAGGTCGAATGCTCGATGGAAGCGAATCCCGAGAGCCTGACGCCCGAGCTCGTGCGCGATATCTACGCGCTCGGCGTGAACCGCCTGTCCATCGGCGTGCAGAGCTTCGACGACGGCATCCTGCGCACCGTCGACCGCGTCCATGACGGCCAGGCGGCCCGCGCGGCCGTCGCCATGGCGCGCGAACGGTTCGACAACGTGTCGATCGACCTCATGTGCGGCATCCCCGGCCAGACGCCCGATATGTTCCTGTCCGATGTTTCCGAGGCCGTGCGCCTGGGCGTGGCGCACGTAAGCGTCTATCCGCTTTCCATAGAGGAAGGCACGCCCTTCGACCGACTCGTCGAAGAGGGCCGCATGCGCGATGCGAACCAGGATGAAGAGGCCCTCATGATGGGCATGGCGCCCAACGTGCTCGAGCCTGCGGGCTTCCATCGCTACGAGGTCGCGAGCTACGCGCGCGACGGGTTCGAATGCCGGCACAACAAGGCCTACTGGACAGGCGTGCCGTATCTCGGACTGGGGGTGTCCGCCGTCACGATGGACCAGGACGCCTCGCATCGCGTGCGCGTGCAGGACGGCGCCGTCGTGGACGAGCTCGACCGTCGCCAGATGGTCGTGGAGGATCTGATGATGCGCATGCGCATGGCCCAGGGCGTGTCGGAAGAAGAGCTGCGCGCCGCCGCGCTCCTGGTGCCGCGTGCGCTCGAGGTGTTCCATTCCCTCGTGCGCGACAGGCTCGTACGCAAGGAAGAAGGACGATACAGGCCGACCCTCGGCGGGTGGCTGTTAGGAAACGAAGTCTATGGACGAATCTACGAGCTCGCACCTTGACGCCTGCGCGGCGAGATCCGCGCGCTTGCATCCCGGCCTGCGGTTTCTCTTCGAAGGACGCACGCCTGCGCTCCTTGCGCCCATGGCGGGCGTCAATGACATCGTGTTTCGCCGGCTTTGCCTCGAGCAAGGCTGCGATCTCACATATACCGAGATGATCTCGTCCAAGGCGCTTTCCTTCGCCAACGAGAAGACGCGTCATCTGCTCGATCTCGCGGAAGGGGAGCGCCGCGTCGCCATACAGCTTTTCGGCCATGAGCCTGAGGTCATGGCGCGCGAGGCGGCCTGGGTGGAAGACGAGCTCGGAGACGCGCTCGCGCTCATCGACATCAATATGGGATGTCCGGCGCATAAGATCGTCAAGAAGGGCGACGGTTCCGCCCTCATGCGCGATCCGGACCTGGCCGCCTCGATCGTCCGCGATGTCGCCTGCGCCGTATCGTGCCCGGTCACCGTCAAATTCCGTCGCGGATTCGGCGCCGAGGAGGAAACGGCGGTCGATTTCGGCCTGCGCATGGAAGACGCCGGGGCGGCCGCCGTCACCGTGCACGGGCGCACGGCGGCCCAGATGTATCGCGGTCCTTCGGAGTGGGAATGCGTCTCGCGCGTCAAAGCGGCCCTGTCCGTTCCCGTCATCGGCAACGGCGACATCGTCTCCGGCGCCTCGGCGGCGGATATGGTCCGGGCGACCGGCTGCGACGGCGTGATGATCGCCCGCGGCGCCCAAGGCAATCCCTGGATCTTCGCGGACGTCCGACGGGTGCTCGACGGGATGCCGCCCGCGCCCGATCCGACGCGGCAGGATCGCGTCGAGATGGCGCGCAGGCACATTCACCTGCTCTCGTCCCGGCTCGGCAACACGGTCGTGTACATGCGCAAGCACGTGATGTGGTATCTCCATGGCGTGCCGGGCGCGTCGCGCGCGCGGGCCGCTTTGAACGCCTGCGTCACCGTGGACGACTTCGACCGCGTGCTCGACGAGCTGCTCGCCGATGCCGCGCGCATCGAGGAAGAAGACCGGGCGTATCGCGACGTCTGAGGAGAGGCCGGCCCCCTCGGGGCCGAACGGCCGGTTCGCGCGGCTTTTCGAGCATGACGTGGCGCATCGGTGTCGGAACCGTAACTTTTGATGCTCTCTTTAGCACTTACGGCATTCGGCTGCTAGAATCACCCATGCACGCATGGGCCGGCATCGGCGCCATGCGCGGATGTATCATCGGACGCCGTACGGAGCAAGGGGGGTGCAGGCATGCTGTCGAGCAGAAGGCAGAGGGTTCTCGAAGCCCTGATAGAGGAATACGTCGCGTATGCCCAGCCCGTCGGCTCGCGCACGCTTGTCGACCGCTACGAGCTGGGGGTTTCTCCTGCAACGGTCAGAAACGAGCTTTCGGTCCTCGAAGGCGAGGGGTATCTCCGCTCCCCCCACACCTCTTCCGGGCGGATCCCGACCGACATCGGCTATCGCGCCCTCGTGGACGACCTTCTCAAGCGCGAATACGGCGAAGAGGCGCTTTTGCCTGTCTTCGACGAGCTTCGGCATGCGGCCGCCGAGGCCGACGGCCTTATGGACAAAGTGTCCGAGGCTTTGTCTCATCTGACCGATTCGCTGTCCGTCGTGCTCGCGCCGTCCGTGATCGGTGCCCGCGTCAAGCAGGTGTCGCTCGTGTCGATGTCGGCCCGCTGCGCGCTCGTCGTCGTGGTGACCGACGACGGGCAGGTCTTCAACCGTTCGGTCGATTTCGCTTCCGACGTGGACGCGGGCGACCTTGCCGCCGTGCAGAACGCCATCAACGCCGCCATTGCGGGGCGGTCGGTCGTCGATATGAAGGCATCGGCCCCGACGGGGTCGGGCGTGCTTTCGGAGGCGCTCGGCCGGACGATCCTCGACGAGATCGTCGTCTGCCTCCATCAAGAGGATTCCGCGCGCCTGCATAGCCTGGGGCTGTCGTCCCTTTTGCGCAAGCCCGAGTTCAGCCGGACGAGCTTCGCCCTGCCGCTTCTCCAGGTGCTCGAGGACGACACCGTCCTCATGAGGCTGTTCGACCGTTCCGACGCGCTCGATGACGTGAGCGTTTCGATCGGGTCGGAAAACGGGGACGAAGCGTTCTCGGGCGTCTCGGTCGTCGCCGCGCCGTACGGGTCGGGCCCCTCGCAGGGCATCGTCGCCGTCATCGGGCCGACGCGCATGAATTATTCGAATGTGATCAAGGCCGTTCGCTCCGCGAAGCGCGCCCTGCAAGATCTGTAGAAAGGTATGCCTGACATGGCAAAAGACCTGTACGAGGTGCTCGGTGTCTCCAAGGGGGCCACCGACGACGAGATCAAGAAGGCGTTTCGTCGCAAGGCGCGCACGCTGCATCCCGACGTCAACAAGGCACCCAATGCGGAAGAGCAGTTCAAAGAGCTGAACGAGGCATACGACGTGTTATCCGACGCGCAGAAGCGCGCCCAGTACGACCGCTTCGGCACCATTCCGGGCGCTTCGGGCACGGGCGGTTATGGCACGGTCGATTTCGACGACATGTTCGGCGGCTTCGGCATGGGCGATATCTTCTCGACCTTTTTCGGAGGCGCTGCGGGAGGACGCACGACGACGCGCCGCGAGGGACGCGACATGGGCGTCGGCCTGCGCCTGACGCTCGAGGAGGTCGCGACGGGCGTCAAGAAGGAGATCGTCTACGACCGCCTTGCGCCCTGCGATGCCTGCGGCGGCACGGGCCGTCCCGAGGGTTCGCACGAGGTCGACTGCCCCGACTGCCACGGCCGCGGGCGCGTGACCACGGTCCAGCGCACCTTCCTCGGCGACATGCGCACGGAAACGACCTGCGGACGCTGCGGCGGCACGGGCCGCATCATCGACAATCCCTGCGAGGAATGCGGCGGCCAGGGACGCGTGCCCGACCGCCAGCACGTGAGCGTCGAGGTTCCTGCGGGGATCCGCGAAGGGCAGCAGCTGCGTGTGAGCGGGTTCGGCGAGGCCGGCATCCGCGGCGCTGCGGCGGGCGACCTTATCGTGACCTGCCGCATCCAGCCGCACGAGTTCTTCGAGCGCGACGGCGACAACCTGCATGCGCGCATCAACGCAAGCTTCATCCAGGCCATACTCGGGGCCGATGTCGAGATATCGGGCATCTTCGAAGGCGAGAAGGTCAAGGTCCGCATTCCCGAAGGATGCCAGAACGATCAGGTCATCCGCGTGAAGAGCGCCGGCATGCCGCGCCTGAACAGCGATATGCGCGGCGATCTGTATGCGCACGTTTCGGTCACCATTCCCAAGAAGGTGACGCGCAAACAGCGCGAGATGCTCGAGTCGGTGGCCCAGGAGTTCGGCGAAGACGTCGCCGCCCCGCGTACGCCGCTGCAGAAGCTGCGCGATGCATTCAACTGACGCGTTCGAGGCTGGCCTGCGCTTTTCGATCGTCAACCTGGGGTGCAAGGTCAACCGTGTCGAAAGCGACGAGGTCGCGTCCATGCTCCTTGGCTCGGGCGGCATCGAAGCCGATCCGTCTTCGGCCGATCTCATCGTCGTGAACACCTGCACGGTGACGGGCGAGGCCGAGAAAAAGACCCGCAAGGCCGTGCGCCATGCCCTACGGGCATCCGACGACGCCCGCGTCGTCGTGACCGGGTGCGCATCCGCGATCGATCCGGCAACGTACGAAGCCATGGGCGAACGCGTCGATGTCGTGCCGAGGCTTTCCCTGCATGACTATCTCACAGGCATCGGCGCGCATGGCGCGCAAGGCGATCGCGAGCCCGCTTCATGCGCCGCGAAAGCCGACCGGTCCTTCGCGCTTTCCGATGCCGCGGCGGCGCGCGTCGGAGGATCGTTTTCGACGCGCGTTCCCGTCAAGATCCAGGATGGCTGCGACAACGCCTGCACGTTCTGCATCGTGCATGTCGCGCGCGGGAGGTCCCGTTCCCGCGACGCCGCGGCCGTCGAGCGCGAGGTCTCGGCGCTCGGGGCGGCGGGCGTGCGCGAGATCGTGCTTTCAGGCATCAACCTCGGTCGGTACCGATGCGGCGATGCGGGGCTCGCAACGCTCGCCGAGCGCCTGCTCTCATGCGCGCCCGAAACGCGTCTGCGCATCTCGTCCATCGAACCTCAGAGCGTGGATGACGCGCTGATCGAGGTGATGGCGACGTCGGGCGGCCGCGTGTGCCGCCATCTCCACCTTCCGCTCCAGTCGGGGTCGACGCGGATCCTTCGCCAGATGGCGCGGCCGTATTCGGCGCAGCGCTTCGCGGGCCTCGTCGACCGCCTGCGCGCGCGGATTCCCGGTATCGCGCTTTCCACCGACGTCATCGTGGGGTTTCCCGGGGAAACCGATGCGGATTTCGCGTCGACCTGCGATGTTGTGCGCACGTGCGGATTCTCGAAGCTGCATGTGTTCAGATACTCCCCGCGACGCGGCACGCCGGCTGCCGCACGCGGAGACCAGGTGCCGTCGGCAGTCAAGATCGAGCGCGCGCACATGCTCGAGGCGCTGGGCGCCGAGCTGCGCGCTCAGGATCGGGCCTCGCGCGCAGGGACCGTGGAGCTCGCGCTGGTCGAGTCCCACGCGCGCGCGACGACGGAAAGCTATTACGGCGTGCCGGCGCCTGAAGGCGCGAATGCGGGGGATTTGGTCGAGGTCTTGATGTAGCATCGGCATAGGGCGCCGAACGCCCGCGCATGAGGGAAGGAGCGTACGCCATGATCGAGGACAAGGCCGCATCCGACGGGTCTTCGCATCCGATGCAGCGGCCGCGCAGCGACGCCGATGCTGCCGGGGCGACCGGCGCATCGCTTAAGGCGGGAAACTCCCTTGCGCGCTCGTTCTACCATGCGGCGCAGGGGGTCCGTGCGGCATCGCGCGAGCGCAACTTCCGCATCGACGTCGCCGTCGCGGTATGCGCGCTCGTTGCAGCCGCGCTTCTGCGCGTCGATGCGCAGGGGTGGGCCGCCATCGTCGTGTGCATCGGCGTCGTGCTCTCGTTCGAAACCATGAACACGGCGCTCGAAGCCGCCGTCGATCTTGCTTCGCCCGAAATCCATCCCCTCGCGAAGGCGGCCAAGGACTGCGCGGCGGGCGCCGCCCTCATCGCCGCGTGCATGTCGGTCGTCGTGGGGCTCATCGTGTTCGGAACGGCTTTGGCCAGGCTCGTCGGGTAGCATGCCGTCCGTCCGCGCCGGCGCCTTCGACGCGGCGCGGCTGCTTTCGGATAGAGAGAAGGTATCCATGAACATCATCGTCGATGTGCGGCACGGCGCCGACCTCGTTTCAACCGTGGACGTCGAGGGTCTTGCGGCCTACGTCCTCAGCCGGGAAGGCCTGCCCGAGCGCACCGAGGCGAGCATCGCCTTCGTCTCCGACGACGAGATCCAGCGTTTGAATGCGGAGTTCCGCGGCATCGATCGCCCGACCGACGTCCTGTCGTTCGAGTGCGACGGCATGGACGATGCGTTCGACGAGGGCGACGTCTTCGAGGGATCGGGCATGCCGGACGAAGAGACGTTCCTGCTCGGCGACGTCATCATCGCGACGGATGTCGCCCGCGCGCAGACCGAACGGTTCGGCACCACGCCTCAAGAGGAGCTTTGCGTCCTGCTCGTGCATGGTTTGCTGCATCTGTGCGGCTGGGACCATGTGCACAGCGACGAGGAGGCGGAAGAGATGGAGGCGCGTGAACGGGAACTGCTCGCCGGTTTCGGCATGCCGGGGATTCGGTAGACCGAACCGTAGGGCCGCGGGTTCGAATCGCGGTATGGACCGGCCGATCGGCGGGCGGGGCGCCCCGCCCGCGGTCGCGGGTGCCGATGCGCCTGCCTGTCGCTTCGGCGATCGCCGAGGGCCGCGTATGCGACGGTGCATACATACCGGCTCCATACGGGAGGAAATCCCTTGCGCCTGCATCGTCTTGTGTTGTATACTGCCAAATCGCGCCTTCAGGCACACCGTATGCGTATCGCAGCGAAATATAGAAGGATTTGAACATGGATATCATCCGCGCACTTGAACAGCAGCAGATCAACCAAGACGTCACCCCGTTCAATGTGGGCGATACGGTCAAGGTCCATTATCGCATCACCGAGGGCAACCGCGAACGCATCCAGGTCTTCCAGGGCACCGTCATCCGCCGCGCCGGAGCGTCCAACCGCGAGACCTTCACGGTCCGCAAGATCAGCTTCAGCGTGGGCGTCGAGCGCACCTTCCCGGTGCATTCCCCCAAGATCGACAAGATCGAAGTCACGCGCCAAGGCGCCGTTCGCCGCGCTAAGCTGTACTACCTCCGCAACAAGGTCGGCAAGGCCGCCAAGGTCAAGGAGAAGGCGTTCCACTAGGATTCGCATAGAGCTGCTTTTCTTAAGACCGCTTCGGCGGTCTTTTTCATAGGGGACGAGACGGGAGGGCCTGCATGCAGACGGTCGCAGAGATACGCAGCGCATTGCAGGCCGCCGATGCGCGGCAGTTCGATGCGCTCGTCCGTGCGCTTGCCGCCGACGAGCGCAAAGGGGTTCGCCAGGCTCTAGAGGTCGCCCGTCGCAGGATAGCCGGCGAGGCTGCCGAAGAGGCGCGCATCCGCTCCCTCTACGATTTCCAGCGCGAGCTTGCGCACGGAGGCGTCGCCGTCGGGCTCGACGAGGTCGGCAGAGGTCCTCTGGCGGGTCCGCTCGCCGTCGGCGCCGTCGTCCTTCCCGACGAGCCCCGCATCGAAGGCATCGATGACTCGAAGAAGCTCACGCCTTCCGCGCGCGAGGAGCTTTCCGCCGTCATCCGCGCCACCGCCGTCGCATGGGACGTCGAATTCATCGGTCCGCACGATATCGACGAGCTCGGCATATCCGCCTGCCTCAGGGCGGCGTTCTCGCGTGCGGTCGCGGCCATCGAATGCGCAGGGGTGCGCATCGACGTGATCCTGCTCGACGGCAACCCGCTCCATATCGACGATCGCGAGGTGAACGTCGTGAAAGGCGATGCGCGGTGCGCGGCCGTCTCATGCGCATCCATCATCGCGAAGGTCGAACGCGACGCCTATATGCGATCGCAGGCCGCCGCGTATCCGGCGTACGGCTTCGAGGAGAACAAGGGATACGGTTCGGCGCAGCACATCGAAGCCATCAAGAAGCATGGTCTGACGCCTTTGCATCGCGCGTCGTTCTGCCGTGCATGGACGCAGGACTCGTTGTTCGGATAGCGTTCGAGCGCAAGGTTTTCGGCAGGTTCCCGGGACAAGCGGGCATGGCGCCCGATGGATTCGACCGCGCGCCGGTTAAACTCCTGCAAGCGGGCCGCCTGCGTTTCCGCAGAGGCTTCGCAAGGCGGTCCTGATAGCCTGCCCTTCCATTCGCGAGGAGAGGAAGGGCACGGCATGTCTGAAGAACGCATCAAGGAAGGCTCGCTCAAGGCGGGCCCGAAGGAGCTCGGGCGCAGGGGAGAGCAGGCGGCGTGCGCGCTTCTCATCCATAAGGGATACGAAATCCTCGAGCGGAACTGGACGTGTCCCGCGGGCGAGGCCGACATCATCGCGCTCGACGGTCCTTGCTTGGTCTTCATCGAGGTGAAGACGCGTTCGGGAGTGAAGCGCGGCATGCCGTCGGAAGCCGTCACCCCCAAGAAGCGGGCGCGATACGAGAAGATCGCAGCCTATTATCTCGATGAATACGTGGGCGATACCTTCCATGTCCGCTTCGACGTGATGAGCCTTCTGGTCACGGGGAAGGGTCGAGCGCTCGTCAGGCATTACGTCAATGCTTTCGGCGAGGGGTCCCTATGTTGAACCGCTGCGCCGTTTCTTCCGCCTTCATCGTCGGAGTCGAAGCGGTCGCGGTGTCGGTTGAGGTCTCCATTACGAACGGGCTTCCGGGCACGTCGGTCGTCGGCATGCCCGATGCCGCCGTGCGCGAATCGATGGAGCGCGTTCGCTCCGCCGTCAAGGCATGCGGGTTTTCCATGCCTGCCGAGAAGATCGTCGTGAACCTCGCTCCGGCATCGCTTCGGAAGAACGGGGCGGGATTCGACCTTCCGATAGCGTGCGCGCTGCTTGCGGCTTCGAAGCAGATCCCTCGCACGCTCATCGACGGCGCCCTCATGGTCGGGGAGCTTTCTTTGGACGGGAGAGTGCGTCCGGTGCGAGGCACGCTTCCCTTCGCGCTCGCCGCGCGCGACGCGGGTCTGCGCCTCGTCGTCTCCTCCGACGCTCCGGACGGCGTTGCGCTCGACGGCGTGATCCAGGAGGGTATCGCGTCTCTCGGCAGGCTTCGCTTATCCAACCTGGACGTTCTTTCGTGCAAAGGAGGAGGAAGCATCGAAGACGAGGTCGATTTCGCTTCCATCCGAGGGCAGGAAGCGGCGAAGCGAGCTCTTCAGATCGCCGCCGCCGGCGGGCACGGCGTTCTGCTCATGGGGCCTCCAGGGTCGGGAAAGACGATGCTCGCCCGCGCCTTCGCATCCATCCTTCCTCCGCTTTCGCAGGATGAGATGACGGGCGCCGCATGCGTGCATTCCGCGGCGGGCGAGCCGGTCGACGCGATCCTGTCCGGCAGGCGGCCCTTCCGCCGTCCTCACCATAGCGCGACGACGGCGGGTCTCATCGGCGGAGGAAGACCCATACGGCCTGGAGAGATATCCCTCGCTCACGAAGGGGTTCTGTTTTTGGACGAGATATCCGAGTTCAAGCCCGCCGTGCTTCAAGCGCTCAGGCAGCCGCTCGAAAGCGGTGCGGTGACGCTCGTGCGCGCGTCGGGCGGCTGCAGGCTTCCCGCATCGTTCAGCCTCATCGCCGCGTCGAACCCTTGCCCATGCGGCTATTACGGGGATCCCGAGCATCCGTGCACGTGCTCGCAGGGCGCCGTCCTCGCATACCAGTCGCGTATCGGGGGACCGTTGCTCGACCGTATAGACATGCATGTCGATGTCTGGCGCGTCGACCCGAAGAGAATCCTTTCTCGCGAAGGACCGGGAGTTTCATCTGCCGAGCTGAGGGAAGGCGTGCGTGCCGCCCGCGCGTTCGCCGCGCGCCGCGCACGGGTCTTCGGAGACGCGCCGCGCCCTCGAAGCATCCAAGAGGCGCTTTCCGCCTGCCGCCTTGACGAGGAATGCGAAAAGACGGTCGAGGCGGCTGCGCGGATGAACCTCATGTCGGGCAGATCGATCCTGCGGATGCTTTCGGTCGCACGGACGATCGCCGATCTGGGCGAATCGGACGACGTGTCCTCAGACCATGTGTTCGAGGCCATGGGATACCGAGTCAGGAAGGAGGCCGGCCGATGAGCGCGCCGCACGATGGCGTGCGCGGCCCTCGGTTCGAGATCTCCCTGGATTCCGAAGACTATCCCGAGGCCTTGCGCAACGTGCGCAATCCTCCGGGCGTCCTGTACGTGATGGGGGATCCTGCGGCGCTCTCCGAAGGCCTCGCCGTGGTCGGCGCGCGCAGGGCAACGGCCTACGGGAGACGTGCGGCATCGCTTTTCGCAGGCATGGCGGCGAAGAGGGGAGTGCCTGTGGTGTCGGGCGGCGCGCGCGGATGCGATTCGTGCGGCCATGCGGCCTGCCTCGATGCGGGAGGAACGACCGTGGCATTTCTCGGCGGCGGAATCGCCCGGCCGTATCCGGCCGATAACGTGCCGCTGTTCCAGAGGATAGTCGATGAGGGAGGGGCGCTCGCCTCCGAGCATCCTTGGGACTATCCTCCCGTGCCCCATGCCTTTCGGGCGCGCAATCGGCTGATCGCGGGATTGTCGCGTGCGACGCTCATCGTCGAGGCGGGGCTTCCGAGCGGAACGTTCTCGACTGCGGATGAAGCCCTTGCGGTCGGACGCGAGGTTCTGGTCGTTCCCGGTTCCATCTTCTCGCCATCGTCCAAGGGATCGAACCGTCTTCTGTCGCAGGGAGCGATGCCTGTCGTCGACGAGGAATCCTTCGGCGACGTCCTCTCGCGCGTGTTTCCCGAAGCATGCGGCGCTTCTTCGAGCCTTGAAGCTCAGGGCGAAACCGTAGACGATCTCGGCGCCCGCGCGCAGCTTTCTTTCGCGGAAGGGCTCCTGCTCGACGAGATCGTCGCGAATCCGCTGCGTCTCGACGAGGTGATGGCGCTTCCTTCCCAGACGGGATCCTCGCTTGCGGAATCCATGGCGCGCATGGGCCGTCTTGAGACGATGGGGCTCATCGAACGTTATCCCGATGGTCGTTTCGGCGCGAGGTGAGGGCACGGACGGACGGGCGGCGACCGTATGGTATCCTCGGCCGCATGAAGACGGTAGACATCATAGGCGCCGGCCTTGCGGGAACCGAAGCGGCGCTCCAGCTTGCCGACAGAGGCGTGCGCGTTCGGCTCTTCGAGATGCGCCCTGCGGTAGGCACTCCTGTGCACACGGGAGCCGGGTGCGCCGAGCTCGTATGCTCGAATTCGTTCAAGAGCATGAAGCCCGAAAGCGCGGCAGGCATGCTGAAACACGAGCTTTCGCTGCTGGGAAGCCGGCTCTATGCGTGTGCGCTCGCCTCGAAGGTCGATGCCGGAGGCGCTCTTGCGGTCGATCGGGAGGCGTTCTCCCGCCGCGCGACGCAGCACGTCGACGCCCATCCGAACATCGAGCGCATCGTCGGGGAGGTGCGCGAACCCGACTACGAACGCGCACCCGATGCCGTCATCATCGCGTCCGGCCCGCTGACCTCCGATGCCCTTGCGCAATGGATCTCGGGCATCGCAGGCGCCGACAACCTTGCGTTCTTCGATGCCGCCGCGCCTATCGTGGCCGCCGACTCGCTCGACGAATCCATCCTCTTCCGTCAGTCGCGCTACGAGAAGGACGTGCCCGGCGACTACCTGAACGCGCCGTTCTCGCGCGATTCCTACGAGGCGTTCATCGACGCGCTCGTGTCTGCGCAGCGCGTCATCATGAAGGAATTCGAGACGAAGGATCTGTTCCAGGCCTGCCAGCCTATCGAAGAGATCGCGCGCAAGGGCGTTGACGCTCCCCGCTTCGGACCGTTGAAGCCGGTAGGCCTCGCCGATCCTGCAACGGGCAGGAGGCCGTGGGCCGCCGTGCAGCTGCGCGCGGAGAACGCGGAGAAGAGCGCCTACAACCTCGTCGGATTCCAGACCAACCTGACGTTTTCCGAGCAGCGGCGCGTCTTTTGCATGATCCCGGGCTTGGAGCATGCGGAGTTCTCGCGTTTCGGCGTCATGCATCGCAACACCTTCGTGTCGGCGCCCGGACTGCTCGATCGCAATCTGCGGCTCATGCGCGGCCTGCCTTCGCCTACGTTCATCGCAGGTCAGCTTGCTGGGACGGAGGGGTATTGCGAAGCCATCATGTCGGGCGTCCATGTCGCGCTTTCCGTCTTCGCCCTCATCGAGGGGCGCGCGATGCCCTCGATCCCTTCCGCGTCGTCGTTCGGCGCGCTCCTGCGCTACGCGACCGATCCGTCCACGATCGATTATCAGCCGATGCATGTGAATTTCGGCATCATGCCGCCGTTGCCGGAGAGGGTCGGGAACAAGCGTCTGCGCTATGCCGCCTATGCCGCCCGCGGGGCTGCGGCGTTCGAATCCTACGTCGTGGAGCTGAAGGCGGCCGGTCTGCTATGAGCCCCGACGCGGCCGTTCGGATCGACGAAGCCTATCTCGATGCGCTCGATTCATACTGCGTCGAATGTGCGTCCGTGCGCGGGGATTCCGTGCATACGGTTCGTGGATACCGCAATGATCTGCTGGACTTCGGACGCTGGGCGGCACGGCACGGCATCGTTCCCCTCGACGTGACGTATCGTCAGATCAGATCGTATCTCGGCGAACAGAACCAGGCGGGCTACGCGCGTCGGACCATCAATCGGAGGCTGTCTTCTCTGCGCGGCTTCTTTCGCTGGCTCAATGTGACCGGGCGCGTTTCGGGCGATCCCGTGGGCGTTGTGAGCGGACCCAAGCTGTCGAAGGGGCTTCCCCGTTTCATACCCGCGTCCGACATGGCACGGATTCTGAATGTGCATCATTCGTCGTCCGAACCTGAAGGCATGCGGAACCAGGCGATCCTTGAATTCCTGTATGCATCGGGCGCCCGTATTTCTGAGGCGTCCGGTCTGCTGGCGAGCGACGTCGACTTTTCTTCCCGCCAGGTTCGCGTCATGGGGAAGGGGTCTAAAGAGCGCATCGTTCCCCTGCATGACCTCGCGGTATCGTCTATGAGGACCTATGCGGAGCACGCGCGTCCGCAGCTTCTGGGCGGCGGATCGTGCCCGTGCTTCTTCGTGTCGTCGCGGGGGCGCGCGATGTCGACCGACGCGCTGCGCAAGATGTTCAAGCGCACGCTTGCCTCGGCCGGCGTCGACGGAACATACACGCCCCATGACATGAGGCACACGTTCGCGACCGACCTGCTCGACGGGGGAGCCGACCTCAGGAGCGTCCAGGAAATGCTCGGGCATGCGAGCCTGTCGACGACGCAGATCTACACGCATGTCTCTTCCGAGCGCCTGCGAAGCGTCCATCACGCGGCGCATCCCCGGGGCTGACATTCTTCCTCTAGCCGCATGCCCGCTTCTTTGCTACAATACGAACAAACGTTCGTATTGGCTGGCATCGCCTAACCTTCTGGGGACAGCCGCATTCAGAAGGAGGCATCCCCATCATGTCGAATGCAACAAGTCGCCCGCCGTTTCACGCTTCGCCTCGCGTCATCGACCATCTTCGCGTCATTCGCCGCGAAGATCTCGTGTCCGCTTCCGCCGCGGCCGTCCGACGCTCGTCGGGCCGGCGGTTGGAAATGGGGATGCGTAGAGGCAGGGAGGAGGCCCGCCTTCGTTCTTTCATCGATCGAAGCGCCGATACGATTCCCGCGCCTCCGGATGCGATGTCGTTCGTCGCGGTTCCTCGCCTTGCGGCATCGGGAAATGAAGACACGCTGTTCCTCGAGCGCTCGTTCGCGCTCGTCCCTGTGCGGCATGCGGTTCTTGCCCGTCGAATCCTCTGGCTCGGTTCAGGGGTCGAAACCTCGGAAACCCTTGCCGTCGCGCGGTCGAGGCTTTTCAGGCTCGGCCTTCCTCAGACGCTCGATAACGACGAAGGCATGCGCGAACGTTCCTCGTGGAACCAGGTTCTATCGGCACCCGTCGCGTTCTCGCCCGAAGACGACTTCGATCTGCGCCTGCGTTTCTTCGCAAGCCTTATCGCCTGGTCCGTGCGAAAAGACGTGCACGATGAGGATATCCGGGACGCCGCAGCCGCGTCGAAATCCGCGAGCGTGCGGTTTCCTGTCGGCGATTCCGAAGGGGGCCGCGCAATGCGGGCAGGGAAGGGCCTCCCATCTTTCCAGACTCGCGATGCGAGGGTTCAGCTCGGGGTTTTGCAGCATATCCTCGATCGAAGGGCGTATCGCCGAATCGCATGGACGCTCGAGGAAGGCCTGTAGGTATCTTCGGCAGGGCATCCGAGGGATGGAATCTCTGCAGCGAGAGCACGCTCGCTCTGCGGTCGGCGGGCGTTCGGGGCTATCATGCAACGTTGCGCACGAAGTATTCGGAAGAGAGTAGGAACAGATTCGGAATGGCACGTGATTCCATCATCATCCGCGGAGCCCGCGAGCATAATCTGAAGAACGTCGATGTCGCCATTCCACGCGATAAGCTGGTCGTCATCACGGGCCTTTCGGGCAGCGGCAAGTCGAGCCTCGCGTTCGACACCATCTACGCAGAGGGGCAGCGCCGATACGTCGAAAGCCTCTCGGCATACGCGCGCCAATTCCTCGGCCAGATGGACAAGCCCGACCTCGACAGCATCGACGGCCTTTCGCCGGCGGTCGCCATCGATCAGAAGACCACGTCCAAGAACCCGCGCTCCACGGTCGGCACCACGACGGAAATCTACGACTATCTCAGGCTCCTGTACGCCCGCATCGGCACGCCCCACTGCCCCGAATGCGGGCGCGAGATCAAGAAGCGCACCACCGATCAGGTGACGGACGAGATCCTCGCCCTCGGAGAAGGGAAGCGCGCGCTCATCCTCGCCCCCGTCGTGGTCGGGCGGAAAGGAGAGCATGCCAAGATCATCGAGGACCTTCGGAAAGAGGGCTTCTCGCGCCTTCGCATCGATGGCGAGGTCGTGCGCCTCGAGGGCGAGCTTCCCAGGCTCGATAAAAAGCTGAAGCACACGATCGACGTCGTGGTCGACAGGGTCGTGCTCAAGAAGTCCGCGACGGGCCGCATCGCTGAGTCGGTCGAAGTGGCGACGAGGCTTTCTGAAGGGCGCGTGGTCGCGCACGTCATCGACGAGGAGAGCATGCCGGACGATGCGGCGATCCAGGCGCCGAGGAAGGGTTCGGGCTTTTCCGCAGCCATTCCCGGCGATCATTTCTTCTCGCTCGCCCTTGCCTGCCCTGAGCACGGTCATTCCATGGACGAGCTTCAGCCGAGGGATTTCAGCTTCAACGCGCCGTACGGCGCCTGTCCCGACTGCGCCGGCCTCGGTTCGCGCGAGGAAGTCGATCCTTCGCTCCTCATTCCCGATGCGTCGCTTTCCCTCGAGGAAGGATGCATCGCCCCCTTCGCTTCGGGCAACTACTATCCGCAGGTATTGCGAGCGGTGTGCATCCATCTCGGACAACGTCCCGATACGCCGTGGGAGGATCTGCCCGCCAAGGTCCAGAAGGCGCTTCTGTTCGGCCTTCCGAACGACAAGGTGCGCGTCGACTATCGCACCGTCGACGGACGCGATACCTATTGGTTCATCGACTGGCATGGCGCCTGCGCGGCGGTCGAAGAGCGCTTCAAGGATGCGAAATCCGACGGGCAGCGCGACAAGTACGGAAGATACTTCGCCACCATTCCGTGCGCGACCTGCGGCGGCAAGAGGCTTCGCCCGGAAATCCTCGCAGTGACCGTCGGAGGCGAAAGCATCGATGCGCTCTGCGCCATGAGCGCCAAGGATCTGCTCGGGTTCTTCGAGGGGCTTGCGCTGACCGATCGCCAGCTGGTCATCGCCGCCGCGATCGTCAAGGAAATCAAAGCGCGCCTCAAGTTCCTCGTCGATGTGGGGCTCGACTACCTGACGCTCGAGCGCGGCACAGCCACGCTTTCCGGCGGCGAAGCGCAGCGCATCAGGCTCGCCACCCAGATCGGAGCCGGCCTCATGGGCGTCTTGTATATCCTGGACGAACCCTCCATCGGACTTCATCAGCGCGATAACGACCGTCTTATCGCCACGCTCGAGCGCCTGCGCGACCTCGGCAACACCGTCATCGTGGTGGAGCACGACGAGGATACGATCCGCGCCGCCGACTACGTCATCGATATGGGTCCGGGTGCGGGCGAACACGGAGGCTATCTTGTGGCCGAGGGCACGCCCGATCGGATCGCCGCTGTCGAGGGGAGCATGACGGGCGATTACCTGAGCGGCCGTCGCGTCATCGCGGTCCCCGCAGAGCGCAGGCGTCCGCGCCGGGGATCCATCAAGCTCACCGGCGCTTCCGAGAACAATCTTAAAGATGTCGATCTCAAGATAGATCTCGGCACGTTCACCGTTGTGACCGGCGTTTCGGGCAGTGGGAAAAGCTCGCTTATCACCGATACGCTTGCGCCGGCGCTCTCGAACCGCCTCAATCGTTCCCACCTGCGTACGGGCGCGTTCAAAAAGCTTACAGGCTATCAGGCGCTGGATAAGATCATCGACATCGATCAGAGCCCCATCGGCCGCACGCCGCGTTCGAATCCTGCCACCTACATCGGACTGTGGGACGATATCCGCGCGCTGTACGCATCGACGCCCGAATCGAAGGCGCGCGGCTATGCGCCGGGCCGCTTCAGTTTCAACGTGAGCGGTGGCCGCTGCGAAGCGTGCAAAGGCGATGGCCAGATCAAGATAGAGATGCACTTCCTTCCCGACATCTATGTGCCGTGCGAGGTGTGCGGCGGCGCACGGTATAACCGAGAGACGCTGCAGGTCACGTATCGCGGGAAGAACGTATACGACGTGTTGGAGATGACGGTCGACGAAGCGCTCGGCTTCTTCAAGAACATTCCCGCCTTGGCGCGCAAGCTTCAGACGATGCACGACGTCGGTCTCGGCTATATCCGTCTCGGACAGCCTGCGACGACGCTTTCCGGCGGCGAGGCGCAGCGTGTGAAGCTCGCAAGCGAGCTTCAGCGCCGTCAGACGGGCAAGACCATCTACATCCTCGACGAACCGACGACCGGCCTCCATATGGAAGACGTGCGTCAGCTTCTCGAAGTATTGCAACGGCTCGTCGATTCAGGCAACACCGTGCTCGTCATCGAGCATAACCTCGACGTCATCAAGTCGGCGGACCGAATCGTCGATCTCGGCCCGGATGGGGGAGACCGCGGCGGCGCCATCGTCGCCGCGGGCACGCCCGAGGAGGTCGCCCAGGTTGCAGGAAGCCATACAGGTGCGTTTCTGAAAAGGATATTCGCGACGCAGGAAGCGTAGTCGAAACGAAGGGACGCGTGCGCGTTCGTGCCCTGCGGTATCCGAGCATGACGCAAAGAAGGAAGGGATACGGGCTTTGCCCTCCCTTCCTTCTTCGTTCATGGAGCATGGGATGCGTATCGTCTACACGATCCCTTGGGACATCATGGCGTCGGCGACTTTCTTGAAGCCCGCGATATTCGCGCCCGCGACGTAGTCGCCCGGCTTGCCGATCTCGTTGGCCGCATCGTCGGCCGCGTGGAAGATATCGACCATGATGCTCTTGAGTTTCGCATCGACCTCGTCGAACGTCCAGGAGAGGCGCTCGGAGTTCTGGCTCATCTCGAGTCCGCTCGTGGCGACGCCGCCTGCATTGGAGGCCTTGCCGGGAACGAATGCGACGCCGGCCTCCTGAAGGTGCGCGGTGGCCTCGAGGGTCGTCGGCATATTGGCGCCTTCGGCCACGACGAGGGTGCCGTTTTTCGCAAGCGTTTCGGCATCTTCGAGGAAGAGCTCGTTTTGGGTTGCGCAGGGCAGGGCGATGTCGCAGGGAACGTTCCACACGCCGCGGCCTTCATGGTACGTGACGCCCTCCACGCGCTTCGCGTATTCGGAAATGCGGGCGCGCTCGACTTCTTTGACCTGCTTGATAACGGAAACGTCGATGCCGGCGGGCGCTTCGATCCAGCCCGTCGAATCGCTCATCGTGACGACCTTGGCACCGAGCTGCTGGGCTTTCTCGGCAGCGTAGATGGCCACGTTGCCGGATCCGGAGATATCGACGGTCTTGCCGTCGAAGGTCTCGCCACGCTGGGCGAGCAGCTCTTCGACGAGATACACGAGGCCGTAGCCGGTGGCTTCGGTGCGCGCGAGGGATCCGCCGAAGGAGAGGCTCTTGCCGGTCAGAACGCCCGACCACTCGTTGCGCAACCGCTTGTACTGGCCGAACATATAGCCGACCTCGCGGGCGCCGGTGCCGATATCGCCCGCAGGAACATCGGTGTCGGGGCCGATGTGGCGGAAGAGCTCGGACATGAAGCTCTGGCAGAACCGCATGACCTCCCCGTCGGACTTGCCCTTGGGATCGAAGTCGCACCCGCCCTTGCCGCCGCCCATGGGCAACGTGGTAAGGCTGTTCTTGAAGACCTGCTCGAAGCCGAGAAACTTCAGGATGGAAAGGTTGACGGAAGGATGGAGTCGCAGCCCGCCTTTGTAGGGGCCGAGCGCGCTGTTGAACTGAATGCGGTACCCACGATTGACCTGCACTTTACCCCGGTCATCGACCCAAGGGACGCGGAACTGGATGACGCGTTCGGGTTCGACGATGCGCTCGAGCAATGCGGCGTCCTGGTATTCGGGATGCGCGGCGAGGACGGGTTCGAGCGAGGCGAGCACCTCGGTGACGGCCTGGATGAACTCCGGCTGGTTCGGATCCTTCGCCTTGACCTGTTCGATGACGCGCTGCGCGTAGGTCATGATGCCTCCTTCTGTAGGAACGTATGGGAATACCGCATGCGGGGATGGATCTGCGCGGCATGGCGGTGTCGTCCATTGCTGACGGCATCATGGTATGCGGGGTTTGTTTCCCGTGCGTTTCCCATGCGTTTCTCGTGCGTTGAATCACGCTTCGTGCATTATTTCACGGAGCCACGGAGCCACGGAGCCACGGAGCCACGGAGCCACGGAGCCACGGAGCCACGGAACTCGTGCGGCGTGCGGATCCGTGTCGACGCAGTCTGCGCCGAACCCTCTTGTCGGCGCGCGACGATATAATGCTCGTTCGACCGATGCCTATCCGGCGCGCATGCGCCTTGGCGCGAAACGGAGGATCCTTCATGCATGTCGACATCTACAGCGACGGCTCTTCGCGGGGCAATCCGGGACCGGGAGGCTACGGCGCCATCTTGCGATTCGTCGATCCGTCGGGCGGCGTGCACCAAAAGGAGTTCTCGGGTGGATTCGAGCGCACCACCAACAACCGCATGGAACTGCTTGGGGTCATCGTGGCCCTCGAGGCGCTCAAAGCCCCGTGCGAGGTTGCGGTCTATACCGATTCCCAGTACGTCGTCAAGGCGTTCACCGACCGCTGGGTCGACGGTTGGAAACGTCGCGGTTGGAAGAATGCGAAGAAAGAGCCGGTCAAGAACCAGGATCTCTGGATGCGCCTCATCGCGGCGTCAGAGGGGCATCGCGTATCGTTTCACTGGGTGAAAGGCCATGCGGGCCATCCGGAGAACGAACGCTGCGACGAGCTTGCGACAACGGCCGCCGACGGGACGGATCGTCTCATCGACGAAGGATTCACCGACTGACCCTGCACGTGCGTGCGCTTCGACCGATTCGTTCGACCCGTCGCCGCAAATGCCGTTTTTGGGGCGTTCTTATCGTCGCGAGGTCCTACGATGAAGCTGTGATGGGTTGATATGCATCGGCACCAGGGACGGAGGGAGCAGCGCATGGCGAAGGACGGCGGCGTTTCCAATTCCTCGAGCATTCCAGCTGCACGCATCCTTCTTCCCGACGAAGCCGCTTTTCTCAATCATGTTCTCGACGAGCTGACGGATGCCGCCCTGCCGTGCGAAGCTCGGTCCGGCGCCTCCGCGCCGTCGTTCGCGCTCGGCCGCCCGGCGGCGGAAAGGCCGCGCAAATCCTGACGCCGCAATGAAAATCATGATGCAGCAATAAAGAAAGCCTCGTCTGCGACGAGGCTTTCTCGAGCGTTAGGGATGGATCCGCGCGTACGCGCCCGCTATTTCTCCCATGCGGCGAAGTCGACGGTGCGGCCTTCCTTCTTCCATTCGCGGTACTCGGCCGTGGCGGTAAGCACGACGTCGGAGGAAGAATTCAGCGCGGTCTCGCAGGAGTCCTGGACGACGCCGATGATGAAGCCGACGGCGACGACCTGCATGGCGATGTCATTATCGATGCCGAACAGCGAGCATGCGAGCGGGATCAGGAGCAGAGAGCCGCCCGGCACGCCCGAGGCTCCCGCGGCGCCGATGGCGGCGAGGGCAGACAGCAGAACGGCGGTCGGGATATCGGGGAACATGCCGGTCATCGTATAGTGCGCGGCCATGGCCATGACGGTGATGGTGACGGCGGCGCCTGCCATGTTGATCGTTGCGCCAAGCGGGATGGAGACGGAGTAGTTGTTCTCGTCGAGCTTGAGCTTGCGGCAGAGCTCCATGTTCACGGGGATGTTCGCGGCGGAGCTGCGGGTGAAGAACGCGGTGACGGCGGAGTCGCGCAGGGCGCGCAGGACGAGCGGATAGGGATTGATGCGCGCGGTGACCGCGACGATGATGGGATTCGTGACGAGCGCGATGAAGAACATCACGGCGACGAGGATGACGATCAGACGGCCGTATTCGGTGAAGATCTCGAGGCCGCTCGTGGACACGGCGGCGTAGACGAGGCCCATGATGCCGAACGGGGCGAGGTTGATGACCCAGAGCACGACCTTGATGATGGCGTCGGCGATGCTCTTGATGGTCTCGCGTGTGCCGGCGGGCGCGACGCGCAGCGCGACACCGATAAGGACGGACCAGGTCAGAATACCTATGTAGTTCGCGTTCGCGATTGCGGCGACAGGATTGGCGACCATGTTGGTAAGCAGCGTGGTCAGGACTTCGCCGATGCCGGACGCGGGCGTCTGCTCGATTCCCTCGGCGACGACGAGCGTGAGCGAGGTCGGGAAGGCGTAGCTGGCGAGCACGGCCACGAGCGCGGCAACGAAGGTGCTGATGAGGTAGAGGACGACGACGGTCTTCATGTTGCCTGCGGACTTGGCGTTCGCAAGCGCGCTCATGACGAGGAAGAAGACGAGGATCGGGGCGACGGCCTTCAATGCGCCGACGAAGATCGTGCCGAGCAGCGCGACGACGGGCCCGACGGCGCCGTCGGGGGAGATAGTGAGGCCGAGCACCGCGCCAATGGCCAAGAAGATGAGGATGCGCAGGATAAGGCTGCTGTCCATCCATTTCTGCCAATACTTCTGCATATTGACATCCTTTCAGGTGAGGATGGTCAAAGCTCTCCGGACCCTTCCCTGCGCCTGGAGAGCTCGCCACCGGCCGATAATGTTTTTCGAATCCTACTCGGATGGGCTCCGGGGGTTTCAACGGCGTCGGACATACGGCGCGTTTCATGGGGCAAACGTACGTTTTCGCAGGCGCTGTGGATGCTTGATGATGCCGGAGACGCGTGCGGGGAGCGCACGGGCGCCCCGTTGCTATACTCGACGCATGGCCGAATCCACGAACATCGCCGCGTCCGCGCACGGCATCGCACCCGAGACGCTCGCGCGCATCAAACGCGAGCTCGACAGCGTCCCGACGCGTCCGGGAGTCTATCTTTGGAAGAACGCCGCGGGCGAGGTCATCTACGTCGGCAAGGCCAAGCAGCTGCGCGCACGCATGCGCCAGTACGTGAACTTCCAGGACGACCGCGCTAAGATCCCGCTTCTCGTCGCCCAGATCGACACGTTCGAATACATCGTCGTGGAAAACGAGCACGAATCGCTCGTCTTGGAGAAGAACCTCATCAAACAGTACGCCCCCTTCTTCAACGCCGACTTCAAGGATGACAAGAGCTACCCGTTCATCGCGCTTACCAAAGGCGATGTGTTTCCCGCGATCAAATACACGCGCGAGAAGCACGTGGCGACGACGCGCTATTTCGGTCCCTACACCGATGGCCGCGCAGCGCGAAGCCTGGTGGACATCGCCCGCAAGCTCGTGCCCGTCTGCGCCGCCCGCTGCGCTGAATGGCGTCGCATGAACCGCAGGCTCGCCGCCGGCGATCTGGACGCCTTCCTCTCTGCGGAGGGCCTGCGTCCCTGCTTCGACGCGCACGTCGGCTTAGGTCCGGGCCCGTGCTGCGGCCGCATCACGCCCGAGGGCTACCGCAGAAACGTCGAACGCATCGAGAAGTTCCTTTCGGGAAGCCATGCCGAGTTCGTCCGCGAGCTGACCGACGAGATGCATGCGGCGGCGGCCGAGCTCGACTTCGAGCGCGCCGCGCGCATGAAGGCGCGCATCGACACCGTGAACTCGCTTACGGATCGGCAGCATGCCGTGTCCGCCCGCAATCTCGATGCCGACGTCGTCGGCATCGCGCGCGAAGAGACCATCGCCGGCGTCCATGTCTTCATGGTGCGCGAGGGGCGCATCATCAACGGAAACGAATTCGTGCTCGACAAAGGCCGCGACATACCCGACGAGAACCTCCTGCACGACTTCCTGCTGCGCTACTACGACGCCACGACATCCATCCCGCGCGAAGTCATCGTCGATTGCGAGCTCGAAGACGCGGAGGCCGTCGAAGGATGGCTCACCGGGAAGCTCGCGAGCGTCCACGGCGCGCGCGTGCGTATCACGGTGCCCCGGCGCGGCGAGAAGTCGGAGCTGCTCGCGCTGGCGCGGCAGAACGCGGGGCATACCCTCAACCGCTACAAGGTCCGCACCAATTACGAGGACAAGCGCGTCAACGCGGCGCTCCTTCAGCTCGAAAGCGCCCTGGCGCTCGACGGGCCCCCGATGCGCATAGAATGCTTCGACATCTCCACCATCCACGGCAGCTACACGGTCGCGTCCATGGTCGTCTTCACCGACGGCAGGCCCGACACGAACCAGTACCGTCGCTTCAAGATCAAGACGCCTCTCGACGAGGCGAACGACTTCTTGAGCATGAAGGAGGTCATCGGCCGCCGCTATGCCCCCGAGCGCATGGCCGACGAGCGTTTCGGGAAGAAACCCGATCTGCTCATCCTCGACGGCGGCTTGCCTCAGCTCAACGCCGTGCTCGACCAATTCGCCGACATGGGCATCGACGACATCCCGGTGTGCGGCCTCGCCAAACGGGACGAGGAGCTCTTCGTGCCTTGGCAATCGACGGGTCCCGTGGTGCTGCCGGGCGGATCGGCATCGCTGTACCTGGTCAAGCATGTGCGCGACGAGAGCCATCGCTTCGCCATCGCCTTCCATCGCGAACTGCGCGGCAAGGGCATGACGAAGTCCGTTCTCGACGACGTCGCAGGGCTCGGCCCCGTGCGCAAGAAGGCGTTGCTCAAGGCCATGGGCGGATTCACACGCCTGCGCGCGGCGTCGCTCGACGACATCCTTGCCGTCCGCGCCGTTCCCGAAGAGGTCGCACGCGAGGTCTTCGCGGTGCTTGCGCAGTATAATTCCGTCAGGAACAACGATATCTCGGAAGGCATCGGCGTGTCTTCCGACGAGCCGTCCGACGCCGCTTCGGCGACGGCGTAGGAAAGGAAGGGGTGCACGATGGGCGAATCCGCATCCGATCTCGTGATCATCTCGGGGATGAGCGGCGCCGGCCGCACCGAGGCCATGCATGCCTTCGAGGACCTCGGGTACTTCTGCATAGACAATCTGCCTGCCTGCCTGATAGGCGACCTGATCGCGTCCATGGAGCGCCGCGGAGACGGCGAGACGCGTCTCGCCGTGGTGTGCGACGCCCGCAACCAGGAGTTCTTCGTCGATCTGGTCGATGAGCTCGCGACGTTGCGCGAAGAGGGACGCGCCTATCGCGTGCTGTTCCTCGATGCGTCCGACGACAAGCTCGTCGCGCGTTACAAGGCGAGCCGCCGCCGGCATCCGCTCT
Organism: Slackia sp. CM382; assembly: GCF_000293015.1. NCBI lineage: Bacteria > Bacillati > Actinomycetota > Coriobacteriia > Eggerthellales > Eggerthellaceae > Slackia > Slackia sp. CM382. The sequence goes on from NZ_ALNO01000016.1 coordinate 132,366, forward strand.
GCTCGGAGGGCATGACGATCGCCCAGGGCATCGTACAGGAACGTGCGCTCCTCTATCGTTTGCGCGAGATGTCGCAGGATGTCATCGACACGACGGACCTTCTGCCCATGCAGCTGCGCAAGCGCATTCGCGACATCTTCTCCGTCGGCACCGATCGGGACGGGCTCGCGGTCACGGTGTACTCGTTCGGCTTCAAGCACGGAGCGCCCATCGACGCGGATATCGTCATCGACGTGCGCTTCCTTCCCAACCCGTACTATATCGACGCGCTGAGGCCCCTGACCGGGCTCGATGCCGCCGTGCGCGACTACGTCATGTACGACGAGGAGACGCTCGAGTTCGTCTCGCGGTGGAAGGATCTGCTGTCCTGCGTCATGCCCGGCTATGTGAAGGAAGGCAAGCAGCAGCTGGCCATCGCCGTCGGCTGCACGGGCGGGCAGCATCGCAGCGTCGCCCTCGCCGAGGCGACGGGCGATTTCCTGCGCGGCGCGGGGTACCGCGTGAGCGTGTCGCATCGCGATCTCTCCCTCGCGCATACGGATGCGCGCGGGGCTTCGGCCGATGGCAACGGTGACGCACGATGAGCGCAGGCTCGCCGTTTTTCCAGGATCCGGCGCAGACCGCGGCGTTCGCGCGTTTATCGGCCAAGCTTTCGGCACGGCCCCATGGCGAGGCGTCGCCCCTGAAGGCGGTCGTGATCGGGGGAGGCACCGGCGCTCCTGTCTCCATCCGCACGCTCTTGAGCCTGGATGCCGAGGTGTCGGCCGTCGTCGCGATGGCCGATGACGGCGGCTCGACCGGCGTCATTCGCGAAGAGGCGGGTTCGCTTGCGCCGGGCGACATCCGCAAGTGCCTTGTCGCGATGGCGCGCGATCACGACGATCCGCTGACGCGCGCGTTCAAATACCGGTTCGCGTTCGCCGGCGACCATGCCCTCGGCAATCTCATGCTCGCAGCCCTCGAAGACGCCACGGGGTCGTTCCCGCGCGCGATCGAGATCTGCGAGGGGATCCTCGAGGCGCGCGGCCACGTGTTCCCCTCGACGCTCGACCCCGTCGTGCTCACGGCCGTGACGCGCGACGGCGACGCGCTCACGGGACAGGCGCAGGCCGGCGCCTCGACGTGCGCGCTGGGGCGCGTGTCGCTTAGCTCCGAAGGATCGATCGAGGCCTACCTTCCGGCGCTTCGTGCGATCGAAGAGGCCGATCTCGTCGTGCTGGGCCCCGGATCCCTGTACACCTCCATCATCCCGAACCTGCTCGTTCCCGGCATCGTCGACGCCATACGTGCGTCGTCGGCCACGACGGTCTTCGTCTGCGCGGTCGCCGATGTGCAAGGCGAGACGCGGGGCATGCGCGCCGTCGACCACTATCGCGCCTTGGCGTCGCACGGCATGGAAGGGCTTGTCGACTACATGCTCGTCCATAGCGCCACGCCGCTTTCCCCCGGCGCATGCGCGACCGTCGAAAACGACGTGGAGGCCGTCGGCCTGACGTATGACGAGGCGGTCGAGCTGCAATCCGAGGGCGTCGTCGTCCTTGTGCGCGACCTCGCCGATCACATGCATCCGACCTGGCATTATCCGGAAGCGTTACGTGAAGCGTTCTGCACGGTCCTCGACATCGACGAGCGTCGCTCGGCGCGCGTCTTCCGATCCTGAGGCGTTCGGCCATGTCGTTCACGTCGGATGTCAAAGACGAGCTCGCGCGCGTCGAACCCTCCTGCAGCCATTGCGCCCGCGCGACGCTCGCCGCGCTCGTGCGCATCGAGGGCACCCTGCTCATCATGGGAAAGGGAAGGCGCGGCCTGGAGATATCGACGGAGGTCGGTCCCGTCGCCCGCTTCGTCATCCGGTCGCTTCACGGCATGTACGATTTCAAGACCGAGCTCACGGCGCGCCGCAGCGTCCTGCACGACACGCCCAATTTCCTCATCACGGTGCCGCCGCAGCCGGGGCTCGACGATGCGCTCGTCGATCTGGGCGTTCTGGGCGATGCGGGCCTTGAGAGCGGCATCGCGCCGCACCTCGTCGAGAAGACCTGCTGCAGCGCCGCATACGTGCGCGGCGCCTTCCTCGGCCGCGGGTTCATCGCCGATCCGCGCGGCGATTTCCACTTCGAGATCACGGTCGAGAACGAAACGCTTGCCGGCGAGCTCGTCGCCCTCATGAACCGCCATTCGATGAACGCGCATGTCCTCAAACGCCGCAACTCGTTCATCGTCTATATGAAAAGCGGCCCGTCCATCTTGGCGTTCCTTGCGTTCACGGGCGCGCATCAAGGCGCGCTTTCCATGGAAAGCGAGCGCGTGCGCAAGAGCGTGCGCAACGATATCAACCGCAAGATCAATGCGGAGATCGCGAACCAGGCGAAAAGCGCCGCGTCGGCGGTCGATCAGATCGTGAGCATCCGCAAGATCGTGGAGAGCGGCAAGGTCTCGTCGCTCTCGCCGGGCCTTCAGGAATTCGTGTACCTGCGTCTTCATAATCCGAACGCCTCGCTCAAGGAGCTGGGGGAGAAGGCCAGCCCGCCGCTTTCGAAATCGGCGGTGTATCATCGCGTGCGCAGGCTCGAGGACATCGCCCGAAAACTGTAGCGCCCACGCCGCCTGTGCGTATCGTCTGGGCTTTCGTTCGGACCGTTTGTCCGCAGATGCGGTATCGACTAAAATTATGCAGTTAAACGCGATGCGCCGCCTCATCGGCGCCTCATGATCGAACGCTTCCGCAGGCCTGAAGACGGCCGCGGTTTGAAGGACGCGCATGCGACCGGGCATGCGCATCGAGCAAAGGAGAACTCGTTTGAGCAATGAACCGAAGGGCCGGGAGGCCCGATCCCAGGAACCGTCCTCGCAGAAGGGGTCCGGCGCATCGCGCGAGCGGCGCCGCCGCACGCAGGCTAGCAAGCACGTGACCATCGATGCGAAGCGTCCGCATATCACGCGCGGCGCCCAGGCCGCCGAGATGCCGTTCGAAAAGGCGCGCACGCGCAATGCCGGCCGCGCCGGCGGCGTCAAGAAGGATTCTTCCGCCAGGCTCGACATCATCCCGCTCGGCGGGCTCGACGGCATCGGCAAGAACATGACGGCCTTCGTGTGCGGCGACGACATGATCCTCGTCGATGCGGGCCTGATGTTTCCCGACGACAACCATCCGGGCATCGACCTCATCCTTCCCGATTACACCTACGTCCTCGAGCATGAGGACAAGCTGCGCGGCATCATCATCACGCATGGGCACGAAGACCATACGGGTTCGCTGCCGTATCTTATGAAGGACCTTTCCCGCAAAGTGCCGATCTATGCGACGAAGCTCACGCTCGGCCTGATCGAGGGGAAGTTCGCCGAGCATCGCGTGAAGGCGCGCCTGTGCGAGATCCATGCCGGCGACGAGATGAAGCTCGGCAGCTTCCTGATCGATTTCTTCGCCGTGAACCACTCCATTCCCGGCGCGGTCGGCGTCTTCATGCAGACGCCCGCCGGCAACGTCATGCATACGGGCGATTTCAAGCTCGACCAGACGCCGATCGACGGCGTCCACACCGATTTCGCCGCGCTCGCGCGCTTCAGCGAGATCGGCGTCGATCTGCTGCTATCCGACTCCACGAATTCGATGAAGTCATCCTTCACGCCTTCCGAGGCCGAGGTGGGCAAGGCGCTGCGTTCCATCATGGCGAACGCCACCGGGCGCGTGATCATCGCGAGCTTCGCGAGCCACATCCATCGCCTTCAGCAGATCGCCGACGCCGCCGTCGCCAACGGCCGCAAGGTCGTCGTGACCGGCCGCTCCATGATCCAGAACACCGATATCGCGCGCCGCCTCGGCTATCTTCATATCGCCGACGACAACCTGCTCGACGCCTACGACCTCAAGGATCTGCCGCCCGAGCGCGTGGTCATCATGTGCACCGGCAGCCAAGGCGAGCCGCTCTCGGCGCTCGCGCGCATCGCGAACGGCGAGCATCGCACGATCGACATCGACCGCGGCGATACCGTCATCATCTCCGCCACGCCCGTGCCCGGCAACGAGAAAGCCGTCACGCGCGTCACGAACTCGCTCGCCAAGATCGGCTGCGACGTGTACGACAAGTCGCGCGCCCTCGTGCACGTTTCGGGACATGCAGGCGCCGAGGAGCTCAAGATCGTGCTCTCCATCGTGAAGCCCAGGGCATTCATGCCCGTTCATGGCGAAGCCGCCCACCTGCGTGCGCACGCCCGTCTGGGCGAGGCGGTCGGCGTCGATCCTCGTAATATCTTCATCTGCGAAAACGGCGACACGTTGACGCTCACGACCAACGGCGTCCGTCGCGGCGAGCCTGTCGAGAGCGGCATCGTGTTCGTCGACGGGCTGTCGGTCGGCGACACGACGCGCGACGTCCTCGACGAGCGCACGACGCTTTCCGAGTCCGGCCTGGCATCCATCGCCTGCGCCGTCGATCCGAAGGGCCGCAAGGTCCTCGGCGACGTCCGCGTCGAGATGCGCGGCATCACTGGCGGCGACGTGTCTCGCCTGCGCTCCGAGGCCGTCTCGTGCGTCGAGGGATCGCTGCGTCGCGGCCTCGAGCGCGGCAAGCGCGGACGCGATCTGGAAAAGCTTCTGAAGGATGCGCTGCTTTCTTTGCTGTGGGAACGCACCAAGCAGCGCCCGATGGTCATCGCGTCCATCATCGAGCCGTAAGGCCCTTTGCGTTTACTCGCGTCCTGCCCGGCCATGCGGGCGGGACGCTTCGCCGATGCGCGTCGGGGCGATGCGCGCTTCGGCCGTCCGTCAACCGTCACCAAGGAGCGTTTCGTGGCACAGGCCCCCAAGACGACCGCCAAAGAAAAGGCTTCGGCTCAGAAGAAGCCCTCGTCGGGCGATGAGAAACGCGTGCCTCTGAAGAAGGCCCGGCAGTCCTCCGCCGACCGCAAGGCGCAGACCTCCGAGCGCGATGAGGCGCCGGTCATCCTCGACGCGCGCACGAAGCGCGATATCGCGGGCGTGGTGCTCGCGGTATGCGCGATCGCGCTCCTCCTGACCATGATCCTGCCTCCTTCGGGCATCGTCACGTCGTTCCTCAACGATTCCATCCGCCTCGTTCTGGGCTTCGGATCGTTCCTGCTGCCGTTCCTGCTTGGCGCGATCTGCGCATGCCTGTTCGTCCGCACGGACAAGCGCTATTTCGCGCTGCGCGTCGGCGCGGGGCTTTCGCTCATGATCGTCGCGCTGCTCGCCCTGCTCGCGCTTTTCACGCCTCAAGGCGATGCGAGCGCGGCGATGTTCTCCGCCGCCGAGCTGTCCGCACGCGGGGGCTATGTCGGCGCCGGCATCGCCTGGGCGCTGCTCAAGCTCTTCGGGCGCGCGGTGGGCGCCATCTTCCTCGCGGGCGTCCTCATCGCCGGCGCCGTCGTCATCGGGTTTTCCATATCCGACGTCGTCGATAAGGTCCGCGATGCCGCCGCCGACCGCGCACGGCGCCGCCGCGAAGACGAGGAGGCCGACCTTTCGCTCTTCGCGACGCCGCCGGTCGCGGGGGTTCCCATGGGAGCGGACGCTCCGATCGAGGATCGCTCGGTCGACGAGCTTCTCGCCCGCGTCGAGACCTCGGCCATATCCGACGGCGCCCGACATCGCGGGACGGAATCGTCGCGTGCTGCCGCCGCATGCTCGCGCGCGCATGCCGCCGATGCCGAAACGTCGAAGGCAGGGACGGGAACGCCGGGTGAATTCCTTGCACCCACGCGCGTCGCGGCGGAAGGGCCCGGCATCGCGGCGTGCGCAACGTCTCGTCTCGAACCCGCAGGTCGCGTGCCGCGCGATCTGTCCCGGCCCCGCCGCGCCACGATGACGATTCGCGAGCGTGCGCGCGAAGGATTCGATGGCCGGGCTCGATCGGTCGATGAATACTGGCCGGGGGAATACTCTTTCGACGACGGCATGGGTTCAACATCCGATGCCGATCGGCACGCTTCCTCGGCGTCGCCGACGCATGCCTTCGACGTCCCGTTCGACGAGGACGGCGCAGCCGATGCCGCCTCGTTCGGCGAATTCGTCGCCCCGACGCGCTCCGAGGCGCGCGCGCAGGCGTCCGGCATGACGCGCCGCCTGTCCCATGCGCCGGCCGAACCGTCCGGACAGGGGCCGGGCGACGTTCCGACGACGCGGCTGTCCGCAGAACCAGAGGCGAAGCGCGCCTCTTCGTCGAAGCGGCGCAAGCCGAAGGCCGCCGCGACGGGATCTTCCTCGGGGGAGAAGCGCGGCGATTTCGTCCTTCCCGGTTCGGGTCTCATCCGCCGCACGACGCGCGCGACGAAGGCCGACGAGGCCTCGCTTCGCCAGACGGCGGTCGATCTGCAGGGAACGCTCGAAGACTTCGGCGTCTTCGCCGAGGTCGTCGACTGGATTGCGGGTCCGACGGTGACGCTGTTCAAAGTGTCGTTGCCTAACGGCGTGCGCGTGAGCAAGGTCACGAACCTCGTGGACGATATCGCGCTGTCCCTTGCATCGTCGGGCGTGCGCATCTTCGCGCCCATCCCTGGAACCACCTATGTCGGCATCGAGGTGCCGAATCGGGTTCGTCAGGACGTGCTGCTCGGCGACGTCCTTAAATTCGCGAAGGGCGGGCCGCTCACGGTCGTCATCGGAAAAGACGTCGAAGGCCATGCGATCCTGTCCGACCTCGCCGCCATGCCGCATATCCTCATCGCCGGCACGACGGGTTCGGGCAAGTCCGTCGCCATCAACGCCATGATCATGTCGATCCTGATGCGTGCGACGCCCGACGAAGTCCGCTTCATCATGGTCGATCCCAAGCGCGTCGAATTCACGCCGTACGACGGCATTCCGCATCTCTATGTGCCGGTCGTGAACGAATGCAAGGAAGCCTCCAGCGCCCTTGCCTGGGCCGTCGCCGAAATGGAGCGCCGTCTGAAGGTGCTCTCCAAGGCGGGGGTGCGCAACATCGGACAGTACAACGAGAAGATCAGGAACGGCACGCTCGACGAAGATGCGCGGGATACGTTCGGCGACGATCAGGACGATCCGTCCAAGATCATGCCGTACATCGTGATCGTGATCGACGAGCTCGCCGACCTCATGATGAACGTCGGCAAGGAAGTCGAGATGTCGATCAGCCGTCTGGCCCAGCTCGCGCGCGCCGCCGGTATCCATATGATCATCGCGACCCAGCGTCCCTCCGCGAATGTCGTCACGGGTCTCATCAAGGCGAATATCACGAATCGCATGGCGCTCACGGTCGCGTCGGGCATCGACAGCCGCGTGATCCTGGACGAGACCGGCGCAGAGAATCTGATAGGGCATGGCGACATGCTGTACGGCAAGCCGGAATATCCCAAGCCGGTCAGGCTCCAGGGCTGCTATGTCTCGAACGAGGAGATAGAAACGGTCGTCGAATTCCTCAAGGCCCAGGGCGAGCCCGAATACCATAACGAGATCCTCAAGACGAACCTCATCGGCATCGGGCAGTCGGCATCGGATGGATCGGGCGGAACATCGACGTCCGTCGATCCTCTTATCTGGGAGGCCGCGGACATCGTGGTCTCGAGCGGCATGGGATCCACGTCCAATATCCAACGCCGCCTGAGCGTGGGCTATTCGCGCGCGGGCCGTATAATGGACATGCTCGAGGAAAAAGGCGTCGTCGGTCCTCCGAACGGCAGCAAGCCGCGCGAAGTGCTCGTCGACGAGCTCGAGCTTGAATCCTTGAAGGCATTCGAAGAACATGACGCTAACGATTCGTACGGGTTTTAAAGGAGTGGTCCCACGTGGCTGACAACCTTCGATTCGGCGCGATCCTGCGCGATGCGCGCGAGAGCGCGGGGGAGGATCTGGTCTCCGTCGCGCGTCGCATCCGCATCCGCCCCGATATCCTCGAGTGCATCGAGGACTCCGATCTGGCGAGCATGCCGCCGCGCGGCTATTCCCGCAACATGATCAACGCATACGCGCGCTACCTCGGATTGAACCCGACCGAGATCGTGAAGATGTATCTCGACGCCCAGCACGAATTCCAGCTCGAATCGGCTCGTTCGAGCATCCGTCCGTCCGGCATCAACATGGATTCGGGGCGCACGCGTCGCGAGCGGCGCGCCGAGGCCGATACCGTGGGCGTCGGTCCGTCGCGCGCCTCTCATCGCAACGGCGCCTTCGACGAGCTTTTCCCGAGCTACGACGAGGCGGGCGGCCGCGCATATGGCGGCGGAGGCTACGGATCGTCCGGAGCGGGCGCCTATGCCTCGCGCGCCCATGTCGGTTCGTCGCGTGACGCGCTTGCGGAGGATCCCCTGCGCGGCGCCTCGTTCGGATCCGCCGATTCCACGCGGCGCATCGGGTCGGTGCACGTCGGTTCGTACAACGGCTACGGCGACGGATTGTCTCGCTGGCAGGCCCGTTCCGTCCAGGATGCGGGAAGCACGCGCGCCATGGCTCCCGTGCGCGAGCGCCGTTCCGTGCGTGCGTCGTCCGGCCGGATGGACGGCATCTACGCCGGCGCCTCGTCTTCGGCAGGGGGTTTTCTCGACGGGTGGCGCGATCGTCTGCCGTTCATCGTCGCGGGCGTCGCGATTCTCCTGCTCATCGTCCTCGTCGCCGTCGTCGTGCGTTCGCTCGGCGCGCCCGCTCAGCCCGAGCAGCAGACCACGATGAACATCACCGGCTTGCCCGAGGCCGCTTCCTCGTCCGATTCCTCGGATTCGTCATCCGCGTCCACGGCGTCGAGCTCCGATGCCGCGACGAAGCCCTCGGCTCCGGCCGAGGCCGCTCCCACCAAGACCACGATCGAGTTCTCCGTCGCCGACGGGCAGACGGCCTACGTCGAAGTCTACGAGGGCACCACGCTTTCCGACGGAGGCGCGCCCACGTTGGCGCAAACCCTGACCGGACCGTATTCGTCGACCTACGACGTGGATTCCGTGCTTCAGTTCACCACGACGAACCCCGATGCGATCACGCTGACGCAGGACGGCAAGAAGGTGAGCTTCGAGGAAAACGCGAGCGGCGTGTATACGGTCACGTTCAAGTTCGCCGATGTGCTCGCGGCATGGAACGAAGCGCACGGCGGATCGAACGCGTCCGCGTCTTCCGCCGATGCCTCGACGTCCGGCTCCGGAAAGGGCGCAGCCTAAGAAGGGTTCTGCCGATTCGGCAGAAATGCCCGCGCGATGCGCGCGGCGAAGGCGGTCTCGGCGCATACTGTACGGTCAGATTCGCACGCACGACGGGCGGCTCTTCGGGAGCCGCCTTTTGCACGGAAAGGAAGCGATCCCCATGGCCAAGGAATTCAATTTCGACGTCGTCTCGAGCGTTGACATGCAGGAAGTGGACAATGCCTTCCAGCAGGCCCGACGCGAGCTGTCCCAACGCTACGACCTCAAAGGGTCCGGTGCCGAGGTCGAGCTCGACAAGCAGGCCAAGCGCCTCATGGTCAGCGCTCCGAGCGATTTCGTTTCCAAGCAGGTCATCGATGTCATATCCAGCAAGCTGGTCAAGCGCGGCGTCGATCTGGGGGCCGTCGCGTGGGGTACGCCCCAGCCGGCTGCCGGCCAGAGCGTTCGCGTCTTCGGCGATATCGTCGACGGCATAGACAAGGAATTCGCGCGCACGATCAGCAAGGACATCCGCGACTCCAAGATCAAGGCCAAGGTCGCCATCGAGGGCGACAAGCTTCGCGTGACCTCTTCATCGAAGGATGCGCTGCAGGATGTCATCGCATATCTGAAGGGCAAGTCGTACGACCAGCCCATTCAGTTCACGAACTACCGATAAGGGGTCGCACGTGTCGAACATCGATGTCGCAACCAAGGTATCGGATGCGTCCGAACGCCTCGGCGTGTCGTTTCTGACGCTTGGCTGCGCGAAGAACGAGGTCGACACCGCCGACATGAAGCGCGCGGTGGTCTCGGCCGGATTCGGCGTCGTCGACGATCCCGGGCAGGCCTCCGCCGTCGTCGTGAACACCTGCTCGTTCATCCAGACGGCCATCGAGGAAAGCATCGATGCCATTCTCGAGGCCGCCGCGCTCGACAACGTCGCGCGCGGCGATGCCAAGCTCATCGTGTCGGGGTGCCTGCCCTCCCGTTTCGGCGCCGACCTCGAGACCGAGCTTAAGGAGGCGAGCGCATTCGTTCCGTGCGCGGGCGAAAGCGACATCGCCGACGTGCTCGAATCCCTGTTCGGGCCTCAGCCCGAACCGGACGCGGCGCTCGGGGCGCACCTGTTCGACGGCAATGCGGCCGCATACGTCAAGATCGGCGACGGATGCGATCATTTCTGCTCGTTCTGCTCCATTCCCTACATCCGCGGGCGCTATCGCAGCTTCATGTACGAACGCATTCGCGAAGCCGTGGCGCGGCAGGTCTCGTACGGCGTGCGCGAGATCACGCTCATCGCGCAGGATACCGGGAGATGGGGGTGCGACCTTGAGGGCGATCGCACGTTGGCGTGGCTGATCGATGCCCTGGCATCCGAATTCGCCGACACCTGGTTCCGCGTCATGTATCTCGAACCCGAAGGGGTCACCGACGAGCTGCTCGACGTGATGGCTTCGCGGCCGAACGTCTGCCGGTACCTGGATATTCCCGTGCAGCATGCCTCCGAACGCGTGCTCGTATCCATGCGACGTTCAGGCGACGCGCGGCGCTTTCTCGATCTGTTCGCCCATGCGCGAGAGCGCATCGAGGGCATCGCGATGCGCACGACGGTCATCGCAGGATTTCCCGGAGAGACCGACGAGGATTTCTCCGCGCTTCTCGATTTTCTCGAACAGGCTGATCTCGACTACGTCGGGGTCTTTCCCTATTCACGCGAGGACGGAACCCGTGCGGCGCGCATGGAGGGCCAGATCGATGAGGAAACGAAGCTCGCACGCGCCCAAGAGGTCCGCGATCTGTGCGATGCGCTCGCCTTCTCCCGCGTGTCTTCGCGCATCGGCGACGTGATGGACGTCGTCGTGCTCGGGCAAGAGGAAGACGGCCGGGTCTATGGCCGCGCGATGTGCCAGGCTCCCGAAGTCGACGGCGTCGTCTATCTCGACGGCGGTACGGCGGGAGATGTCGTCAAGGCGCGTATCGTCGATACGCTCGCATACGAGATGGAAGGTGAGATCGTCCATGGCTGACGCGACGCATGCCAACGAGAACATCAAGACGCCCTCGAACGTCATCACCATCGTCCGCATCCTGCTCGTCCCCGTCTTCGTGGTCGCCATCCTCAGTCCTTGGACCGAATGGGTCGGTTTCGGCTCTGCGGATTGGCAGAGCTGGGTCGCCGCCGCGATCTTCATCCTTATATCCTCTACGGACTGGCTCGACGGGTACCTGGCGCGCAAGCGCAACGAAGTCACCGATTTCGGCAAGTTCCTCGATCCTCTGGCCGATAAGATCCTCGTCATGGCGGCGCTGCTGGTCTTGATAGAGCTCGGTTCTCTTCCGAGCTGGATCGTGCTCGTCATCGTGGCGCGCGAGTTCATCGTATCCGGCGTGCGCATGGTCGCCGCGAGCAAGGGCGAGGTCATCGCCGCATCGTATCTCGGCAAGTTCAAGACCGTCTTCCAGATGGTCGCCATCGTCCTGTTCGTCGTGAAGGGCAGCGCGCCCATCGCGGGCATGGGTTCTTCGTTCGCGCTTGCCGTCAATGTGCTCGCCTGGGCCGTCATGGCCGTTGCGCTTATGCTGACGGTCGTCTCGATGGTCGATTATCTTTCCAAGGCGCGTCATCTGATCGGGTTTCGTCCGAAGGATCGGGGCGCGGACGAAAACGTCGCGACCGACATGCGAGGAGACGGCGAAACGCTGCCTGAGCGGGTCATCGAAGCCGCGAAGGCGGCCGGCATGCGCATCGGCACGGCGGAAAGCTGCACGGGAGGGCTGATCTCGGCGGCGTTGACGTCCGTGGCCGGATCGTCCGAGGTCGTATGGGGTTCGGTCGTCAGCTACTCCAACGATGTGAAGACGGCCCGCCTGGGCGTTTCGCCCGAAACGCTTGAGACGAAGGGCGCGGTCAGCGAAGAGACGGCCTGCCAGATGGCGGACGGCGCGCGTGCGGCCCTGGGCGTCAACGTCGCAGTCTCGGTCACCGGCATCGCGGGGCCGGGCGGGGCGGTTCCCGGCAAGCCGGTCGGCACCGTTTGGATCGGCGTGGCGAGCGATGCGGGAACGCATGCCGCGCTGCATCGCTTCGACGGCGACCGCGAAGACGTGCGTCGCGCTGCTGTGGATGCCGCGTTGGGCATGCTCCTGGCCTCCCTGGCGCAGCGCTGAACGCTCGAAGGCCAGGACGCGCTTCGTTCGGGTGCCGCAACGCAGCCGGCGGTCGACCGCCCGATCGGAAGCGGGCAAGGTTTTCGATGGATCCTTCGGGGAATCGGGGAGGAAAGGATCGCGTCTCGGGCAGGATCGGGCGCAAAGGCGATGGGGTTCGCAGCAATGCGTCGGCAGGTTCCATCTGCTTCAATAGGCGTGTCTCGGGTTGGCGGCCCCATGTATGCGGAAGCGCGTGCCGCAGCCCTTGACATAAGAACATATGTTCGTAATAATGCACTCGTTCTTCCAATGACAAGGCAAGGTAGGAGAATCCATGGCGCGAACGCAAGAGCCGAAGACGTACGACAAACCCGATTCCCTCAAGCTCACGACCGATCAGATCGAAAAGAAGTTCGGCAAGGGATCGATCATGAAGCTGGGCGAGGGGAGCAGCGATCTCGAGGTCGGCGTCATCCCGACCGGCGCGCTCGCGCTCGATGCCGCGCTCGGCATCGGCGGCGTCCCCCGCGGCCGCATCATCGAAATCTACGGCCCCGAATCAAGCGGCAAGACCACGCTGGCTCTTCAGATAATCGCAGAAGCCCAGGCGGCAGGCGGTATCGTTGCATTCATAGACGCCGAGCACGCCTTGGATCCGACCTATGCCGCGCGTCTCGGGGTGGATATCGACGAAGTCCTTATCTCCCAACCCGATTACGGCGAACAGGCCCTTGAGATCTGCGACATGCTCGTGCGCAGCAACGCCATCTCGGCCATCGTCATCGACAGCGTCGCGGCGTTGGTTCCCCGCGCGGAAATCGAAGGCGAAATCGGCGACGTGACCGTCGGAGCCCAGGCCCGCCTTATGTCGCAGGCGCTTCGCAAGCTCGCAGGCTCGCTCTCGAAATCCAATACGACGTGCATCTTCATTAATCAGCTGCGCGAGAAGATTGGCGTGTCGTTCGGCAATCCCGAGACGACGACGGGCGGTCGCGCGCTGAAGTTCTTCGCCAGCGTGCGCATCGACATCCGTCGCATCGAGACGCTTAAGAACAGGAACAACGAACCCGTCGGGAACCGCGTGCGCGCCAAGGTCGTGAAAAACAAGGTCGCTCCACCTTTCCACCAAGCCGAGTTCGATCTTATGTACGGAACCGGCATCTCGCGCGAAGGCTGCATCGTCGACATGGGCGTCGATGCGGGCGTCGTGCGCAAGAGCGGCGCGTGGTACACCTATGGCGAAGAACGTCTCGGCCAGGGCAGGGAAGCGGCGAAGGAGCTCCTGCGCACCAATCCCGATCTTCGCGATGAAATCGAGGCGAAGGTTCGTGACTTCTTCGATATCCCGCTCGTCGGTGCAACCGCGGACGCGTCTGCGGAATAGAAGGGGGACGAAGCATCGTGCCGTATGTCGGAGGCGATGAATTCCTCGGCGTCGCGCGCGAGCCGGTGACGCGCGATCCTTCCGAGGAAGAGTCGAAAGCGTTTTCCGCCGTTCTGCGCTTCCTTGCCGCACGCGATCGCTGCGCGGCGGACATGGATCGCAAGCTTGCCGATAAAGGATTCGATGCCGATACGCGCGCGTACGCCATCGAACGGGCGCAGGCATGCGGTCTTTTGGATGACGTGCGATATGCGGGGTCGTTCATCCGGATGCGCGTCGCGCAGTCGAAGGGCCGCATGCGTATTGAGCGCGAACTCGAGGAATCCGGTATCGCCCTTTCGGATGTTCCCGGTTGGCCGGATGATTTCTTCGGAGGCGAATCGGAAACCGATCGGGCCTATGCATCGCTTGTCGCGCGTCCTCCGCGTCGTTCCAGGGACGTGCGCGCGACGGCGTACCGCCGTCTTGTCCGGAAGGGGTTCGCTCCCTCCGCCGCGCGGTCGGCTGCATGCCGCTATGCTGAAAACGATGCATATTTTTCCAGGATGGACGAAGCATAGCGTACGCCGACGGTGTATCATGGAAAAGCTATGAGTGCTCGCATCGCTCGTTCGATGCTGTAACGATATTACATTTCGAATATCCTCTTTCGACAGGCGGTCTGACGCTCATGCTTCCCGTGCATCGCGCATGCATGGGAGACAGGTTGTGTTCATCCGCTTGAGAAAGGGGAAACCGATGTCGGCTTCACTGGCATTTTGGCTCGTGCTCGGGCTGGTCGTTGGCGTCGCTGCCGGTTTCATCATCACCCGTTTCGTGGCAAACTCCTCTACGAAGAAGGCGGCCGAGGAAGCCCGCCGCGTCGTCGACGACGCGCAGCGCCAGGCCGATACGCTTCGTCGCGAAGCAGTCGTGGAGGCCAAGGACGAGGTTTTGAAGATGAAGCAGGAGGCCGAGGCTGAAAGCAAGGAGCGTTTGCGCGAGGTGCGCGCGGCGGAAGGCCGCGTGAACCAACGCGAGGAATCGCTCGATCGCCGCGTCGAATCGCTCGATGCGCGCGAACATCAGCTCTCATCCCTCCAGGGGCAGATCGAACGGCGCGAGCGCGACGTCGTCGCGGCGCGCGAGGAAATCAGCCAAAGGCTCGAACAGGTCGCAGGCATGTCGCCCGACGAAGCGAAAGCAGAGTTGCTGGATACGCTCAAAGACGAGGTGACGCACGAAAGCGCCGCCATCATCCGCGAATCCGAGCAGCGCACGCGCATGGAAGCGGACAAGAAGGCCCGCGAGATCCTGAGCCTTGCGATCCAGCGCGTCGCCGCCGACCACTCTTCCGAGACCACGGTCAAAACGATCCATATTCCTTCCGACGACCTGAAGGGCCGCATCATCGGTCGCGAAGGTCGCAATATCCGTTCGTTCGAACAGATCACCGGCGTCAATCTGATCATCGACGACACGCCCGAGTGCATCACCATATCCTGCTTCGATCCGGTCCGGAGGGAAATCGGACGCGTCACGATGGAGAACCTCATCGCTGACGGCCGCATACATCCGGCGCGCATCGAAGAGATGTACGCGAAGGCCGAGAAGCTCGTGAATCAAGAGGTCCAAGAGGCCGGCGAGCAGGCGACCTTCGACTGTGGCATCCATGATTTGCATCCCGAGCTCGTGCGGACGCTCGGCCGTCTGCGGTATCGCACCTCGTTCGGCCAGAACGTCCTCAACCATTCGCTCGAGGTCGCCTACCTTTGCGGCGTCATGGCTTCCGAGCTCGGCTTGGATTCCACGCCGGCGAAGCGCGCGGGCCTTCTGCACGATCTCGGCAAGGCCGTCGACCATGAGGTCGAAGGCCCGCATGCCGTCATCGGCGCGGATCTCGCACGTCGATTCGGCGAACGTCCCGAAATCGTTCACGCGATCGAAGCGCATCATGCCGACATCGAGCCGAACACCGTGCTCGATGTGCTCGTTCAGGCTGCCGATGCGGTTTCGGCCGCGCGTCCCGGCGCGCGCAAGGAAAGCCTCGAGAGCTACGTGAAGCGTCTCGAGAAGTTCGAGGAGATCGCGAATTCCCACAAGGGCGTGGAACGTACCTACGCCATGCAGGCGGGTCGCGAAATCCGCGTCATGGTCGTTCCCGAAGAGGTTAACGAAGCCGCTTCCGTCGTGCTCGCGCATGACATCGCCAAGCAGATCGAAGACGAGATGCAGTATCCCGGCCAGGTCAAGGTCGTCGTCATCCGCGAAAGCCGCGCGGTCGATTACGCGAAATAGCCAGGCATCATGGGCGATTCCTTCGACATGAAGGGCATGGGGGATTTCCTGGACGCCTCGTCCGAAAGCCGTCTCCGGGTCGAATCCGACCTCGGGGACGGCTTCGTGCGCCTCCGGGTCACAGAGGCGCAGAAACGTCAGGCCAAGCAGGACATCCGTTCAGCCGAAGACGTCGCGATCGAACTGCTGCGCAATGCGCGCGATGCGGGCGCTCGTACGATCTTCTTCGCGACCTCCCTGTCCAAGAACCGCCGGACGATGGTCCTCGTCGACGACGGGGCCGGCATTCCCGAACGCATGTGGGATGCTGTATTCGAACCCCGCGTGACATCGAAGCTCGATGCCCTCCGTTTCGATGATTGGGGCGTGCACGGAAGAGGCATGGCCCTCTATTCGATTTCCCAAAACGTGTCGTCCGCGCGCGTGATGCAGTCGGTGCCTTCCCAAGGAACGGCCGTTCGTGTGGATATCGATCCATCCACGCTTTCCGAACGATCCGACCAAAGCACGCTTCCCTGCCTTGTGAAGGCTGCGGACAGGCATTGGACGCTTTCGAGCTCGCCGCACAGCATCGTGCGCATCGCCGCGGAATTCGCGTTGGGATGCCGGCACGATACGACGGTGTATTTCGGCAGCATCGTTTCCATCGCCGCCACGATGCGCGCCTATGGGAAGGCCCTCATGCGCAGGGAGGACGAATGCGAACGGCCTTTTGCGTCCATGGATGCTCCGGTTCGTCTCCTGTCCGCGGCGCGCAATGCCGATGAATTGCGCGACAGGGCTGCGTCTCTCGGGCTCGATCTTTCCTCGCGAAGCGCCTACCGTATCATGAGCGATGGGGTTTCGCCTCTCGATCCGCTTCTCGGCATGCTCGAACGCGTTCGCGAGGGGGATTCGACGCATGCGGCGCCGATGAAAAGGCGGCGCGCCGCGATCCGCATCGATTCCGCCGATCTGGATTCGTTCGGCGCTTCCGTCAAAGGGGCGTATGCCGATCTGGCCGAGCGCTATTATCTTGACCCCGATGCGGGGCTCGAAACGCGCGTGGCGCGGGACGGCATCCATGTGTTCATTCCTTTCGCCGAACGATAGCGCCTTCAGCGCATTGCGTTTCAGGCTTCTCATCGGGTAGAATCACCGAATGCATCGAAGCGGTCCTTTGACCGGCCAAACGAATCATAAACGAACTAGAGAGAATCGCATGCCCGTGGATCCCTTGCCCAAACCGGCTTCCGGTTGCTTGAAAGTGTCTTCGAAGTCTTCTCCGGCGTCTGTCGCCGGTGCCATTGCCGGCATGGTCAAAGACGGCGTTCCCGTCGAAATCCAGTCCGTCGGCGCAGGCGCCGTCAATCAGGCCGTGAAGGCCATCGCGATTTCACGCGGATTCCTTTCGCCGGTCGGCATCGAGCTTTCATGCGTTCCTTCGTTCGCCGATATAGTCATCGACGGCGAATATCGTACGGCCATCCGCTTCGACATCATGCCCCGTTATATTTCCCAAAGCAACGACGTGCACTGATGCATGTCGTTGCTGAGCTGCATGGATCGAAAGACCTTTTCTCAGGATGACGATGAACGAGATTCTCACCAACAAGACCTTCTATACCTTCACCTACGGATGCCAGATGAACGAACATGATTCGGAGCGCATCGCCGGTCTGCTCGAATCATGCGGCTGCGTGCCCGTATCGACTCTCGAAGAGTCGGAGATCGTCATCTTCATGACGTGCTGCGTGCGTGAGCGCGCCGATATCCGCCTCATGGGACAGGTATCCACCATCAAGGGCGTCCCTCTTCCCGAGGGGAGCGCGCTTGACAAGAGGATCGTCTGCATCGGCGGCTGCATCGGCCAGCGCGACGGCGTTGCTTTGACCGAAACGCTCGACAACGTGGACGTCGTTTTCGGCACTCAGAACATCGAACGCCTTCCGTATCTGATCACGGGCGTTTTATCTCAAGGCGGGCATTTCGTCGAGATCGAGCAGGATTCCGATTCCTTCTCGACGGACCTTCCTTCCGACCGGGAGAAGCCGTGGTCGGCATGGCTTCCCATAACCGTGGGATGCGACAATTTCTGCACCTTCTGCATCGTTCCCTATGTGCGCGGCCGCGAACGCTCGCGCACGATCGAGGACGTCGTTACGAATGCGGAGGCCTATGTCGCCGAAGGCGTCAAGGAGATCACGCTGCTGGGGCAGAACGTGAATTCGTACGGCCGCGACCTGTACGGTTCTCCGCGCTTCGCCGATGTGCTGAAAGCCGTCGCCGCGACGGGCGTCGAGCGGCTGCGGTTCGCGACCTCCCATCCGAAGGATCTGACCGACGAGGTCATCGCTGCATTCGGCGAGCTCGGCAATCTGATGCCGGCGCTCCATCTGCCGGTGCAATCGGGATCCGACCGCGTTCTCGAAGACATGAACCGCACCTATGATTCCGCCCATTACCTCGGGCTTGTGCGCAAACTGCGGGCATCGTGCCCGGACATCGCCCTGTCGACCGATGTCATCGTCGGGTTTCCGGGCGAGACCGAAGAGGACTTCCAAGCCACGTACGATCTCATCGAATCGGTCGGGTATTCGCAGGTGTTCACATTCATCTATTCGCGCCGCGAAGGCACGCCTGCAGCCGATATGTTCGACGATACGCCTCGCGACGTCATCCAAAGACGCTTCGATCGCCTGGTCGAGCTTGTGCAGCGCAAGGCCCTCGAGCAGAATCGGCGCTTTCTCGGCCGCGATCTTGATGTGCTCTTCGAAGGTCCTTCCAGGCGCGATCCGAGCATGCTGGTCGGGCACTCCCCGCACAACGTGACCGTGCATGCTCCGCTGCCTGCCGGCATGGATGCGTCCGCGTTCGTCGGCCGCATGCGCCTCGTCCATATCGACGAGGCGAAGACCTGGTATCTTTCCGGAACGCTCGTCGAAAGGTGATCGCATGCCGTCGCCGACGGATTCACGCATGGTCCTGACGGTCGTCGGACCTACGGCTTCGGGGAAGTCCGAGCTTGCCATGCGCATCGCCGAACATGTGGGCGGCGAAATCGTCTCGGCGGATTCCATGCAGATCTATCGAGGCATGGATATCGGCACTGCGAAGATTCCCCCGGACGAGCGTCGCGTCCCGCATTTCGGGCTCGATATCCTCGATCCCGGCATGCCGTATTCGGCGGCGCTCTTCCAGGACTATGCGCGCGCGTGCTTCGCGGATATCTCTGCACGGGGGAAGACTCCCATCCTCGCGGGCGGCACCGGGTTTTACGTTCGCGCCGCGATCGACGGCTACGACTTCGCTTCGGGAGAACAGTCGGGCAATCCCGTGCGCGACCGCTACGCCGCGCTTGCCGACGCCCAAGGCGCCGAAGCCGTATGGGAGGTTTTGCGCCAGCGCGACCCCGCGAGCGCGGACGTCATCCATCCCCATAACGTGAAGCGTGCGATCAGGGCGCTTGAGATGCTCGAAATCGACGGAGCGTCATATGCCGAACGGGCGCGCAGGCTTTCGAACATCCCTCAGGTCGTTGATGCGCGCATCGTCTATCTGCATGTCGATGCCGACGTGCTGCACGATCGCATCGACGCGCGCGTCGATGCGATGTTCGAGGCCGGTCTCGTCGAAGAGGTGCGCGGGCTCTGCGAGCGCGGCTTCCGCGAGGCCTGCACGGCGAGAGGCGCCATAGGGTATAAGGAGGTAGCGGCCGCCTTCGATGGAGACTGCACGCTCGCCGAAGCGAGAGAGGCCATCAAGACGGCGTCGCGACGCTACGCGAAACGACAGCGTTCTTGGTGGAGGCGCGACGCGCGCGCACACGTCGTCGATGCGACCGACGCCGATTTCGAGCGAATCCTGGAAGAGGCGCTGCGCTTCTTTGTAGGCGAAGGAGAGGTGAGACCATGAGTTTCGGTATAAGCGACCAGGCTGCCTCTATGGAACAGGCAGAGCGCGCCGTTCTCGTAGGCATAGAGCGCAAAGGCGATCCCGATGCGGCGATGCGGCTCGCATCGACTCTGTCCGAGCTTGAGCGCCTGAGCGAAACGGCGGGTGCCTCCGTTGTCGCGACGACTTCCCAACGGCTCGTATCGCCGAACCCGCGCACCTTCGTCGGAACGGGGAAGGCGGAGGAAATCGCGTCGCTCTGCCTTGCGCATGCCGCCGATGTCGTCATCTTCGACGAAGAGCTCACGCCTGCCCAGCAGGGCAATCTTGAGAAGATCATGCCGCAAAACGTGAAGGTCATCGATCGAACCGCCCTTATCCTCGATATCTTCGCCCTGCATGCGACATCGAAGGAGGGTCGTTTGCAGGTGCGCCTTGCGCAGAACCAGTACCTGCTTCCTCGTCTGAGAGGCATGTGGGCGCATCTGGCGAGCAATCGCATGGGCGGCGGCGTCGGATCCCGCTTCGGCGAGGGCGAAAGCCAGCTCGAAGTCGATCGGCGTCTGGTTCGAAAGAGAATCACGACTATACGCCGGGAGCTCGATCATCTCGCATCGGTCCGTGCCGTGCAGCGTCGTTCGCGCCGCTTGTCGGGCGTGTTCCGCATCGCGGAAGCCGGCTATACCAATGCAGGGAAGTCAAGCCTGATAAACGCATTGACCGGTGCGGACGTCCTGAGCTACGACAAGCTTTTCGCGACGCTCGACTCGACGACCAGGCGGCTCTCGCTTCCCGAAGGCCGTGACGCGACCATAACCGACACCGTGGGCTTCATACAGAAGCTTCCGACGAACCTGATCGAAGCGTTTCGAAGCACGTTGGACGAGATCTCAGAGGCCGATCTGATCCTCCATGTCGTCGACGCGTCGTCGCCCCGGCGCGATGCCCAGGCGAAGGCGGTCGTGGAAACGCTCGGGCTTATCGGAGCGCAGGATATCCCCTGCATGGTCGTATGCAACAAGGTCGATCTGCTCGGTGGCGAGGAACGTGCCGAACTCATTCGTCAGCATTCGGACGCATGCCTCGTTTCCGCTCGGACGGGAGAGGGGATGGACGCGCTTAGAGCGGCGATCGTCGAGCGCATCGCCGCATATGAGGTCCCGGTCGTTTTGTCCGTGCCGTTCGATCGCGGGGATGCGGTATCGCGCGTCCATAGCGAATGCACCGTTTTGGAAGAGTCGTACGACGAGCGCGGAACGACCGTCGTCGCGCGCATCCCCTCCGGGCTTCTTGAGGCATATGCGCCATTCATCGTGCGAGACGACGATTGAAACGGAGAAGGCCCGACTCGGCTGCATAAACCGGGTCGGGCATGATCGGACGCATCGAGGTAGATGGAGCCGCATTCGTTTGAGGAGCTACATTCGCCTGAACAGCGCCACGACTTTGCCTGCGATGGATACGTCGTCGCGTACGATGATGGGTTCCATGGTCGAGTTCTCGGGCTGCAGGCGGATATGATCGCGTTCGCGGTAGTAGGTCTTGACCGTCGCCCCGTCGTCGATGATGGCGACCACGATATCTCCGTTGCGTGCCGTGGGCTGCTCCTGCACGACCACGAAGTCTCCGTCGTTGATGCCGATCTCTATCATGGATTCGCCGCGCACCTGCAAAAGGAACGAACTGCCGTCCCCGACGATCTCCGTAGGCAGGGGAATGGTTTCGGTGATGTTCTGTTCCGCTAGAATGGGTTGGCCTGCCGCCACGTTTCCCACGACGGGCAGCGTGACGATGTTCGAGAACCCGCCCGTCCCGACGGATCCGAAACCGGAATCCGTTTCATGGATGGGAGCCGGCTGGCCAGGCTGCATCAGGTCCTCCTCATGGAGAACGGTCATGCATCGCGACTTGAGGGGATCGCGATGGATATATCCCTTCGTTTCGAGGTTGGCGAGGTGCACGTGCACGGTTGAAGGGGAGGAGAGTTCGAGGCCGCGGGCGATATCCCTGATCGTAGGCGCAATGCCATGCTCTTTCATGGAGGATACGATGAAATCGTAGACCTCCTGCTGTTTTTTGGTCAGCTTTTCGCGGGGCGTCTGCGTCGAGGAATCCATGGTGTCCTTTCCGATACGAACATTTGTACCAAAAATCTGTTGACATGAACCTTTGTTCGATTAATATTATACACGAACAAAAGTTCGATGCAAGAACGCGATTCGTATCGGAGGCCAAGATGACACGCGAGAACGTCTTCACCTATATCGAAGGAACCGCCGCCCTGAAGATGCAAGAGGGCGCATCCGATCGCACGGCCCGCATCGTCTCCTTCGACTCGATCGCCCAGAGCCGTTCCGTTGCGGAAAAACCTGCCGTCGCGCCTTCATTCCTTTCCGACCTGAAGGTCGCGGTCGAAGCGCTCGGCTTCGAAGACATCAAGCGCGATATGAGGCACGGGTCGCTTGCGGGGAAGGGTCTTCCGGAACCGCTTTCTCCCAAGGCGTATGCATTCTGCGCCGTCGCATTCGCGGTCACGGTCCTCGCCATCGTGCTCTGATGCGGCCGATTGCCCCTCGATAGGATATATTCTGCCGTTTACCTATTCCCTTTCCCGCCATTGCCTGTACCATATCGAAAGTTTCTGTTTTGAAGGAAAGGGGAACCATGTCTGAGAAAGGCACCTCGGATGTCCGCGAGCTTCTCGACGAAGCCGAGAGGGACATCAAGGATATTGCGAAGGAAAACGGCAAGAAGCCTTGGTATAAGCGTCTCTCGCTGACAACCTGGATCTTCATCGCTCTCGTGCTAGGTGTGATGTGCGGGCTCCTTCTGCAAGGCAATCCGGGATTTGCGGATACGTATATCAAGCCTATCGGCACCATCTTCCTGAACCTCATCAAGATGATCGTCGTTCCGCTCGTCATCGTCTCCATGATGGCAGGCGTCATCTCTCTGAAGGACATCAAGCGTATCGGCGCCATCGGCGGCAAGACCATCGTGTTCTATCTTTTCACCACGGGCTTCGCGGTGTGCATCGGCCTTCTTTTCGCCAATGTCATGCATGTCGGCGGAGGCTACACCCTTGCTTCGACGCAGCTTGAATACGAGGCGAAGGAAGCCCCTTCGTTCATCGACACCCTCGTGAACATCTTCCCGTCGAACTTCGTGCAGCCTATGGCGGACGCCACGATGCTCCAGATCATCGTCATCGCTTTGATCTTCGGTTTCGGCATCATCGCCGCCGGTAAGAAAGGGGCTATCGTCGCCGATTTCGTGAACGGCATGAATGCGGTCTGCATCAAGGTCATGCACGGCATCATCATGTTCGCGCCTTTCGGCGTCTTCGGCCTCATCACGCCGGTTATCGCCAATAACGGCCCCGATGTTCTCCTTCCGCTGCTGTGGCTCATCATCGTCGGGTACGTCGCCATGATCGTCCATCTGGTGGTCGTCTACTCCGGTTTGCTTCGCGCCATCGCCAAGATGGGTCCCCTGAAGTTCTTCAAGGGCATCGCCCCGGCGCTCCTGTTCGCGTTCTCTTCCGCAAGCTCCGTGGGCACCCTGCCGGTCAACATGGAATGCACGAAGAAGATGGGGGCCTCTGACGAGATGGTCAGCTTCGTTTTGCCCCTCGGCGCGACGATCAACATGGACGGCACGGCGATCTACCAAGGCGTCTGCGCCATGTTCATCGCGCAGGTCTTCGGCATCGATCTGACCATCCAGCAGCAGATCGTCATCGTTCTCACGACCGTGCTCGCCTCCATCGGCACTGCGGGCGTTCCGGGTTCCGGCATGATCATGCTTGCCATGGTCCTGCAGTCCGTGGGATTGCCCGTCGAAGGCATCGCGTTGGTCGCGGGCGTCGATCGCATCCTCGACATGATGCGTACCGCCCTGAACATCTCCGGCGACTCCGTCTGCTGCCTCTGCATGAATTACCTCGAGGAACGTAAACAGCAGCGCAAGGCCGAGGCCGGCGCGTAGCGAATCGCGCATCGACGTTTCATTGCGTCGATTGAAAACGGACGCTCGAATTTCGAACCGCGCCCAGGGAGCCTGAGCTTCGAAGGAATGCTCGAACCCCGGAGGCGCGGTTCAACCGGAGGGTGTCCGTTTTCCGTATATGCGGACATGCGGGCGCATCGTGTCGTATCATGGCGCAGAACGCGCGCCGTGTGCTGCGGCGGCACCTAATAGAAAGGCATCCTATGCGCTGTCCTGCCTGCGGGCATCCCGAATCCAAGGTCGTCGACTCCCGTCCTTCCGACGAGTTCAATTCCATTCGCCGTCGTCGCGAATGCTTGAAGTGCGGCAATCGTTTCACGACATACGAACGGCTGGGTGACAATCCCCTCATCGTCGTGAAGGCCGACGGCTCGAGCCAGGTGTTCAACCGCGAGAAGCTCTATCGCGGCATCTCCATCGCCTGCGCGAAGCGTCCGAACATCCCGAATGATAAGAAGACCGAGATCATCGATGCGATCGAAACGGCGTTGCGCAATTCCGGCCGTGCCGAGATCAATTCGAAGGACCTCGGCGACATGGTGCTCGAACACCTCAAGCCCCTTGACGACGTTGCCTACATCCGTTTCGCAAGCGTGTACAAAGATTTCCAAAGCATCGAGGAATTCCAGGACGCTCTGAAGGGATTGAAGTGATGCAGACGTTAGAAACCCTTGAAGTACCTATTGCGAGGCTTTCCGACGACGCGGTTCTGCCTGCGTACGCGTATGAGGCGGACGCAGGGGTCGATCTGCGCGCCACGGCCTTTGCGACCCTTGCCCCGTTCGAGCGGGCGCTCATTCCGACCAGCCTTGCCGTCGCGATCCCCGAAGGATACGCGGGTCTCGTCATTCCGCGCAGCGGCCTTGCCATCAAGCACGGCATCTCGATCGTGAATGCGCCGGGACTCGTAGACAGCCATTATCGCGGCGAGCTCAAGGTCGTTCTCGCCAACCTCGACCCTCGCGAACCCTTCGTCATCGAACCAGGGGATCGAATCGCGCAGCTCGTCATCTCGAAGGTCGAGCACGTGCAGTGGGTCGCCGTCGACGCCCTTGACGAAACCGACCGTGGAATGGGCGGTTTCGGGTCAAGCGGCAAAGCCTAGGATTCCGCATCCATCCGACACGCGCTTCGCGTGCAAGAAAAACAAACGGCTTTTCCTGAAGGCGCCGGAATCGGCGGGCATATGCCCAGGTTCCGGCGCCTACGCGTTGTCAGCGTTCGTCGGCGAGGAAGAAGAGCGCGAGCGTCCCCGGACCGGAATGCGCGCCGATGACCGGGTCGATGTAGTTGATGCGTATGTCGGCCGTGCCGAATTCCTTGCGGATGAGATCGGCGAGATAGTTCGCGTCATCGATGCAGTCGCCATGCGTGATGAACACGGTCTGGTCGGCGACAGGCTCACGTGCCGAGCGTTTCATGCGGTCGAGAAGCGCATGGATGGATTTCTTGCGCCCGCGCACCTTTTCGAGGGGAATGAGGTGTCCCTCGTCGTCGACATGCATCACCGGCTTGATGTTGAGCAGAGTGCCCGCCCAGGCATTGGTGCGGCTGACGCGCCCGCCGCGGAACAGGAACATGAGGTCGTCGACCGTGAACCAGTGGGCGAGCCGGAGGCGGTTGTCGTGCAGCCATTGCAAAACCTCGTCGATGCCGGCTCCCTGTGCGCGCATCGTGGCGGCGTAATAGACAAGAAGCCCTTCGCCGCCCGATGCCGCGTACGTATCGATATGGCGGACGGTGCGCTCGGGGTAATCGGGCGCCAGGGAATCGAGCAGGGCGGCGACGGCTGCATACGTGCCGGAAAGCCCGCTTGAAAAACCGATGTAGATCAGGTCTTGTCCGGCTTCGAGGATGGCCCGCAGCTGCGCCTCGGCCTCTCCGAGATTCGGAAGCGATGTGGTGAAGACGGTTCCTTCGCGCATCATCGCATAGAATTCCTGCAGGTCGACATGCGCGCCCTTCAGATAGCTCCGGTATTCCTCGTCGCCTGCGATGAAGCGCAGCGGAAGGATCTCAAGCGAGAACTCATCGATGGTCTGCTCGGTCAGGTTGCAGGATGAGTCGGTCACGATCGTGTAGTCCATTGGGTTCTCCTCCTCGTATGGTTTGGAAGAGTATACGACTTTTGGCGAGGGCTATAATGTCTGGCCGAACACGCATGCAGGCACGCGCAAGGAGTCGTCCGCCCATGAAATTGAATCCCGCTTTCGTCGACCGCGTGGTCGCATACCTCTCCCAGGTCCCCCTGGTGGTCCGCCACCGCATCTCCGATATCGAACTGCACGAGGACGGGTGCCGCTTCACGGCTGAGATCACCGAAGAGGACTTGAATCCGTTCCATTCGGTCGACGGGGGCATCTACGCGTTTCTGCTCGACAACGTCACCGGCTTCGCGACGTTCTGCCGATACCCGGCCGATTACGGGACATCCACCCTCGATCTTCAGGCGACCTATGCACGTCCGTTCAAAACCGGGAAGGTGGTCTGCGAGGCGCATATCATCAAGGCCGGACGTTCCGTATGCATGGTGCGCGGGGATGTCGAAGACGAAGACGGCACGGTCCTGGCCTACGCGACATCCAACCTCTTCGTCGGGCGCGGCCTGCAGCTCATGGACGACGCCGTCAAAGCAGCCGGATTCCCTGCGCTACCTGATAAATTCATCGATGACGAATGCTAGGGCTGTCGCGATGATGTAGCCTTAGCTAACTTTACCCATCGCGTCGCACGGCCGCGCCCAAGAGTCGTATGGTGTGACGAAAACGACGAGGAAGGATCTCAAATATGTTCGACGAACTCCCCGTTCCGGGGCGCAACGACGCATGCTGGTGCGGAAGCGGCAGGAAATACAAGAAATGCCATATGTCCAACGATGAGAGGCTCGAGGAACTGTACTACCAGGGCCTCGAGGTACCGAGCCGCGCCATGTTGAAGACGGCGCGGGATATCGAAGGGATCAAGCGCAGCGCCGAGGTGAACATCGGCGTGCTGGATTACGTGGCCGAGCATATCGGGCCGGGCGTCACGACCGAACAGATCGACCGCTGGGTGCATGACTACACGGTCGAACACGGGGCCGTTCCCGCGCCCCTCGATTACGAAGGCTATCCCAAGAGCGTCTGCACCTCGGTCAACGATGTCGTCTGCCACGGCATCCCGTCCGAAGACGAAGTGCTCGAAGAAGGCGATATCGTCAACGTCGACTGCTCCACGATCCTCGACGGCTATTTTTCCGACTCGTCTCGCATGTTCTGCATCGGGAAGGTATCGGATGAGGCGCAACGTCTGGTCGATGTCACCAAGGCCGCCGTCGAAGCGGGCATCGCCGCGGTGAAGCCCTGGTGCCGCCTCGGCGACGTGAGCGCCGCGGTCAACCGCGTGGCGACCGATGCGGGCTATACGGTCGTGCGCGAATTCGGCGGGCACGGCATCGGGCTCGAGTTCCACGAGGACCCGTTCGTGAGCTTCGTCGAGCCGGCGGATACGGGCATCGTGCTCGCTCCCGGCATGTGCTTCACGATCGAACCCATGGTCAATCTCGGCGCTCAGGAGATCGATATGACCGATCCGAACGGCTGGACGGTCCGTACGGCCGATGGCAGCTTGACGGCGCAATGGGAGGTCCAGCTCGTCGTCACCGAATCAGGCATCGAGCTTTTGTCCTGGTAGCATTCTCATGCGCAGACGCCCCTTCGCATGGATCGTGCGGCGAAGGGGCGCTTTCACGATTCACCCGTCGCACGCATCGCGCGGGCAGCACGGGTGGATGTTCACGTCCTCTTCCTGTCCTTCGAGGCTCGCCGTGCGTCCGGCATGTCGCGTGTATGCGTTTTCCACGATGCGGACGGGCGCGCGATGCCTCAGGCCCTCGGTTCCCTATAATTGTGAAACTTGCGTATCAATAGGCACTGAAAGGTCGGAGTACACGATGGGAAACGATTACCGCTCTACGATGAACCTGCCCAAGACCGATTTCGCCATGCGCGCGAATCTGGCCGAGAACGAGCCGAAAAGGCTCAAGAAGTGGGCGGACGAGGATCTGTACCACCGGATCCTCGAGCGTAACCGCGACGGCGAGCCGTTCGTCTTGCATGACGGCCCCCCGTACGCCAACGGTCCCATCCACATCGGCCACGCCTTCAACAAGATCCTCAAGGACTTCGTCGTGAAGTCCCATGCCCAGCGCGGCTATTTCACGCCGTACGTGCCCGGTTGGGACTGCCACGGCCAGCCGATCGAGCATGAGGTGGAAAAGAAGCTCGGCACCGAGAAGATGTCCCAGCTCCCGCAGGCGACCGTGCGCCGTCTGTGCCGCGAATGGGCGGAGAAGTTCGTCGACGTGCAGCGCGAGGGCTTCAAACGCCTCGGCGTGAACGGCGAGTGGGATCGTCCGTACCTGACGTTCCAGCCCACGTTCGAGTCGGCGAACGTCGAGGTCTTCAAGAAGATGTACCTGTCCGGCGCCGTCTATCGCGGACGCAAGCCCATCCATTGGTGCAAACGTTGCCACACCGCGCTCGCCGAGGCCGAGATCGAGTACGGCATGGAGACGTCGCCTTCGATCTACGTCGCCTTCAAGCTCGACAATATACCGCAGGTCTTCGCCGATGCCGGCGTCGACCTCGCGCGTGCCTACGTCCTGATCTGGACCACCACGCCGTGGACGCTCCCTGCGAACACCGCGGTGTCCTTCGGTCCCGATATCGATTACTGCTTCGTCGAGGCGAACGGCGCCTTCATGCTCTTCGCGCGCGAGATGGTCGACCAGGTCGCCGAAGCGGTCGGCTGGGATTCCTATCGCATCGTCGAAGCCGACGGCGAGTCCGTCACGATGAAGGGCGACGCCTTCGGGGGCATCACGTACAAGACGCCGATCCTCGACGAGGTCGAAGGCCGCATCATCTGGGGCACGCATGTCACGCTCGAGTCGGGCACCGGAGCGGTTCACACCGCGCCCGGCCACGGCGTCGACGACTACAAGGTCTGCGAACGCTTCGGCGTTCCTATGATCATGCCCGTCGACGACGACGGCCGTTTCATGGACATCGTGCCGGAATTCGCCGGCATGGACACCGACGAGGCGAATCCCCGCATCATCGAATGGCTCCGCGCGCGCGGCACGCTCGTCGGGTTCAAGGAGATCGAGCACAGCTATCCGCATTGCTGGCGCTGCCATGAACCGATCATCTTCCGCGCGACCGACCAGTGGTTCGTCTCCATGGACGAGACGGGTCTGCGTGAGCGTGCGCTCGAAGAAATCCATGAGAACGTCCGGTGGGTGCCCGAATGGGGCCAGAACCGCATCGGCGCCATGGTTGCCGACCGTCCTGACTGGTGCATCTCGCGCCAGCGTAGCTGGGGCGTGCCGATTCCCGTGTTCAAGTGCGCGTCCTGCGGCGAGATCGTCGCGGACGCCTCGACGTTCGATGCGGTGATCGATCTGTTCAACACCGAGGGCGCCGATGCCTGGTTCACGCGCGATCCCTCCGAATACCTTCCCGCAGGGACCTGCTGCCCGAAGTGCGGCGGCACCGACCTGCGCCCCGAGAAGGACATTCTCGACGTGTGGTGGGAATCCGGCGTCAGCCACGTGGGCGTGCTCAAGCACCGTGCCGACGAGGATCGTCTGCATTGGCCGGCGGATCTGTATCTCGAAGGTTCGGACCAGCATCGCGGATGGTTCCAAAGCTCGCTGCTCTGCGGCGTGGGCGCCTACGGCTCGGCACCGTACAAGGCGGTCATGTGCTGCGGCTTCACGGTCGACGAGCATGGCGAGAAGATGTCGAAGTCCAAGGGCAACGGCATCGATCCCAAAGAGGTCACCGACACATACGGCGCCGATGTCCTGCGCCTGTGGGTCTCCTCGACCGACTACTCGGTGGATGTCTCCATCGGAGACACCATCCTCAAGCGCACCTCCGACGCATATCGTCGTTTCCGCAACACCTTCCGCTTCCTGCTCGCGAACCTCGACGGCTTCGACGATGCGACCGATGCCGTCGAGCTTGCCGATATGGATCCGATCGATGTCTGGGCGATGCTGCGCTTGTCCGATGTGCTCGCCGAGGTCGGCCGCGCCTACGACGAATATCATTTCCACCAGGTTTTCCGCACGCTTTACGACTATGTCGTCACCGACCTTTCGGCCGTGTACATGGATGTCGTGAAGGACCGCCTCTATTCCGAGGCTCCGGATTCCCGCGCACGGCGCAGCGTGCAGACGGTGCTCATGAACATCCTCGAGGTGCTCGTCCGCATCATGAGCCCCATCCTGTCCTTCACCTGCGACGAGGTTTGGGAGCATTATCCCGAGGCCGCCCGCAATCGTGCCGGGCGTCCCGTGAGCGTTCAGCTTGCAGGCTGGCCTGCGCTCGAAGATTTCAAGCCGACGCTTCCCGCCGAAGCCGACGCAGCCGCGCTGCGCGCGCGCTTCGACGTGCTCCTGTCCGTGCGCGACGCCGTGACCAAGGCGCTTGAAGATGCCCGCAACGGCAAGGTCGTGAACAAGAGCCAGGAAGCCGAGCTCGGCATCGAAGCTCCCGCCGCCATCGCCGACGTTCTCGATTCGTTCGATGCCGCCACGCTCGAAGAGTTCTTCATCGTGGCGCGCGTGACCGTGTCTGCGGCGGATGTCGAAGATCTTGCGGTTTCCGTGAGCGCGACGTCCAAGGAGAAATGCCCGCGGTGCTGGAACCATCGCGTGCTCGGCGGCAACGCCGCGCATCCCGACGTCTGCGAACGCTGCGGCGACGTGCTCGATGCGCTCGCATCGGCCGAGGTCGAATAGCTCCATGGCGCGCATCACCGAAACGGCGGCAGGGAAGGGCGGCATCTTTGCCGGCGCGGCCCTTCTGTGGCTTGTCCTCGACCGCGCGACGAAGGCGTATTTCGAGGGGGCCTATGCCCTCGGCCAGACCTCGGCGCACGACTGGCTTATCGTCCGCTTTCGCCTCGTCCACAACACCGGCGCGGCCTGGGGCGCGTTCGGCGACTCGACGGTTCTGCTCGGCGCGTTCTCGCTTGCGGTCTGCATCGCCATCGCGTGCGCGTTCGCCTTCTACGGACGTGTGTCGGGCCACGAGGCGAACCTCGCCGAAACCGTCGCGCTCGCGCTCGTGTTCGCGGGCGGCATCGGCAATGCCATCGATCGGTTCGCCCAGGGCTTCGTAACCGACTTCCTCGATTTCACGTTCATGGATTTCCCGGTCTTCAATGTGGCTGACATAGGTGTGACGTGCGGATTCGTTCTCCTGATCATCGGATATCTCGCTGCAGTCCGCGCGCAGGGCACGTCCGAGTCCGACCGAGGCGGGGACGCGTAGTGGAGGAATCCCCGGCTCGCATGGAAGCCGTTTACGTGGAAGGCTCCTTCGACGGCATGCGCATCGATGCCTTCCTGGCTGCCGTCGCCGCGTTTCCCACGCGTTCCGCCGCCGCCAGGCGCGTCGATGCGGGCGAGGTGCGCGTCAACGGCACCGTCGTGCGCAAGAGCTTCACCGTTCGGATATCCGACGTGGTCGAATACGCCGTTACGATGGATGCGCGCGTGCTCGAGCTCATGCCGGCCGACATCCCTTTGGACATACGCTACGAAGACGACGACGTGATCGTCCTGTCCAAGCAGGCGGGGCTCGTCACCCATCCCGCAGACGGCCATCCCGAACAGGATACGCTGGTGAATGCCCTCATCGCGCACTGCGGGCGCGAAAAGCTCTGCAATGTCCAAGGAGAACAGGACCGTCTCGGCATCGTGCATCGGCTCGACCGGGACACGAGCGGGCTTATGCTCGCCGCCAAGACCGATGCGGCCGGGCTGCGCCTCATGGAGGACATCGCGTCGCGCGACGTCGATCGTCATTACCTCGCGCTCGTGCACGGCTGGATTCCGCTCGACACCGGGCTCATCGATGCGCCCATCGGCCGCAGCGCGAAGGACCGCCTGCGCATGTGCGTCTCCGATCGCGAAAGCGCCCGGCCTGCCTCGACGTCGTTTCGCGTCGTGCGCCGATTCGAACCGTCGCGTCGCGACGACGGGTACACGCTCATCGACTGCAAGCTCTTCACCGGGCGCACGCATCAGATCCGCGTGCATGCGGAATACATCAAGCACCCGTGCGTGGGCGATCCGACCTACGGGTGGCCCAAGCACGACAATCTCGGTCTCGAGCGCCAGTTCCTCCATTCGTATCGCCTTGCCTTCACGCATCCTTCGACGGGAACGCGCCTTTCGTTCGAAGATGGGCTGCCTGCCGATCTCCAGGCGGTCGTAGACGAGCTCGACGCGCGCGCATAGGAAACGAACTCGCACGTCGTTGCGTGCAAACGATGAATTGTCCCCGCGTCGTCGCCCGTTGGCGACCATCTGATATAATCGTTCGGTTGCATTACCCGGCCTTCGAGCGCACGCGCCACCGCATGCCTCGCAGACCGCGGCGTATTCTCAAGCGGCGCGCAACGGCCGCGCAGAAGCATCGGGCATCCGATGCGGGAAAGGTGGAGCACATGGCTTCTATCACCAAGGAAAAGACCCAGGAGCTCATCAACGAGTTCGGCAAGGACGCGAACGATTCCGGATCCGCCGCCGTCCAGGTCGCCATCCTCACGGAACGCATCCGCAACCTCACCGAGCACCTCAAGGTCCACAAGAAGGACCACCACACCCGTCGCGGCCTGCTGATGCTCGTCGGCAAGCGTCGCCGCCTCCTTTCCTACATCAGGAATTGCGATATCGACGCGTATCGCGAGCTCATCAAGAAGCTCGGCATTCGCGACAACCTTTAATCCGCACCAGGAAGCCCGCCGTATGCGACGGGCTTCCTTATGAAGGAGCGGTCGGCGCGGATCGGGATCCGCGCTGCTCGCGAGGGTCGCCAGAAGGGCGGCTCCGAAGAAGAGAGAAAGAAGAGCATCTTGGAGAAAGTGTCTTTGGAATTCGAACTGTACGGCAAGAGCTACGCCTTCGAAACCGGCGAACTTGCCAAGCAGGCCACCGGCGCCGTGCTGGTGCGTCAAGGCGAGACCACGGTCCTCGTCACGAGCGTCATCTCCAAAGAAGAGAAGGACTACGATTTCTTCCCCCTGACGGTCGATTTCATGGAGAAGATGTACGCGGTCGGCCGCATCCCTGGCGGCTATCTCAAGCGTGAAGGACGCGCGTCCGACAAGGGAACGCTGACCGCGCGCATGGTCGACCGTCCCATCCGCCCCGGCTTCGCCGAAGGTTTCAAGCAGGAAGTGCATGTCGTGGCGACGACGTTCGCCATCGACGGCGAGAACGCCCCCGACTGCATGTGCGTCGGCGGCGCGTCGGCCGCCCTGCTCATCGCCAGCGCCCCGTTCGACGGCCCGGTCGCCTGCGTGCGCATCGCGCGCAACGCCGAGACCCGCGAATTCATCGTCAACCCGACGTACGCCGAGCAGGAGACGTCCGACCTCGAGCTCACGATCGCCGGCACCAAGGATTACATCTCCATGGTCGAGGCGGGCGCCGATCAGGTCGGTGAAGAGGATATGCTCGCCGCCATGAATTTCGGCCAGGAGGCTATCGCGGCGTTCTGCGAGAAGCAGGCCGAATTCCTGTCCATGGTCGACATCCAGAAGCGCGAATGGCCCATCCACGTGCCCGACGCCTCCATCGCCGAGCGCGTGAACGCCCATTACGACGCCATGAGCGCCGCCCTCAAGGACGCCGACAAGCAGTCGCGCATCGCCAAGGTCGAAGAGCTCAAGGCCTCCATCAAGGAGAACGACTTCTCCGACGAGGAGCGCGCCGCCTGGGCCTCCGACATCGCCGCCGCCTGCAAGGCGCTTGAGAAGCACGCGATGCGCCGCATGATCATCGAAACCGGGGAACGCGCCGACGGGCGCGCGCCCGAAGAGATCCGCCCGCTCTACATCCGTCCGGGCTACCTGCCCCGCGTCCACGGCTCCGGCCTGTTCCAGCGCGGCCAGACCCAGGTCATGTCCGTCGCGACTCTCGGCCTGCTCAACGAGGCGCAGCGTCTCGACACCATCGATCCTCAGACCACGCGCCGTTACATGCACCAGTACAACTTCCCGCCGTACTGCACCGGCGAGGTCGGCCGCATGGGCGCCCCCAAGCGCCGCGAGGTCGGTCATGGCGCCCTCGCCGAGCGCGCCATCCTTCCCGTCCTTCCGAACGAGGACGAATTCCCGTATTCCATCCGCGTCGTCTCCGAGGTGCTCGAATCCAACGGATCGTCCTCGATGGCGTCCACCTGCGGCTCCTGCCTCGCGCTCATGGATGCGGGCGTGCCCATCAAGGCGCCCGTCTCCGGCGTGGCCATGGGCCTTATCAAGGAAGACGACGGCGTCGTCATCCTCTCCGATATCCAGGGCCTCGAGGACTTCCTCGGCGACATGGACTTCAAGGTGACCGGCACGCCCGAGGGCATCACCGCGCTCCAGATGGACAACAAGGCCCGCGGCCTGTCCACCGAGATACTCGGCCGCGCGCTCGCGCAGGCGAAGGAAGGCCGCGCGCACATCCTGTCCGCCATGCTCGATGAAATCGCCGCTCCGCGCGCCGAGCTTCGCGACACCGCGCCGCGTATCGAGACCATCAAGATCCCGGTCGAGAAGATTCGCGAGGTCATCGGCAAGGGCGGCGAGACCATTCGCGGCATCCAGGACGCCACCGGCGCCTCCATCGAGATCCAGGAAGACGGCACCGTGCATATCGCGGCCGTCGACCAGGCCGCTGGCGCCGCCGCCATGCAGGCCGTCAAGGACATCGTCAAGGAACCCGAGGTCGGCGAGGTCTATGAAGGCACGGTCGTGGGCATCCAGTCGTTCGGCGCATTCGTGAAGCTGACGCCGAACAAGGACGGCCTGCTTCATATCAGCCGCATGGCCAACGGGCGCGTCGGCCAGGTCGAAGACGTCCTCAATCTCGGCGATACCGTCAAGGTCGAGGTCATCGAGATCGACTCCAAGACCGGCAAGGTCTCCCTCGACCGTCTCGAGAAGCCCGATGCTCCGGCGTCTTCCGGCCCCGGCCGACCCGAGCGTTCCGACCGCGAGCCTCGCGATCGCGATCGCCGTCCCGGGCGTTCCCATCGGGAGGAAGCCTCCTCGGGCGACTCCCGCAAGCCGCGCCGCCGCCACTAGTTCCGACCGCTTCGCGGGACCGGTGAAGCCTCCGGTCCTGCGCTTGAAAAAGCCGTTTCCGTGTAATACCATTAATAATTACGTGACATGACACGTGTACGCATGACATAAAGGAGTTCATTCAGATGGCAGTCAAGATTCGCCTCGCCCGCCATGGCGCTAAGAAGCATCCCGTCTACCGCGTCGTCGTCGCCGATGCGCGCGCACGCCGCGATGGCCAGATCATCGAGCAGGTCGGTCGCTACAACCCCAACATGGATCCTTCCGTCATCGAGCTCGACCTCCCGCGCGTCGAAGACTGGATCAGCAAGGGAGCCCAGCCTACCGATACCGTCAAGCGTCTCATCGAGACGGCCAAGAAGGCCCAGTAAATGGCCTCGACGTCTCACGACATCGCCGATCTGGTCCGTGCTATCGTCGAGCCGCTCGTCGACGATAAAGAGGCCGTCGACGTGGCATCGAGCATCGACGAGAGCGGCTCCGAGCTCGTCGAGATCCGCGTCGCCGCGGACGACTGCGGCAAGGTGATCGGTCGGCAGGGTCGTGTCATCAAATCCATTCGCGTCCTGGCCCGCGCCGCCCTCTGCGGCGAAGGCCGCGATGTCTCGGTCGAGCTCGTCGAGGATTGACCTCGTGTACGACTGGGCCGACATAGCCGTGCTCGGCTCTGTTTCGGGTCTTAAGGGAAGGTTCGTCGCACGTCCCGTGCGCGGCCTTCCTTTTTTGCTCGAAGAGGGCATGACGGTCCATTTCGTTCCTCCGGCCATGCGCGGCCCGCGTACCGCGCGCGTGGCACGCGCGGTCGAGGCGTCCGCAGGGGAGTGGAGCGTCGAATTCGAGGGAATCTCCGACCGCGATGCCGCGGAGGCCTTGCGCGGAAGCCATTGCCTTGTGGCCGAGGCCGATCTTCCCGAAGGCTTCGATGCGGCGCGCTCGCGCGAATACGACCTGATCGGTTTCTCCGTCGTCGACGAACGCCTAGGCCGCATCGGGCGCCTTGCCGAAATATCCGAGATGCCGGCAAGCGACATGCTCGTCGTCGAGGGGGCTTCGGGCGACATTCTCATTCCAGCCGTCGAGGAGATGATATCGTCGATAGACGACATCTCGCGGACCATCCATGTCACGCTTCCCGACGGGCTCGTCGAACTTGCATCCGAAGCATAGGGGGAACCGCGCATGCGCATCGACGCCATCACGACGTTTCCCCGCATGTACGATTCCGTCATGCAGGATTCCATCATGAAGCGGGCGCAGGAATTCGGCCTGCTCGAATTCCATGCTCACGACCTGCGCGACTGGACGCACGACCGCCATCGCACGACCGACGACGATCCGTATGGGGGCGGCCAGGGCCTTCTTATGACGTGCCCGCCCATCTTCGAAGCCTACGATGCCGTCGCCTCCGAAGGCGCGAAGCCCCATGTCGTATTCCTCGCGCCTACGGGTGTGCCGTTCGCGCAAGAGGTCGCGCAACGCCTCTCGACGAAGGATCGGCTGATGTTCATCTGCGGGCATTACGAGGGCATAGACGAACGCGCCTACGCATTGGCGGACGAATGCATTTCCCTCGGCGATTACGTGCTCACCTCGGGGGAGCTCGCTTCCATGGTCGTCATCGACGCCGTCGTGCGTCTCATTCCCGGCGTTCTCGGCGACGACATGAGCGTCGTCGACGAGAGCTTCGGCGACGACGGGCTGCTCGAATATCCTCAGTACACGCGTCCGGCGAGCTATCGCGGCATGGACGTGCCGCCCGTGCTTTTGAGCGGCGATCATGGGAAGGTCGCCGCCTGGCGACGCGAACAGGCGCTGCTCCGCACCGCGCGCCTTCGTCCCGATTTGCTGGAAAGCGCCGCCTTGACCGAGCGCGAACGGGCTTTTTTGCTATCATTGCACGACATTGACGTTCCGGACGCTCGTTGAGCGTCCTTTCTTTGGTGCGGGAGGCGCTGCTCTTTCATGGATTACGGCACTCATGCAGGCTCGCGTGCCTCGGGAATCATCCGCTCGATCCTTTCCTGGGCCTTCTTCTTCGTCTCCGTCCTCGCGCTCATCTGGCTCATACAGAACTTCGTCGCGCGCGCCTACGCCATTCCCTCGGGTTCCATGGAGGACACGATAGAGATAGGCGACCAGGTCTGGTCCGAGAAGATATCCTATTACCTGCGTGAACCCGCTTATGGCGACATCATCACCTTCGACGATCCCGAGATTCCCGGCCGCACGCTCATCAAGCGCGTCATAGCCACGCCCGGTCAGACCGTCGATCTCATCGACGGCGTCGTGTACGTGGACGGCACGCCTCTCGACGAGCCGTATACGGACGGCAAGCCGAGCGTTCCTCTGGATGCTGCGAACGACGTTTCCATCACGTATCCCTACACCGTTCCCGCGGGAAGCCTCTGGGTCATGGGCGACAATCGCACCAGCTCTTCAGACTCCCGGTATTTCGGCCCGATCAAGAAGAGCTCCGTCTCGGGTCGCGCCTTCGTAGTCTATTGGCCCCTTACCCATCTAGGAGTGCTGTGAACATGAGCAAGCCAGCGCACACCGCGCCAACGTTCCAGGAGGTCGTCCTGAGGCTGCAGACCTACTGGGCTGCGCAGGGATGCGTGATCCTGCAGCCGTACGACAACGAGGTCGGCGCCGGCACCAACCATCCTGCCACCACGCTGCGATCCCTCGGGCCCGATACGTGGCGCACCGCCTACGTGCAGGGCTGCCGTCGTCCTGCGGACGGCCGCTACGGCGAGAATCCGAACCGCATGCAGCACTACTACCAGTTCCAAGTGCTGATCAAGCCTTCTCCCGACAATGTGCAGGACCTGTATCTGGACAGCCTGCGCGCCATCGGCATCGCTGTCGAAGAGCATGACGTGCGCTTCGTCGAAGACGACTGGGAAAGCCCGACGCTCGGGGCCTGGGGTCTCGGCTGGGAGGTCTGGATCGACGGCATGGAGGTGACGCAGTTCACGTATTTCCAGCAGGTCGGCGGATTCGAATGCGCGCCGGTGCCTTCCGAGATCGCCTATGGTCTCGAACGTCTGGTCATGTACATCCAGGGCGTCGATTCCGTCTACGATATCGTCTGGAGCCGCGGCGACGACGGCATCGAGTTCACGTACGGCGACGTCTTCCTGGAAAACGAGCGCGAATACTCGGCATACAACTTCGAGGTGGCCGATACCGACCTGCTCTTCGGCGATTTCGATCGCTACGAGGCCGAATGCAACCGCATCTTGGAGGCCGGGTTGCCGCTTCCCGCCTACGACTACGTGCTGAAGTGCTCGCATACCTTCAATCTGCTCGATGCGCGCGGGGTCATCTCCGCCACTGAGCGCATGGGCTACATCCTGCGTGTGCGCTCGATCGCCAAAGCGTGCTGCGCGAGCTATATCGAACACGTCGTCGGCCATGCCGGCGCCCAGGACAAGGAGGCCGCAGATGGCGAATAAGACGCTCGCCTTCGAGATCGGAACGGAAGAGCTGCCTGCGTTCGCGCTCCATGCCGCCACGGAGAAGCTTCCCGAGCTCGTCGCTTCGCTCATGGATGCCGCCAAGATCCCCCATGCCGGGATCGAGGCCTATTCCACGCCGCGACGCCTGATCGCCATCGTGCATGACGTGCCTGAGAAGACCGAGGCCTCCGAAGAGACGTTTCGCGGCCCTGCGGCTAAGATCGCCTTCGATGCCGAGGGGAAACCGACCAAGGCCGCGCTCGGCTTCGCGCGCGGCAAGGGCGTCGACGCGTCGGCTCTCGAACGGCGCGACGAGAACGGCGTCGAGTACGTCTACGCCGTGAAAACGACGCCGTCGCTCGACGTCACCGGCCTGCTTTCCGATGTGCTCCACGAGGTGATCACCGGGATCGCATGGCCCAAGTCGCAGCGTTGGGCGGCGTATCGCGAGCAGTTCAGCCGTCCCGTTCGTTGGATCGTGGCGCTTCTGGGCGACGCCGTCGTGCCGCTGTCCTTCGCCGGCGCCGAATCCGGTCGCACCACCTACGGGCATCGCTTCCTCGCCCCTGCGGGCATCGAGCTCGCATGCGCCGACGACCTGGTCGAAACGCTGCGCGGAGCCTTCGTGGTTCCGAGCGAGGCGGAGCGGGAAGCGCGCATCCGCTCCCAGGTCCAGGCCGTCGAAGAGGCGACGGGGCTTACGGCCGACCTGCCTGCGCGCACGATGGCGGAGGTCGTCAACCTCACCGAGCATCCCACCGTCATGGTAGGAGGCTTCGACGAGCTTTTCCTGAAGGTCCCCAAAGAGATCATCGTCGACGCGATGCTCGTCCATCAGCGCTACTTCCCGCTGTTCCATGCAGACGGCACATTGGCCAATAAGTTCCTCATCACCTCGAACGGCAATCCGAAGTTCGAGGCGAACATCGTCGACGGCAACGAACGCGTCGTCGCCGCCCGTCTGTACGACGCCAAGTTCTTCTACGACGAAGACCTCAAGCGTCCGCTCGAAGCGTATGTGCCCGACCTGAAACACGTCGTCTTCCAAGAGAAGCTCGGCTCCACTTTCGCGAAGACCGTGCGTATCGAACGTCTTGCATCCTTCGTGTGCGACTCCTCGTCCACGGCGACCGACCAGGAGAAGGCCGACGCCCGCCGTGCCGCCTTCCTTTGCAAGGCCGACCTCGTGACCGGCGCCGTCGTCGAATTCACGAGCGTCCAGGGCATCATGGGCTCCTATTACGCCAAGGCGGCGGGGGAGACCGACGAGGTGGCCCGTGCGATCGCCGACCACTACCGTCCGCGCTTCTCGGGCGATGGGCTTCCGCAGGGCTTCGCGGGCCGGGCCGTCGCATTCGCCGACAAGCTCGATACCATCTGCGGCCTGTTCGCCATCGACCAGGCCCCGACGGGCTCGTCCGATCCCTTCGCTCTGCGCCGCAGCGCCATCGGCATCGTCGGCCTTCTCAACGACGGCCTCGAGGTCTCCCTCGGCGCCGCCGTGGATGCGGCCCTCGCTTCGTATGAAGCCGACGGGCTCGTCTTCGACCGTGTCGAAGCCACCAAAGCGATCGTCGACTTCTTCGTCACGCGCACGAAGGTCATCCTGCGCGACGAAGGGGTTTCCGCCGATGCGATCGATGCGGTGCTCGCCGCGCGCGTCGTCGAGCCTGCGACCATCGCGAAGCGCGCCCGCGCGCTCGACATGCAGCGCGCCGCCGAGCCCGAGGCGTTCGAGGATCTGGCGATCGCCTTCGCCCGAGCCAACAACCTGCGCGACGCCGCGGCGGGCGATGCCTGCGACGAAGGGGCGTTCAACGATGCCGAACGCACCCTCTTCGCCGCCACGGCGCGCGCGCGCGCCGATGTCGCCGCCGCGCTTGACGACGACGATTTCGCCCGGGCGCTCACGAGCCTTGCAGCCCTGCGTCGGCCGATCGACGCCTTCTTCACCGACGTCATGGTCATGGACGAGGATCCCGACGTGCGCAGGAACCGCATTCGCCTGCTCAATCGGTTCGTCGGCGTCTTTTCCGACGTTGCGGACTTCGGTCTGCTCGCCAAGACGAAATAGCCTCGATCCCGCAGGGCGGCGCACCGATCGCGCCGCCCTGCCGCGTCGTACGAAGGGAAGCCATGAATCTCACGAGCGAAGCCGCGAACGTCTTCAACGACTCTCCGCTACCCACCATCCATGTGATCAGCGATTCGGTGGGTGCGACGGCCCAAGCCATCGCCAAGGCCGCCGCCGGCCAGTTCGGCGTGCCGGAACCCTACATAGAGACGCTGCCGAAGGCGCGCGATTACGACCAGATCACGAACTTCCTGCTCAATCACCAGAAGCGTCATGTCGAAGCGGGAGTCGACGCACGTTTGGTCGTTTTCTACACGCTCGTCGACAAGGAGGCCCGCCGTCGTCTTGCGGAGTTCCTCGACGCGCACGATATGCGCGGGGTCGATCTCATGGGAAGCCCCCTCGATACGTTGTCGGAAGCATCGGGCCTGCTGCCTTCGACGCACCCCGGCCTGCATCGCCAGACCGACGAGAGCTACTTCCGCCGCATCGACGCGATGGAGTTCACCGTCGAGCACGATGACGGGCGCAACCCGCAGGATCTTCTGAAGGCCGATATCGTCATTCTGGGCGTCTCTCGGTCTTCGAAGACCCCCATCTCCATCTACCTGGGGCTTCAGGGCTACAAGGTGGCGAACGTGCCGCTTGCGCTGGACTCCCCCTGTCCGCCGGAGGTTTTCGAATGCGACCCGACGCGCGTGTACGGGCTCGTGACCACGCCCGACGTGCTCGTCGGCATACGGCAGAGGCGTCTGGGCGGATCGGGCAGGCTTGCCCAGCAGGTGGCTGCGAGCTACGCCGAGCCCGAGATGGTCTATCGGGATCTCGAAGAGGCGCGTTCCCTCATGCGCAAGATTGGATGCCTGGTGGTTCATACCGACAACCGCGCGATCGAGGAAACGGCCCAGGAGATATTGCGTTACTATGAACTCGCTCACCCCTCGCAGAAGTCGATCGTCGAGTGATGGGGCGACAGGTAAGGTAGCCAGTCGATTGAAGGAGTTGCACCAGTGGCTGAAGACGTAAAGCGCGTCTATGCATTCGGCAAGGACGCCCAAGGGAACAACGTGACCGAGGGCAACAAAGACATGAAGGGGGTCTTGGGCGGTAAGGGCGCGAATCTCGCCGAGATGGCGGTCCTCGGGCTCCCGGTGCCTCCTGGCTTCACGATCACCTGCCAGACCTGCATGGAATATGCGAACGCCGGCAACACGTGGCCCGAAGGGGCTCTCGACACGATTCAGGAATATCGCCTCGACCTCGAGCGCCGCATCGGCAAGAAGATCGGCGATCCGACCGATCCGCTGCTCGTCTCCGTCCGTTCCGGCGCGCCTCTTTCCATGCCTGGCATGATGGATACGGTCCTGAACCTGGGTTTGAACGACCGGTCCGTCCACGGCTTGATCGAAAAGACCCGCAATCCGCGTTTCTCCTGGGATAGCTACCGCCGTTTCATCCAGATGTTCTCCAATGTGGTCATGGGCCTCGAAGGCGATCTGTTCGAGAACGCCATCACCGCGAAGAAGCTCGAACGCGGCATCCGCAACGATACCGACCTGACCGCCGACGACCTTCAGGCGCTCGTGGAAACCTTCAAGGGCATCTTCTCGGCGAACGTCTCCGCCGAAGCGCATCCCGAGCTCGTCGTCGACGGCGCCGTCGCGTTCCCGCAGGATCCCGACACCCAGCTGCGCCTGGCCATGGAGGCCGTCTTCGGCTCGTGGAACAACCCGCGCGCGACGCTCTATCGCAAGCAGAACAAGATCGCCGACGATCTGGGCACGGCCGTGAACGTCCAGGCCATGGTCTTCGGCAACAAGGGCGAAACCTCCGCCACGGGCGTCGCCTTCACGCGTGACGCCGCGACCGGCAAGAAGG
Organism: Slackia sp. CM382; assembly: GCF_000293015.1. Taxonomy (NCBI): domain Bacteria; kingdom Bacillati; phylum Actinomycetota; class Coriobacteriia; order Eggerthellales; family Eggerthellaceae; genus Slackia; species Slackia sp. CM382. The sequence goes on from NZ_ALNO01000016.1 coordinate 174,688, forward strand.
AATTCTACGGCGACTACCTGGTCAACGCCCAGGGCGAAGACGTCGTGGCCGGCATTCGCAACACATCTCCGATCGCCGAGCTCAAGCACACGCCGGGCCTCGAGGAGACGGGCGAAGAGCTCGAGCGCATCTTCGATCTGCTTGAAGACCACTACCGCGACATGATGGACATCGAATTCACCATCGAGGAAGGCCGCCTCTGGATGCTCCAGACGCGCGTCGGCAAGCGCACTGCCGCGGCCGCCCTGCGCATCGCCATCGAAATGGTGCACGAAGGCATGATCGATAAGAAGACCGCGGTCATGCGCGTCGCTCCTGAGCAGCTCGACCAGCTGCTCCATCCGCAGATCTCCAAGACGGCCGTGAAGAACGTCATCGCGCGCGGTCTGAACGCCTCGCCGGGCGCTGCGGTCGGCGAAGTCGTGTTTTCCGCCGACGCGGCGGTCGCCGCTGCGGAAGAGGGTCGCAAGACCGTTCTCGTCCGCTGGGAGACCACGCCCGACGACCTTGCCGGCATGATAGCGGCCGAAGGCATCCTCACGAGCCATGGCGGCAAGACCTCGCATGCGGCCGTCATCGCGCGCGGCATGGGAGCCCCCTGCGTCTGCGGCGTCGAGGCGCTCAAGATCGATGCGGCGAAGAAGGAAGTCGCCGTCGCGGGCACCGATATCGTCCTGCACGAAGGCGACGTCATTTCCATCGACGGCCTGACCGGCGAGGTCATGCTCGGCGCCGTCGAGCTGGTCGAGCCTGAGATGTCGGGCGATCTGGGCACGCTGCTCGAATGGGCCGACGAGTATCGTCGCCTGGGCATCCGCGCCAACGCCGACAATCCGGCCGATGCGCAGCTCTCCCGCGAATTCGGCGCCGAGGGCATCGGGCTCGACCGCACCGAGCACATGTTCCTGGGCGATCGCAAGCAGATCATCCAGTCCTTCATCCTGAACGAGGACGAAGACGTCCGTGCCAAGGCCGTCGAAGCGCTGTTCGAAGCGCAGTCCGGCGACTTCTACGGCATGTTCAAGGCCATGGACGGGCTGCCGGTCATCGTGCGTCTGCTCGATCCGCCCCTGCATGAGTTCCTCGACAACGCCCGCGCCCTCGACGTTCAGATCGCCAAGCTCGAAGCCGCCGGCGCCGATGAGGCGACCCTTGCCGAGAAGCGCACCCTGATGGACAAGATCGACGGTTTCGCGGAGCAGAACCCGATGCTCGGCCTGCGCGGCTGCCGCCTGGCCATCGTCTATCCCGTGCTTCCGCGCATGCAGGTGCGTGCTATCGCCACGGCCATGGCCAAGCTCGTCAAGGAGGGCTTCGACCCGAAGCCCGAGATCATGATCCCGCTCGTGGCCACCGTCAACGAGCTTGCGAAGCTCCGCGCGGTCGCCGAGGAGGTCATTGCCGAGGTCGAGGCCGCCGAAGGCGTCTCGCTCAAGATCCCCATCGGCACGATGATCGAGCTTCCCCGCGCCGCCGTCACCGCCGATGAAATCGCCACCCAGGCCGACTTCTTCAGCTTCGGCACGAACGACCTCACGCAGACGACGTTCGGCTTCAGCCGTGACGACGTCGAAGCCGAGTTCGTCCCGCAGTACCTGTCCGAGAAGCTGCTCCCGTACAATCCGTTCGCGACCGTCGATCCCGGCGTGGCGAAGCTCGTCGAGATGGGCGTCACGCTCGGCCACGAGGGCAATCCCGATCTCGTCTGCGGCGTCTGCGGCGAGCACGGCGGAGACCCCGATTCCGTCAAGACCTTCCACGCGCTCGGCCTTGACTACGTGTCCTGCTCGCCGTATCGCGTGCCCCTCGCGCGCCTTGCGGCAGCGCAGGCGGCCATCGCCGACATGGAGTAGATCGCCGTCTTCTCAAGCGGCGCAAAAGAAAGGAGCCTTCGGGCTCCTTTCTTCGTTTCGGGATGCTCTATAGTTCCATTCGAAAACCTCAATCATCAGCCGCGAGATCGACATGCAGGAAGTTCCACGACGCCGATTCCGATCCGTGCCGACCGCCGGTGCGGCCTGAAGGGCGATGGTCGCCCAGCGGTTTTCACCGGCATGATGGAATCCTCAGGCGTCGACTGCCTTGAGAGCGGAGAGGCTTCGGGTGCCGCACGAATCACGCGACGAGCATGATATGTGTCGCTGAGCGTTCCGGACGGTGCATGTCATGATGCGGGCGCGTCGCAGAAGAGATAGCGGTAGATGACCTTGGACGTCTCGTCTATCACGCGCTGCGTATCGAGGTCGTTGGGAAAGAACATGTGCTCATGGATAATGGCCTCGAGCGTGGTTCGCACAATGAACGATGTGGTTTCGAGGTCATCCACCTGCAGGTATTCCCCGTAGTTCATGATGAGTTCCTCTATCTTCTCGGAGGCGAACGAGCGTCCCGCCTCCTCGAGCTTGCGGAATTCCTCGTCCTGATAGGAAAGGGCGGTTATCTGCTTCTGGAAGTCCGTCATGTAGGCGTGGCTTTCGAGCACTATGGTCACGTACTTGCGGATAAGATCGAACGGCGAGTTATCGGGCGTGACCTCTTCGGGCACCATGCGGTCGAGCACATTGCGGTAGAGCTTATCGACAAGATCCCTGTAGATGTCCCTCTTATCTTCGTAGTAGCTGTACAGCGTTCCGATCGATACCCCGGCATGTCTGGCTATATCGTTGGTGGTGACGTTGTAATACCCCGATTCGGAGAACAATTCGAGCGCAGCTTGCGCCACCCGCTCTTTCATCTGCGTGCTCCGTTTTTGCCTGGGAACGCGGGGTTGGGTCATTGCCTCTCTGTCCTTTCCGACTTCGCAATCCGAGCGTCGTGCCTTCTTTTCGTCATGATACCCCAGCAAAAAACATGAGTAAAAGCTCATAAACTCGTTGACTGCCGATATGCACGATGCTACCTTGATTTAAACACGAGTAAATACTCATGTTGTAGGAACTCACGTATGCGAGACGAGGTGCGCAGGGAGCTTCGTCTCCTGGGAAATGGACGGGAGGGAGCAACCATGGGATACATCAGCTTTAGGAATGTCACGCGCGAATATCGCTCCGGGAACATCCGCATCAAGGCGCTTGACGATGTCGATCTGGATATTGAGAAGGGTGCGTTTACGGTGGTGCTCGGGCCTTCGGGTTCAGGCAAGTCGACGCTGCTCAATCTGCTCGGCGGCATGGATCGACCGACTGCAGGGACGATTCGGGTCGGTGGGAGGGCGGTATCCGATCTGTCGGAGCGCGAGCTCACCCTGTATCGCCGTCACGACATAGGTTTCGTCTTCCAGTTCTATAACCTCATCCCCACGTTGACTGCATATGAGAACGTCGATATGGCGTCCGTGCTCACGGAGTCTCCGTTGACGGCGGACGAGGCGCTGGAAGCGGTAGGTCTTTCGACGCGCGCGAACAATCTTCCTTCGCAGCTCTCGGGCGGCGAGTTGCAGCGCGTGTCCATCGCCCGTGCGCTTGTCAAGAATCCGCAGCTGCTGCTCTGCGACGAACCCACTGCCGCACTCGATAGCGTGACGAGCAAGAGGGTGCTCGCGCTGCTTCCGTCCATGGCATCGCGTTTCGGGAGCGCGGTGGTCCTCGTCACTCATAACGCGGCCGTTGCTCCGGCCGCACATCGCCTCATCCGCCTCAAGGACGGTCGTATAGATTCGGTCCTTGACAACGATGCTCCCGTTCCCATGGAAGAGGTCGCTCTATGATGAGGTATCTGAATAAGAAGTTCCGCAGGGACTTCGCGGCATTGCTCCCGCAGTTCTTCTCGGTATTCATGATGGTAGCGGTGTCGGTGACCATCTACTCGGGCATGAGCGCGGTGTGGACCGGCATGGCCAGATCCTATGCGGCATATGCGGAACAGACCAATCTGGCCGATGCCTACGCTGCAGGCGAGGCTTTTCCCGAGGATTCCATCGAAGAGGTCCGACGGCTTCCCTCCGTGAGCAAGGCCGCCGGATCGTTGCTCGTTCGTGCCGAGGGCGGTGCGGCCGATGAGAAAAACGCCTTTTACGTGAACACCTTCGATGACGCCACGCTTGAGGTCATGAGCCCGCTCGTGCGCTCGGGCGAGCCCCTTGGACAAGATGCGTTCGAGCGCGGGGACGGAGGTATCTGGATAGACGAGGACTATGCGAACGCGCATAGCGTCTCTGTCGGCGACCTCGTGACTCTCGATTTCGGCGTGGCGGTAAGAACCCTTGAGGTCAAGGGTACGGTGCTCGATCCCGAATACCTGTACTTCATCACCTCCCACGTCGATACGGTGCCGGATCACGTCGACAATTGCTATGCGTACATGACCGAGGGGTGCGCCGAAGACATCTACGGGGCGGTTCCCTATAACCAGCTGCGGCTTCGCTTCGTCGACGGGACAGCTCGGACGAACCTCGTTCGCGATGAACTCAGGGAAGATCTCGAGGGTATATTCGGGGATACCCTGCGCTCCGTGCAGCTGCGCGAGGACAAGGCGACTATCGACCAGGTGAACTCGGAAATGGAACAGATTCAGAAGATGGCGGCCCTGTTCTCCCTGGTCTTCCTGCTGCTCTCTCTGCTCTCCATGCACACGACCATGAGCAGGCTTGTCGGGAATCAGGTCGTGCAGATAGGAACCCTGCGATCGCTGGGGTACGGGCGGGGTAGCATCTACCTTCATTACGGAATGTTCGGAACGCTGGTCGCGCTCCTGGGAAGCGCGTTCGGTCTCGTGCTCGGGCTGGTCGTGGTCGCACCTTTGGTGATGGCCATAAAGCAATCCACCTTGACGCTCCCGTCATGGGATAGGATCATCGGTCCCGACACCGCGGTCCTCATCGTCGTCATCCTTGCAGTCTGCACCGTTTCCGCCATCATGACGGCACGCAGAATCGTCCGTCATGCTCCCGCCCAGACGATCAGGGGGCACGTGGAGGAGGAGCGTGCAAGCTTGCGAAAGCACGCGCGCTCCAAGATGTCGTATGGGACCCTCTGGATGCGTCGGAGCGTCGCGGCCCATCCGGTACGCTTCGCGATGGCTGTCATCTCGGTTGCGGGCAGTCTGATGCTCATGGTTGCCGGCATAGGCGTATGGGATTCTTTGAACTCATCGTACGACGAGGTTTTCGACCATGAGTACAGCTACCGTTACGCCGGCAACCTCGCAGGAATCTCTTCCAAAGCGGTTGCGGAAGATCTCGGGGACGAGCCGTATCAGCTCTCGCAGGTGGCCTCGGCGACTCTCGCATGCGGAGAAGCGGAAATGGATGGCGTTCTCACCGTCTTGGACGAAGGAGAGCAGCTGCACCTCTTCTCGGCGCATGACGGCAGCGAAGTGGACCTCTCATCGGTTTCGGCGGCAATGTCGAGGAAGGCAGCCGAAGATCTCGGCGTCACCGTCGGAGATACGGTGTCGTACCGCCTGGATGACGCTTCCGAAAACACGGACGTGATCATCGAGGCGATCGTCGATGCGAGAGTTCCCCAGGGCGTGTTCATCAGCTCCGACCGTGTGGATGACTTCATTCCGAATACGATCTATCTCGGAAGCGAAGAGGCACGTAAGAAGGCGGGGAGCCTTGGCTATGTACGCGACGTGGTGTCCGTCGAGCACCAGCGCTCCAACGTCGACGAGATGATGGGCAGCGTTCGCTCGATCATGTACATCCTCATGCTCGCATCGTTCGTCCTCAGCGCCGTGGTGCTCTACAACCTGGGAATCCTGTCATACATTGAAAGGGTTCGCGAATACGCCGCCATGAGGGTGCTGGGGTTCCTCGATCGCGAGATCGACGGCATCGTGCTGAGAGAGACGCTGCTCAACGTGGTTTCGGGGCTCGTCCTGGGCGTACCTCTGAGCCTGGCTTTCCTCCGCGTCTACGTGAGAACCGTCTCCATGGAGGGCGTCGAATGGGTGCCGTATATCGAGCCTGGCCACTACGTCCTCGCCCTTGCGTGCGTCATGGCGTTCTCGTTCTTCATCAGCTGGCTTGTATGCCGCAGGATCAGAAGGATCGATATGGTGGAGGCGTTCAAAACCATGGAGTGAGGGATGGATCGCATTCCGGTATCGAGGGGCGTGTGCGCTGCGATCGCGTGCACACGCCCCTATGCTGGGAGAGACTTCTCGTCCTGATGTCGCCTGCGTCCTGCCGGAGACCGGGATCGGGATGGGAAAACGGATGCCGGCTTACATCGGGCCGCCGGGACCCATGCCCTTGTCGGATTGCTTAGGGGCAGCGCTTGCGCTACCTGCCGCCGTTGCTTCTTCAAGATCGCCGGTCGCAAGGAATTCGCCCAGGCACATGCCAAGCGTCAAGCACATGCCGATGGACACTCCGTTCATGATGCCGTTGTAGCCCATGGGGAAGCGGCCTCCCGAGGTGTTGCCCGTCGCGTAGAGACCGCGAATCGGCTCGAAGCCCACACCTTGCACCTGCTGATCGCCGGTTACGAGGAGGCCGGATGTGGAGACGAGCGATCCGCCCCCGACGTGCTTGCTTGCGGCGAATCCGTAGAACGGCGGGGTGACGATCGGCCAGAGCATATCGGGATCGCGTCCGAATTCATCGTCTCGGCCTGCTGCGGCGGCCGCGTTCCAGGTCTCGATCGCGGCGAGCGCGTTGCGCTTCGCCGCATCGTCGAGACCCATGTAGTCGAAGAGCTCATCGAGGGTATCGGCGCAGAAGAGATATTTTCCTGAAGCGTCGGAACCTTCGGAGCCTGCCGTCTCGGCATCGTTCATATAGGTGGCGATATTCGCGATCGTTTCGTCGTCCCAGTACTTGAGGCAGAGGTGTCCTGCGATCTGGTTAAGCAGCACCTCTTTCCAATCCCCGTCCCAGATGCTGTAGAAGACCTGACCCGGTTGCCGCGCCCCTGCGCATCCCGAGAGGAGAGGCCCGCCCAACGCTTCGTTGCAGAACCGCTTTCCGGCACGGTCGAGCCAGATGGTCTCGGCCGCTTCCATGGGTGAGAGGATCATCGAGGCATGGCTTCCCATGTCACCTCCGGTTGCGATTTCGACCTTTGCGCCCATGCGCATGGCCATCGCGATACCTGAGCCATCGCGTCCCGAGAACGACTGGCAGTCGGCGTATTCTCCCAATGCGTAGTTTTCGGCGCAGATGGCGTTGTACATCGGAGAATTGCTTCCGATATCGCCGCATGCGAGAACGACGGCCTTGGCGTCGAATTCGACATAGCTGCCGTCGGCGTTCTGGCAGACAACGCCTGTGACCACAGTGTTGCCATCGTCGTGGACGAGCTTGACGGCGGTCGTCGCGAAACGGAACGTCGCACCGGCGTCCTTGGCCTTCTGTTGGGAACGCAGCAACGCATCTTGCAGCGACACGCTTCCGGATTCGAAGTTGCAGGTACCTACGTAGGAATGGAACATGCCCTTCTTATAGGTATATCCTTCAGGAACAGGCCAGTTCGGGGCCTTAAGTCCAGAGACTTCGTCAGCGGTGTAGCCGTCAATGAACCAGTCGAACGCCTCGCCGGAGCGATTCGCGAACTTGCTTATCAATGTCGGTTGCGCACGGCCTGCGCAGCAGATCTGGTACTCGTTCATGAAGTCCACGGGATCGTATGCGGGAATGCCGATCGAGTCGACCTGCCAGGATGAGTTGAGGTGTCCGATGTCGTTTCCGAGTACAGAGAACGTATCTTCGGCCTGCATTTCCACGACTATGACGTTCGCGCCCTTCTCGGCTGCTTTGCGCGCGCATGCGGTGCCTGCATGGCCGGCACCGCAGATCACGATGTCGCATGCCACGGTTTCAGCGATATCGTTTTGCGCGATGTCGGGTTCGTTTCCGAGCCAGCCTGCGCCCATGACCTCGCCCATGGTTTTGCCGGCATTTCCAGAGAACGTCATTCCTGCTTCCGTTGCGGATGCGGCAGCCGATTGATTCGCGCGTACGCGTTCTGCGGAGTCCTTCGGCGCGCATCCGACGATGCTCATCGATGTGGCTCCTGCGGCTATGACGCCCGCCCCTTTGATGAAGTCGCGACGCGAGAAATCGATGCGGCCGCGAACTCCGGAAAGCGCCTTCAAGAATCCTTCTTGATCTTTCATGCTGCATTCCTCCTTCATAATCTTGATGCCGTTGCCATGTTCGAGCGAGCGCTGGCATTGCTCGCCTCGGTCGGCGTATTCGACTGTCGCATTGCACAGGATGCTCGAAAACCCCTTGAGAGGGGTAAAAGGGGTGGAATGCCTCTACCCTTGAGAAGGGTAGAGGCATTCCACCAGGAGCATTGCCGTAAAAAATGCGTGCTACACTAGGTCCTATCTCATGACGAAAGGAAATGCGGACGATGGCGGACAATGGAATCGGATGGACGAGATTCCCACGAGGCGACGCTTTTTTCCCTGAGATAAGGATGACGTTTCGTGAACATGCCGTGCCGATCGTGGGCATTACCGCGCTTCTTGCATGGATGGAGGCGCTTCTCTGTTTCGAGGGCGTCCTCCGTGATGATGTCATGTACGGCGGCGGTATCGTCCATGATCCGTTTTTCGTCGGTTTTGCGCTTTTCGGTGCGCTCGGCTGCGCAACATCGGTTCTTGTCTCGCGCTACGCCGATAGACCTATGGCGTCTTGCGCGCTTGAGGGCCGACCTGCCTTGTATACCGCAGGCGTCTTCGGGATAGTCGGGACGCTTGGAGCTGCTCTTGGGGTTCTATGTGCCGAATCCATGCCGCCTTGGCTGTCTTTCGCATGCGGAGCATGCTGCGGTGCAGCATGCGCATGGATGCTCCTACGCTTCTGCGGCATATTCGCCGAGCTTGATCTCAGACAGACGCTCGTTGCCTTGATGCCCACATTCAGCCTTCAATGGGCGGTTATGATCGTTATCCCCGTCATGCCGTTGATCGTGCGCCCTGTGTTCGTTGCGATCCTGCTCTTCGTTTCCATCATTTCCGTGGCACGCTCGTGCGGCTCTGATGCTGAGGAGCATGGGACGCCCGTCAACGCTCGCACTGCCGTGCGTCTTTTTCGCATGGTTGCGGCAGCCTTCATTCTTTCGACCATCGTTCAGTTCCTCATCACGTATTTCGTGCACGGCATTGATGTGCCGCTCGATCCGGCGGCGTTCTCCATGCTCTTCTTCTTCGTCATGGTTGCCGTGTTCGCCGTGTTCGCCATGATCATTCGCATTATGAACAGCATGGAGGGCTATCGTGTCGATCTCTTCTACCGGACGTTTTTCGTCATCTGCCTTGCATGCATTGGATCCATTGGAATCGCGAGGTCGTGGCACGTTGCGTCCTACATCGGCATGTACATTGCATTTTCCCTGATGGTTCCCGTGCTGATAATCCTTGCGCTCGGTATATCGGCCGTTGCTCCTCTTAATGCACGGCAGTCCGCAGGCGAAGTGCTCGGCAGCATGTTTCTCGGGCAGCTGGTCGGTTTCGCGTGCGCGATCGCGCTCGGATCGTCAAACGCTCGTCTCGAAGGTTTCATCGTCTTGCTCTGCCTTATGGCTGTAGGAATCGCCTATGCGTTCGTATTTCCGGAGTCCATGCTTGAGCGTATGATGCCGCATGTGCTCAAGCTCGAGAGGGCGACGCTCGAGCGCCGTTGTGAAGAGGTGGCGCGGCGCTTCGAGCTTTCCCCGCGCGAAGCGGAAGTTCTTGCGTTTTTTGCACGGGGAAGAGATGCGGCGTACGTCGCTGAACGATTGACGATCGCCAAAAGCACGGTCACGACCCATCGCAAGAGCATTTACCGGAAGCTGGGCGTGCACACGCAGCAACAGCTCTTATCGGTCGTCGATGGAGAGGACCTGTCTTTGCACGAGCGATGATTGCAAGAAGGATCGCTCGTCGGTCAAATTTTGAACAGGCCTTTCGTTTCGTGGTCTCTATTTCCTCAAAGGCAGCGTGACGGTGAAGACCGTGCCGTCCGCCGCGGTGCTTTCCGCCTTGATGTCTCCGTGGTGCGCACGGGCGATCGAACGCGCGATGGCGAGTCCCAGTCCGAAGCTCATGTCATCGTCGGTGTGCGTGCGAGCCTCGTTCGACCGATAGAATCGGTCGAAGATATGCGGGAGATCGGCCGCAGGGATGGCGTCGCCCGAGTTGCGGATCGAAAGCGTCGCCAGTCCGCTTCGCGCGGAGCGGGCGAGCACGACATGCACCTGCCCGTCGGCGCCTGCGTACTTGCAGGCATTCTCCAAAAGCGTCGCGACCATCTTCTCGAGCTTTCCGGCATCGCCGGAAACGACGATATCTCCTTCGATATCGCACGTCAGATCGATGGAGCGTTCGAATGCGATCGATTCGAACTGCAATATCAGGCCGTCGGTCATCTCGCTTATATCGACGGGTCCGCATAAGGGGACGGCACCGGAAGACTCGACCTTTGCGAGCGTGAGCATATCGCCGACCAGGCTTTGCATGCGCTCGCCTTCGATTCGCGTGCTTTCAAGCCACTGGCTTTCCTCGGCGATCGTATGATCGGGATGCCTCAGCAGAATCGAGGTGTTGGCGAGCATGACGGTCAATGGGGTCTTCAGCTCATGCGATGCATCGGCGACGAACTGCTTCTGCGCGCGCCAGGCCTTCTCGACCGGGCGCAGGGCCCATCGGGCAAGGAAGACCGTGATGACGAGCAAGGCTCCTAGGGCTGCGACGCCTATGATGGACATGGTGGCCGCGGTGCGCCGCCACCCGGAGGCGCTCGCCATGTCCGCGAACGCGACGAGGGCGCCGTCTTCCGTCGTCATCTTCTTGTAGTACAGCCCTTCGACGGGAAGCGAGCCGTACCCGTCCGAAGAGGACAGCACCGTCTTGCACACCTCCGATTCGATGCTTTCGTCTATGCTCGCATTCGTGCGCGACGATACCATGGTCGCGGTTCCGTCGTTCGAGATGGCGTATACAGCGACGGGAATGAAGCCTCCTTGGCGCGCCGGCCCGCCGATGCGAGGCGGCAGGTAGCCTTCTTCGTCCCGATCGCCATGCTCGTCATCGCGGTCCTCGGCATCGTCGCGATCGTCGTCGGGGGGCTTTCTCTCGCCGTCCTTGTCCTGTGCTTGGGCATCATGCCCGATTCCCGCATCGAGGGCCTCGTGCACGGCTTTGATGCCATGCTGGTATTCGATCGCGACGATTCCTGCGAACGAAGCTATGACGACGGTCGTGACGAGCGCCATCGTGATGACGATGAACTGAGCCCTAAGCCGATCGAGCATCGTCGTCTCCCAGGTTCACGCGGTATCCCGCTTTGCGGATCGTGTCGATCGAGACGCCTGAGCTCAGAAAGCGGATCTTCTTGCGGAGGAACGATACGTACGCCTCGACGTTGTTGTCGACCGCAGTGGATTCGACGCCCCAGACCTTCGATATCAGCGTGTCCTTGGACACGATCTGGCCGGGATTCGAAAACAGAATGCGCGCGAGCTCGAATTCCTTGAAGCTCAACGCGATGGACTTGCCGTTGCAGCTCAGATCTCGGCTCTCGATATTGAGCGAGAGGTCGCCGGCCTCGATGCGCTCGAAGACGACCTGGCCTTGACGCCGCGTGAGCGCACGCAGATGGGCAAGCAGCTCGGCGGGGGAGAAGGGCTTGGTCATGTAGTCGTCGGCGCCTGAATCGAGGCCCTCGATCTTGTCGGGTATCTCGCTGCGGGCGGTAAGCATGAGCACGGGCGTGTCGATGCGCGCTCGTCGAAGCTCCTCGACCACCCGGCATCCGTTCTTGCGCGGCAGCATCACGTCGAGGATGACGACGTCGTAGATGCCGGAGCTCGCGTAATCGTAGCCGTCCTGCCCGTCGTGCACGACATCGGCGACATACCCGTTCTCATTCAGTATGCGGGCGAGGGCGGAGGCGAGCCTGACATCGTCCTCGACGATCAATGCCTGCATGTGTCGCTCCTTGTCACGAGGTTCGAAATCGTATGGCTCCCATTGTATGCGCAACGCTGAAGCGAATCTGAAAAGCCTCGAAAGACTTTCAGATGCCTTTCAGGCTGCGTTCGTACGATGCGTCCATCACGAGAACCAGGAGGATGCCATGAACGCGTTTGCCGATGTCTTCGAACGCAAGGAAGTCAAGTATCGTATCTCGCGCCGTCAGTACCGCATGCTGCGTGCAGCCTTCGGCGAGCGCATGCAGGAGGATTCCTTCGGACGCTCCTTGGTGACGAGCAGGTATTTCGATACCGAGGAAAGAAGCCTCATCGCACGTTCCCTTGAAAAGCCCTTGTACAAGGAGAAGCTGCGGGTCCGGACGTACGGAACCGATGCCGATCGCGCGTTCGTCGAGCTCAAGAAGAAGTTCAAGGGCATCGTCTACAAGCGGCGCATCGCGATGACGCCCCGTTCGGCCGAACGCTTTCTCGGCGGCTTGCCGTACGACGAGGCGTTAGCGTGCGCCCGTGGCGACGAAAGCGCGCGGGATATCGAACCTACGATCCGATCGACGCAGATCGCGCACGAGATAGAGGCGTTCATGGATCGATGGGACGTCCTGACGCCCTCGATGGACATCGCCGTCGACCGCATCGCCCTGGCCTCGGCGGAGACGGATGAGGAGCCGGCGGTCCGCATCACATTCGACCGTTCCATCTTCTATCGCGATTCAAGGATGCTCGATGCAGGTTGGACCGAGCTTCTGAACTCCGGCGAAGCGATCATGGAGATCAAGGTCACAGGATCGTACCCGCTTTGGCTCGTGCGCGCGCTCGACGCCGTCGAGGCCTATCCGACCTCGTTTTCGAAGTACGGTGAAGCCTATCGGTGCATCAAGGGCATGGGAGCGGAAGGGCGCCTTCCGTCGAATGCACCTGCCGCATGACCCGCCGGCCGCGCAACGCGGAACCCGCATCGTGCTCGGTGAACCGTTCTGTTGAAAGGACCTCTCGTGCAAGATCTCGTATTCTCCTCGATACTCGGCACCGCCGAATCGACCGCCGCGAGCGTGACGGCGGCCTCGTTTCTCGCGTGCTGCGCGACATCCATAATCCTCGGGCTCGTCTGCGCCCTCATCTACCGGTACAAGACGGATTACTCGAAAAGCTTCGTGGTCACGCTCGCTTTGCTGCCCTTGATCGTGCAGATGGTCATCATGCTCGTCAACGGCAATCTGGGCGTCGGCGTCGCGGTCATGGGCGTGTTCAACCTCGTGAGGTTCCGCTCCATTCCCGACACGGCCAAAGAGATCGGAAGCGTGTTCCTTGCGATGGCGGTCGGTCTGGCGACGGGCATGGGCTTCATCGGGCTCGCCGTGCTGTTCGCCGTGATCGTTGGCATCGTGAACATCGTATACGTGCGCTCCGGATTCGGCGCGACGCCGGCTTCCCGCAAGACGCTCACGATCAGCGTTCCCGAGGACCTCGAATTCGACGGCGTCTTCGACGAGCCCATCGAGAGGTATGCGTCGAGCTTCGAGCTTTCATCCATCCAGACCACGAACATGGGCAGCCTGTTTCAGCTGCGCTACGACATCACGTTGCGCGAACGCGGCCTTGAGAAGAAGCTCATAGACGAGCTGCGGTGCCTGAACGGCAACCTCAAGATCACGCTCGGAGCCGCGGCGGCCCAGAGGGAGGCGCTCTATCCATGACGAATCGATTTCCTCTCGTTGAGACGTTCGCGCGCAGGATGAGCGGCGCGCATGCCGCCTATGTGTTCTCTTCGCGCTTCGCATCGGCCGTCGCGATCGTCGCATGCGCGGGCATGCTTGCAGGATGCACGACCTCGGGAAGCCCGCAGGAGGTTTCAGGAGCCGCCTCGACCTCGACGGATGACGTCGCGTCCCAGGCGACGGCGGCCGCTTCGGTCGAATACGTGGACCAAAGCCCGTACGATCTCGAGTATTCCGATCACGACCTGGATGCTTCATACGATGAGGCGTCGTCGACGAAGATCGCGTTCTCCGAGGAATCGGCGGCGGTCGACGGGACGGGAGCGACGGCGGACGGATCGGTCGTGACCATATCCGGCGAAGGAACCTATATCGTGTCGGGCTCCGCGTCCGATGCCCAGATCGTCGTGGCCGCCGACGCCGATGCGGCGAAGGTCCGGATCGTGCTTGCGGGCGTGCGCATTGAAAACGAAGCGGCGCCGGCGATCTCCGTCGAATCAGCCGAACAATGCGTCATCACGCTTGCCGAAGGAACCTCGAACGTCGTGGCCTCCGGAGCGAGCGTGGAAGACGAGGCCGACGCCGCCCTGTACAGCACGGCCGACCTCACCTTGAACGGAACGGGCGCGCTCGATGTGAGCGCGCCTTACGGCAAGGGCATTCATTCGACCGACGGCCTTGTCGTAACGGGCGGCACGTATGCCGTGGCCGCGGCGGACGACGGCCTTTCAGGCAAGGATTGCGTCAAGATAGCCGATGGCGATCTGACGGTCGAAGCCGGCGCCGATGGAATTAAATCCAGCAACGACGAGGACGAAGGGCGCGGGTTCGTAAGCATCGACGGCGGAACGCTGTCGATAGACGCTGCAGACGACGGCATCCAGGCCGCGCACTACGTTCGCCTCGGCGGGGGATCCGTGTCCGTCACGGCCGAAGACGACGGCATCCATAGCGACGGGGACGTCGCCCTCGCGGGAAGCACGCTCATGATTTCCGCAGGCGATGACGGCGTGCATGGCGAATACGTGCTCGAAGTCGCCGCGGGTCGAAACGATGTGGATCGAAGCGAAGAAGGGCTTGAAGCCCAGGCCATCTACGTGCATGGCGGGGAAACGGCCGTCACATCGAGCGACGACGGCCTGAACGCTTCGACGCCCGAGGCTGAGAAGGATGGATCCTCGCGCACGGCCGCCTATGATCCGGCCTCGCCCTCCGATGCCGAAGAGATCCATCTCGGCGGAGGAGGCATGGCGTCGGCAGGAGGTTTTCCGGGCGGCATGGAGGATTCCGATGCATCCTGCCTGATCGACATTTCGGGCGGCTTCCTCTACGTGAACGCCGCAGGCGACGGCCTCGACAGCAACGGCAATCTCTTCATAGGCGGCGGGACGACGGTCGTGTCCGGCCCCGAGGACGGCGGCAACGGAGCGCTCGATTACTCTCTTGCAGGCACGTACGAAGGCGGAACCGTGCTCGCAGTCGGCAGTTCGGGCATGGCGCAGGGGTTCTCCGGCGCTTCGGGTGCCTGGGCCGCAGCCGATGTCGACGGCGACGCGGGAGACGCGGTCTCTCTCGTCGACGCGGAGGGAAACGTTCTTGCATCGCTTGCCTCCGATAAGGCGTTCCAGTCCGTCATCGCCGCATCCGACAAGCTGGACGAAGGCTCCGAGGCCTGCATCGTCGTCGGAGGCGAGGCGAGCGGCGCATCATCGTTGTCAAGCCTTGCGGCCGCCGTCACGTCGGGCGGGGTTCTTTCGGGCGGCACGGCGACGGACGTCACGGCTTCGGCGTCGACGACGGTGCCGTCCGGCATGGGCGGCGGCATGCCGGACGGCGGTTCCGCCGGCGATCGGCCTGGAGGAGGGGGCGGGCCGACGCCGTAGCGACGACGTTTCCCGACAGCCGGCCATCGAAGGAGTTGCGGAAGGAGGGCGGATGCGTTTCGCCCTCCTTCTCGTCTACGCGCTTTTGCTACACTCCAAGGGAAACGGCATCGCATGGCGAAGGAGGCCGGAATGCGCATCGTGACACGCGAGGACCTGGAAGATCGGGAGGGCGGCGCCCTGTCCGCGGATGCTGCGCGGGCCGCGCGAAGCGAAGGACGCGATGCGCCCGCCGCCCCCGATCGCCTGCGCACCGAATTCCAGCGCGACCGCGACAAGATCCTCCATACCAAGAGCTTTCGGCGCCTATCGCATAAGACGCAGGTCTTCATCGCCGTCGAGGGCGACCATTTCCGTACGCGCCTCACGCATACGCTCGAAGTGGCCCAGGTCGCGCGCACGATCGCGCGGGCGCTCGGACTGAACGAGGATCTGGCCGAAGCCATCTCGCTTGGCCACGACCTGGGGCATACGCCGTTCGGCCACGCGGGGGAGCGCGCTTTGCGCGCGTGCATCGCACGTCATAGGGGCATGGCGTCGGATGATGCGCGCGTGCCCGGTCTCTTCCGCCACAACGAGCAGAGCCTGCGCGTCCTCGAGGTCATCGAGGGCGGCGGTCGCGGCCTGAACCTCACGGCGGAGGTGTGCGACGGCATCGTGCGCCATACGGGGAAGCTGCGCGCGAAGACGCTTGAAGGCCGCGTCGTCGCCATCGCCGATCGCATCGCCTACGTGAACCATGATATCGACGATGCGATCAGGGCAGGCATTCTCAAGGAATCGGAGCTTCCGGAGCGTACGCATGCCTTGCTCGGGTGCGATCACTCGAGCCGTATCGAGACGCTCGTCGTCAATATGGTCGAGACCTCGGCGCACGAGGGCGACATCCGCCTGAGCGACGACGTCGGGGCCGCCATGAACGAGCTGCGCACGTTCCTGTTCCAGGCCGTCTACACCGCCCCTTCGGTTATGGCGCAGGTCGACAAGGCCGTCCATGTCCTCTCCGAGCTCTTCGAATACTTCGTCGCGCATATCGAGGACGTGCCGTCGGAATACCGTGCGATATCGCCGAACGACGATGTGCGCGCCGCGACCGACTATGTGGCGAGCATGACCGACCGGTATGCCCGCGGCGTCTTCGAAGAGCTCTTCATCCCGCGCAGCCGCATCCCGTTCGCGCGACGTCCGTAGCAATGCCCCGCACGCACAGGCGGGGGCACGGCCTTCATTCTTTCGAGCAGATGCGGGCGTTTTTCCATGGAGACGGCCCGGTGTTTCGAACGGCCTGCAAGAAGGCTATAATCTCGCCTCATGACGCTTGATTCCTGGAAAGATCCGTTCAAGGCAGCCTGGCCCATCATGGCCGGGTACGTCGTGCTGGGCCTGCCCTGCGGCATTCTGGGCGTCGCGGCCGGCATGGACGTATGGATGGTCGCCGCCATGAGCATCCTGTTCTACTCGGGAGCAGGGCAGTACATGATTCCGAACATGTGGCTCGCCGGCAGCCCCATCGGCGCCATCGTGCTCAGCGTATCGCTCGTCAACTCGAGGCAGACCTTGTACGGCGCGTCGCTCTCGCAGTTCTGCGATGCGGCGTCGAAACGCCTTGCCTGCCTGTTCGGCGCAACCGTCACCGACGAAAGCTTCGGCGTGAACCTCGCGCGTTTCATGAACGGCGGCTGGAGCGTCTCCGATGCGCTGCGTGTGAACGTGCTTTCCCAGAGCTCTTGGATCCTCTCCAATGTCGCTGGCGCCGTCGTGGGCGCCGCGATCTCGGTTCCGACCGCGCTTGCCTCGTTCGCCATGACCTCGCTGTTCATCTGCTTGCTTTCCATGCAGAAGGCTTCGCCCGAGAACTTCGTGGCCATCGGCGGGGCCGTTGCGGGCGTCGTGCTGTGCAAATCGGTCGGCCTTGCGGGTCCGGCCATCCTCGCCGGCGCCCTCATCGGCGTCGCCGCCGCGGTCGTCTTCTCCCGTCGCACGACGCGCGGGCCTTCCGGCGCTTCCGGCGCGACCGACATCAGGATGGGGGGATAGGCGTGCCCGTATCCGACTTCCTCGTCATACTCGTGCTGTGCGCCGCGACGATGATCCTTTGCCGCGTCGCACCGGTATTCGCGCTCAAAGGCAAGGAGCTGCCGCCGGGCTTCGTGACGGCCCTCGGGTTCATCCCGCCCGCCGCCTTTGCTGCACTTGTTGCGAACGACCTGTTCAAACCTGATTTGTTCGTTGGCGACGCATGGACGTGGATAGCCCCGCTCATCGCTGCGGCCATCGTCGCGGTCGTCGGCATCAAGACGAAATCCATGGCCTGGTGCATCGTCGTCGGCGTGGGCGCGCTTGCCGCCCTCTCTTCCGTTCCGGCGGCCCTGCTCTAAGCGCTCTTCCGCCTCGCCTTGCACCCCTTCGCGCGTTGTACCTTGCATATTCTTCCGTGCTATATGCGGAATTTTGCATATTCTCCCTTGAAAATCTGTTCTTATCGTTTTTCTATTCATAGGTAACACGACGGAAAGAATACGTTCCTATACTTTCGCCATGCGGCTTCCCAGAAGATGTGCGCCGCATCTGGCGCATGCATCCTTTAAGCCGGTACCGAGAGACCGAAAAGGAGAAACACGTGGATACCCTATCCTACCGCCATACCGTCGCACCCGAATCGTCTGCAGATCTTGCGCGCGCTCTCGAGGAGGCTACATCCAAGGGCAGGATGCGTCCTGCGGCTCTCGCGCTTGCCGACGGCACCGTCTTTTTCGGCCGCGCATGCGGCGCGTCGGGCGAGGCGCTCGGAGAGATATGCTTCAATACCTCGCTCGAAGGCTATCTCGAGATCATCACCGACCCATCCTATGCCGGGCAGATCGTTGCGCTCACCTATCCTCAGATCGGGAACTACGGCGTCGCGCTCGCCGATGCGCAGGCCGCGCATCCTGCCTTGCGCGGACTCGTCGTCGCCGACCTGTGCGTCGAACCCTCGAATTGGCGAAGCGATCTGTCCTTGGGCGAATATCTGCGCATCGAAGGGGTCATCGGCGTCGAAGGCATCGATACGCGCGCGCTCGTGCGCCGCATCCGCTCGACAGGCGCCCAGGCGGCCGTCATCTCGACGACGGATCTCAATCCTGAATCGTTGCGCGCCAAGGCGCAGGCCGCACCCTCGATCGCAGGTGAAAACCTCGTGCGCTCGGCGAGCTGCGAGACGCCCCGCCGCTTCGCTCCCGACGTTCGCGCGCATGCGTTCGCCCAGGCTTTGGCTTCTCCTGCGCGCCATCGCGTCGTCGCCTACCACTGCGGCGTCAAACGTTCCATCCTCGAAGGGCTTGCGCGCGCCGGATGCGAGGTGACGGTCGTGCCGTGGGATATGCCGGCCGATGACGTTGCAGCCATGAAGCCCGACGGCGTATTCCTCAGCAACGGGCCTGGCGACCCGGATGCGGTCAAGGAAACCTACATCCAGGTCGAACGCCTTATCGGCAGGGTTCCCGTCTTCGGCATCTGCCTCGGGCATCAGATGGTGTCGCTCGCAGCGGGCGCTGCGATGGAAAAGCTCAAGTTCGGACATCGCGGCGGCAACCACCCGGTGATGAACCTCGTGACCGGACGTGTCGAGATCACGGCGCAGAACCATGGGTTCGGCCTCGTGTTCCCTTCGCTCGGCCCGCTTGTGCCCGAGCTTTCGGGCGGTGCGTCCGACCATGTAGGCGATCTGCGCTTCTGGTCGCGTCGCCGTATCGCGCCCGTCGTCGAGAACGAGCGCTTCGGGCGCATCCGCCTGACGCACGTCAACCTCAACGACGGTACCTGCGAAGGCATCGCGATGCTCGATCATCCCTGCTTCAGCGTCCAATACCATCCCGAGGCGTCGCCCGGGCCGACCGATGCGCACTACCTGTTCACGGCCTTCATGCGCCTTATGGACGGCGACGAGGCCTATCTCGGTATCGACAGCGCCGCCGACCGCCTAGGCGAATGGTCGTTTACTCAGGATACGGAGGCTTTCCATGCCTAAACGCACCGACATCTCCAAAATCCTCGTCATCGGATCGGGTCCGATCGTCATAGGCCAGGCCTGCGAATTCGATTATTCGGGAACGCAGGCATGCAAGGTGCTCAAGGACGAGGGCTATAAGGTCGTCCTCGTGAATTCGAATCCCGCCACCATCATGACCGACCCTGCGCTCGTGGACCGCACCTATGTCGAGCCCATCACGCCGGAATTCATCGAGAGGATCATCGAGGCGGAGCGTCCCGACGCGCTCCTGGCCACGATAGGGGGGCAGACGGCGTTGAACGCCGCGGTGTCGCTCGCGAGATCCGGCGTGCTCGAGCGCTTCGGCGTCGAACTCATCGGCTGCGACCTTCCCGCCATCGAAACCGGCGAGGATCGTAAGCTCTTCGCCGAGGCTATGGCCGATATCGGCGTCGAAATCGCTCGAAGCGGCTATGCCTATGCGCTCGACGATGCGCTCGCCCTTGCCGAATCGATCGGATATCCCGTGGTGCTCCGTCCCTCGTTCACGCTCGGCGGCGCGGGCGGCGGCATCGCTCACGATGCGAACGAGCTGCGTGACATCGTCTCGCAGGGCCTCGAGCTTTCGCCCACAGGCGAGGTGCTCGTCGAAGAGAGCATCGAGGGGTGGAAGGAATACGAGATGGAGGTCATGCGCGATACGGCCGGCAACGGCATTATCGTGTGCTCTATCGAGAACCTCGATCCTATGGGCGTGCATACGGGCGACTCGATCACCGTCGCTCCCGCCCAGACGCTGTCCGACATCGAGTACCAGCGCATGCGCGCCGCATCGCTTGCCATCCTCGAGCGCGTCGGCGTCGAGACCGGCGGCTCGAACGTGCAGTTCGCCGTCAATCCGACGGACGGACGCCTCATCGTGATCGAGATGAACCCGCGTGTGTCCCGTTCAAGCGCGCTCGCATCGAAGGCGACGGGCTTTCCTATCGCGAAGGCGGCGGCGCGGCTGGCGGTCGGATACACGCTCGACGAGATCATGAACGACATCACGAAGGCGACGCCCGCCTGCTTCGAGCCGTCGATCGACTACTGCGTCGTGAAGGCGCCCCGTTTCGCCTTCGAGAAGTTCAAGGGTGCCGACACCACGCTTTCCACCCGCATGAAGGCGGTCGGCGAGATCATGGCGATCGGGCGCAGCTTCGAGGAGGCGTTCGGCAAGGCCATGCGCTCGCTTGAGAACGGCCGTGCGGGCATGGGCGTCGATGGTGCGGATGCCTTCGACGAGAGCCGCTTCGCCGAATTCGTCGGCCGTCCGACCGAAGACCGCATCTTCTACGTCGCCGAGGCGCTTCGTCGCGGATGGACGGTGGCGGACGTGCACGACGCCTGCGGGATCGACCCCTGGTTCCTCTCGCGCATCCGTGACGTGATGAGGGCCGCACGCGTCGTCGACGGGCGTCGTCTCGAGGAGTTCGATGCCCGCACGATGCGCGCCGTCAAGCGCCTGGGGCTTTCCGATGCGCAGATCGCGCAGCTGACCGGGTCGGAGGAACGGATCGTTCGGGCGTTTCGCAAAGGCTTGGGCGTCACGCCGACGTTCAAGACCGTGGATACCTGCGCGGCCGAGTTCGAAGGACGCACCGAATACCACTACAAGACCTACGAAGAGCCTTATCTGAGCCCTGGCGCCTGCGTCGCGCGCCAGGACGATCCCGAGATCGCGCCGTGCGACCGCCCGCGCGCGATGATTCTCGGCGCCGGTCCGAACCGCATCGGCCAGGGCATCGAGTTCGACTACTGCTGCGTGCATGCGGCCTATGCGCTGCACGACGCGGGTTTCGAGACCGTCATGGTCAACTGCAACCCCGAAACGGTCTCGACCGACTACGACACGTCCGACCGCCTGTACTTCGAGCCTCTCACCTACGAGGATGTCATGGATATCGTAGACGTCGAGCAACCCGCGGGCGTCGTCGTGACGCTCGGAGGCCAGACCCCGCTCAAGCTCGCGCGCATGCTTGCCGAGTCGGGCGTGCGCATCATGGGCACGCAGCCCGAGGCGATCGACTTGGCCGAGGATCGCGAACGTTTCGCGGCCGTGCTCGATCGCATCGGCGCGGCCTATCCGGATGCCGGCATGGCGTCGAGTCTCGACGAGGCTCGCACGGTGGCGCGGCGCATCGGGTTTCCATTGCTCGTGCGTCCGAGCTACGTGCTCGGCGGTCGAGGCATGGTCATCTCCTACGACGCCGCGTCCTTATCCGACTATATGGACCAAGCCGTGCGCATTTCGCCAGAGCATCCGGTCTATCTGGACAGATTCCTTGAAGATGCCTGCGAATGCGACGTCGACGCGCTGTGCGACGGACAGGAGGTCTACATCGGCGGCGTCCTCGAGCATATCGAGGAAGCAGGCATCCATTCGGGAGATTCCGCATCGTGCATCCCGCCGTTCTCCTTCTCGGATCGCGTGGTGGGCCGGCTGCGCGACCTCACGCGCACGCTTGCGCTCGAGCTGGGCGTGCGCGGCCTCATCAACGTGCAGTACGCCGTGAAGGGCGATACGATCCATGTCATCGAGGCCAATCCGCGCGCAAGCCGCACGGTGCCGTTCGTATCGAAGGCGACGGGCGTGCCTCTTGCGAAGTGCGCCGCGCTCGTCATGGCGGGGTGGAAGATCGCCGATCTGGGGCTTCCGCCCGACGATCGACGCCTGAAGCACTTCTGCGTCAAGGAGGCCGTCATGCCGTGGGGACGCTTCCCTGGTGCCGACATCGTGCTCGGACCTGAGATGAAATCCACCGGCGAGGTCATGGGCATCGCCGACACGTACCCTGAGGCATTCGCGAAAACGCAGATCGCCATCGCGTACGCTCTTCCGCGTTCCGGAACCGCGTTCATTTCCGTATGCGACCGCGACAAGCGGCATATCCTGCCGATCGCGCGGGCCATTCAGCGACTCGGCTTCAGGATAGCGGCGACCGAAGGGACGGCCCGAGCGTTGCGGGGCGGCAACGTCGCCTGCGAGACGCTGCGTAAGATCTCCGAGGCGCATCCGAACATCGGCGACGCCTTGGCGGCAGGCGAGGTGTCCTTCATGGTGAACACGCCCTTCGGCCGTACGACGCGCTCCGACGGCTATGCGCTGCGCACCGAGGCGGTCAAGCACGGGGTCACATGCGTCACGGCCCTCTCCGGCGCGAGCGCGTTCGTCGCGGCGCTCGAGGCCGCGGCCGACGCTCCCGACGGGTTTTCCATCCGTGCGCTGCAAGACCTGGAGGTCTATGATGTCACGATGAGGCGCTGAGCGAAGAAGGGAGCGGATCTGTGGATTACGAAGGAAGACGCGTGCTCGTCGCCGTGAGCGCGGGCATCGCCGCCTATAAGGCGTGCGAAGCCGTCTCGGCGCTCGTGGGACGCGGCTGCTCGGTGCGCGTCATCATGACGCCTGAAGCGACGAAGTTCGTGGGGCCGCTCACGTTCGAAGCCCTGACCGGCAAGAAGGTCTATTCTGATACGTTCGATTACAGCGACGACGCATCGATCAAGCATATCGTCTTCGCGCAAGAGGCCGAGGCGGCGATCGTGGCGCCTGCGACCGCCGACGTCATCGCGAAGATGGCATGCGGCATCGCCGACGACATGGTCTCATCCACGCTGCTCGCGACGACGTGTCCGATCATCGTCTGTCCCGCCATGCATGCGGATATGTACCGCAATCCGTCGGTCGAGAAGAATCTGGGCACGCTTGCCGCACGCGGCGTGCGGCTTGTCGGTCCGGGGAAGGGGCGTCTCGCATCGGGCGATATCGGCCGCGGACCGCTCGCTCCTGTCGACGACATGGTCGCTGCGGTCCTGGCGGTTCTGGACGCGCCTCGGCGCTAGCCGTCCGTCGCCCTATCGCTTCGCAGGAAACGGGCAGACGTCCGCCACGAAGCATTCCGCGCATCGAGGATTCCGCGCCTGGCAGAACTCGCGGCCGAAGTGGACCCACTGATGGTTGATGAAGAGCCAGTCGGGTTTCGGATAGATGCGCAGGAGCTTCGATTCGACCTTCTCGGGCGTGTCGTCGTTGCGGGTGGCGAATCCGAGCCGATGCGCGATGCGGAAGACGTGCGTGTCCACGGCGATGCCTTGGGCATCGCGAAACGCCTGCGCCATGACGACGTTCGCGGTCTTGCGGCCGACGCCCGGAAGGCGTGTCAGCTCATCCATCGTGCGCGGCACGACGCCGCCGAAGTCGGAGACCACGGTCTGCGCGCACCCGATGATCTTCTTGGCCTTGGTGCGGAAGAACCCGAGCGGATGGATGATCTCTTCGATGCGGGCGAGCGGGGCGTTCGCCAATGCGTAGGCATCGGGGAATTCGGCGAACAGGATCGGCGTCACCTTGTTGACGGCGGCGTCGGTGCATTGCGCCGAGAGGACGACGGCGATGGTAAGCGTGAACGGATCCATGTGGTCGAGCGAGCATGCGCCCTCGCCGTAGCGCTCGAACATGCGCCGTTCGATCTCGGCGGCGCGCGCCCGCTTATCCGTCAGGTTCTCTCGTGCCATGCGTTCCCCCTCAGGCGTCGGATCGGATATGCCGACGCGGTTCTTTCTACGTATTCTCGAAGAAGGACGGGCGCTGTCAACGTCCGCGCCGCCGATTCTTCCGTAAAATCTCAGCGGCGCATCCTCAGGCGCGCCATCATTCAGACCGAAAGCGAACGTATGCTGATCCATTCCCTTGCGAAAGCCCTCTTCGACGCCGACGCGCTCGCCGCCGTCGCGGCAAAGCTCGATGCGGGGCAGGACGCCGCCCTCGGCGTCGCTGCATCCGCGCGTCCTTTCATCGTGGCCGCGCGCTATGCGATGAAGCCGCAGAGCATGCTCGTCATCGTTCCGGGCGAAGAAGGCGCATCCGCATTCGCCTCGAGCCTTTCCGCCTACATCGGGGATGCCGCGGTCGCGCGCTTCCCATTGCGTGAGGATTATCCGTTCGCGCCCAAGAAGGCGAATGCCAAGACGGTCGCCCTGCGCACGCGGGCGGCATGGGCCCTTGCATCGGGCGAGCCCGTCGTCGTGGTAGCGAGCGCCGCGTCCATGGTGCGCCGCCTTCCGCCGAGCGACGCGGGCGTCTTCGCGCCGATCGAGCTTGCGCCGGGCCGCGAGCCCGTCGATCCTTCGACCGGGGAGGCGCTCGATTTCGCCGCCTTCGCCGATGCGCTCGTCGCCCGCGGGTTCGAGAATGCCGGAGAGCTCGACGGGCCGGGCACGTTCTGCGTGCGCGGCGGCACCGTGGACGTCTTCCCGGGCACCGGGGTGTTTCCCGTGCGCGTCGATTTCTTCGGAGACGAGATAGACGAGATACGCCGCGTCGTGCCGGGCACCGGCCAATCCATCTCGTCGCTCGCGTCGTTTTCCATCTTCCCCGTGCGCGAATACCGCCTGTCCTCGCGCGCCGTCAAACGGGCGTCGGATGCCGTCGCCTCTCGGGCCGCCACCGATCCCGTGTGGCGAGACCTCTACGACAAGCTGGGAGAAGGCGTCGATTTCGAAGGGGCCGACGCGTTGCTTCCTCATCTGTACGCGCGCACCGACACGCTCGGCGCCTACGTGCGTCCCGATGCGCTCGTGGTCCTCAGCGAGCCGCGCAGCCTGATCGATGACGCGGCCCATGCCGCAGACGATGCCGCCCGGCGCGCCCAAGGAAGCCATATCCCTGCGACCGGGCTGTACGCCGAGGCGTCCGACCTCGATTTCGGCGCCGCGCCTCGCTTCACCCTGGCGTCCATCATGCGTGTCGGCGGCATGCTCGACGAGGAGCTCCCGGTCAAGCGCACCGATGTCGCCGGCGACGGCGACAAGCTGATCGCCAAGCTGCGCTCGCTCATCGACCAGCGATACACCGTGGCCTTCTGCGTGCCGCAGTATCGGGCCCGCCAGGACATGAAGCTTCTGTTCGTCGATGCGGGGCTGCCTATCGTCGAGGCGCTCGATGCGGCAGGAGGGGATCGGCACCCTCTGAAACGCGGCGTGGTGAACGTCGTGGACGTGGACGTGCCGCTCGGCATGGTCATTCCCAAGTCCAAGCTCGCCATCGTGTCGATCCACGACCTCCAAGGCCGCGCATCCGCCGTCGCGCGGCGCCGTCGCGTTGATGCGACCGAGATCACGTTTCCGTTCAATCCGGGCGATTACGTCGTTCACGCCGCCCATGGCGTCGCGTTCTTCCGCGGTCTGGTGCGTCAGGACGTCGGCGGCACGATGCGCGACTACCTGCAGCTCGAATATGCGGAGAACGACAAGCTCTTCGTTCCCGTCGAACAGCTCGACCGCATCACGCGCTATGTGGGTCCCGAGGGCAGCAGCCCGCGTCTGACGCGCCTGAACACGTCGGACTGGTCGCGTGCGATGTCCAAGGCGCGCGCATCCACCAAGCAGCTCGCGTTCGACCTGGTGGACGTCTATACGCGCCGCTCGTCCGTGCCGGGCTTCCGCTATTCCCCCGACAATCCCTGGCAGAAGGAGATGGAAGACGCGTTTCCCTACGCCGAGACGCCCGACCAGCTTTCCGCCATCGCAGAGGTCAAGGCCGACATGCAGTCTTCGCGGCCTATGGATCGTCTGGTCTGCGGCGACGTGGGATTCGGCAAGACCGAGGTCGCTCTGCGCGCGGCGTTCAAAGCCGTCCAGGACGGCAAGCAGGTCATGGTGCTCTGTCCGACCACCATCCTCGCGCAGCAGCACTACGCCACGTTCAAGGACCGCTTCGAGCCGTTCCATGTGAGCGTCGAGGTGCTCTCGCGCTTCAGAACGCCTGCCGAGCAGAAGGAAACGCTTGCCGGATTCGCCGACGGGACCGTCGACGTGCTCGTGGGCACGCATCGCCTGCTGTCGCGCGACGTGAATCCACGTGATCTGGGACTCGTCATCATCGACGAGGAGCAGCGCTTCGGCGTGGGACATAAGGAGCAGCTCAAGAACCTGCGCGAGCATATCGATGTGCTGACGCTTTCCGCCACGCCCATTCCGCGCACGCTGCAGATGAGCCTGTCGGGCGTGCGCGATACGAGCCTGATCCTCACGCCGCCTGACGAGCGCCGGCCGGTCGAGGTGCACGTGGGGGAGTGGGACCCCGACATCGTGTCCGACGCCATCAGGCGCGAGATGCAGCGCGGGGGCCAGGTGTACTACGTGTCGAACCGCGTGAGGACGATCGAGGACGCGCTCGATCGCGTGCGGGACGCGGCTCCCGAGGCGCGCATCGGCGCGGCCCACGGCAAGATGGGCAAGGAAGAGCTCGAAGCCGTCATGGAGGATTTCGCGGCGGGGGCCATAGACGTGCTCGTTGCGACGACGATCATCGAAAGCGGCATCGACAACCCGCATACCAACACGCTTGTCATCGAAGATTCGCAGCGTTTGGGGCTAGCGCAGATGTACCAGCTCAAAGGACGTGTCGGGCGCAGCTCGCTGCAGGCCTACGCCTATTTCATGTTCCCGAGCGAGGTTCCGTTGACCGAAGAGGCCACCGCGCGCCTGCAAGCCATCGACGAGCATCGCGAACTCGGGAGCGGCATGCAGGTCGCCATGCGCGACCTCGAGATCCGGGGAGCCGGCAGCCTTCTGGGCGCGGAGCAGAGCGGGTCGGTGAGCGCCGTCGGCTTCGATCTGTTCGCCCAGATGCTCGCGACCGCGTTCAACGACGCCCGAGAGGGCAGGCCGTTGGACGATAGGGCGCCGCAAGCGCTTTCCGACATCACGCTCAACGTGCCCGGCAGCGCGTTCATCTCGGAAGACTATGTGCCCGACACCGACGAGCGCGTGCTTTTGTACCGACGCGCGGCATTCGCCGACACGCCAGGCGCCGTGGACGACCTTGCGGCCGCCATCGTGGAGGCTCACGGCGAGATGCCCGAGGAATGCCTCGCCCTGATCACGCGCGCCCGCATCCGCGCCTGGTGCGGCGAGCACGGCGTGCGCCTCGTGAACGTGGTAGCAGGCAGGCTCAACGTGGAACCCATCGCGCTTTCGCCCGAAACGATGAAGGATCTCAGGCGCCACGGCGGCCGTTTCGTCGCGGCGGCCAAGCGCCTGGTCGTGCCCGTCAAGTATTTCAATGCCGAGGGAGACGCCCAGCTCCTTGCAGCGATCGCCGCATTCCTCGAGCAGACGACGTAAGGAGGAGAATCATGGATATCGGCATCCTTTCCAGCTGCAGCGTCTTCAAGGACGTGGATCTCGCATCCATCGACGCGGTCCTGCATTCTGCCGCCGCCCGAGAAAAGACGTATGCGAAGGGTTCGTACGTCTATCGTCAGGGCGACATCGTCAAATCCATGGGCATCGTGCTCGAAGGGCGCGTGCGCATCGAAAGCACCGACGTATGGGGCAATACGAACCTGATCGGAAGCGGCAAGCCCGGATCGGTGTTCGCCGAGACCTACGCCGCCGTGCGCGACACGCCGCTCATGGTCGACGTCGTCGCGGACGATGATTGCCGCATCGTGTTCCTGGACGTCGCGCGCATTCTGGCGGGGGACGGCGTCGATGATGCGACGGGGATGCAGGTGACGCGCAATCTCGTGCTCACCTTCGCTCAGAAGAACCTCGGGCTTTCGCGGCGCATCATGCATTCGACTCCCAAGACCATCCGCGCGCGCCTCGTCTCGTATCTTTCGTACGAAGCCACGAAGCACGGATCGAACGAATTCGACATTCCGTACGACCGCCAACGCCTGGCCGACTACCTCTCGGTCGACCGCAGCGCCCTTTCAAGCGAGATCGGAAAGATGCAGCGCGAGGGGCTTCTCGATGCGCGACGCAGCCATTTCATCCTGAAATCGCCGCTCGAATAGGTTCAGGCGCCGTTCGATCGCGGAATCATGCCGTTCGCGGCGATTCGACCGAAAACCTGCCGTTCGCCCGCGCCTTGCGACACACGGGTCCGCGCATCACGGGACCCCCACAACCTATAGGTACATTTCCACCATATCCACTATGGATGGAATGATGACCGGCATGTGCTTTTCTCTGCCGCTCGCGTCGCATCTCGCGGATGCAGACGTCGGCGACAGGTATATTGCAGGTGATGCGGTTGCATTTCGCACCGAAAGGGGGAGCGTCGAAAACCGTCGGCGCGAAGCGGTGTATCGCCGCGCGGATGGTCCCGCTCATCCGCCCATGCGTTGTCACGCGTACTCTTTCGTTGCTACCATTCCGAATTGCGCGCCCCGCCGGCGCGCCGGGGACCGATCGTCGCCTCGCGGCGGCACGACATTCGAAAGAAGGCATTCGTGGAACTGATCTCGGCGCTTATCCTCATGCCCTGCTTCGCCGCGTTGGTCATGCTCTTCATCAGGCAGGACAAGGCGCGTGCGGTCCTGTCGGCGTCGTTCGCCGCGATCATCGCCGCGCTTTCCGTCGCGTTCGCGGCCGTCTACCTGCCTCAGGGGTCCGTGTCGGTCGAGCTTCCCGCGTCGTACGCGTCCGCGCTCGGCGGCATAGGGTTCGTGCTCGATCTTGTGGTCGGAGCGTTCATTCTGGCCTATGCGGTGCGCTACAAGCGAACGCTTGCGGCCGCGCTCGTGCTCGTGCAGATCGTCGGCGCCATCGCCATCGAGGCGGCGCTTTCCGACGGCGTCGAGTTCTCGACGGCGATGCATATCGACGCGCTCGCCGTCGTCATGGTGCTCATCATCGGCGTGATCGGCTCGGGCATCTGCGTGTATTCCCTAGGCTACATGAAGGATTTCCAAGACATCCATGCCGACCAGAAGGACCGCCGCCCGTGGTTCTTCGCGGTCATCTTCGCGTTCCTCTCGGCCATGTACAACGTCGTGCTCGTCGATAACCTGTCGTGGATGTACACCGCCTGGGAGATCACCACGCTGTGCTCGTTCCTCCTGATCGGCTTCACGAAGACCGAAGAAGCGATAGATAATGCGTTTCGCCAGATCGTCATGAACATGCTCGGAGGCATCGCATTCCAGGCCGCCATCGCGTATCTGTGCATCGAAGGGCTTCCGCTCACCATGAGCGCCTTTCTCGCGCAGGGCGCGCAAGGATCGGCCCTCTTCGCCCTGCCCGTGGCGCTGCTCGCGTTCGCCGGCATGACGAAAGCCGCGCAGATGCCCTTCCATACCTGGTTGCTCGGCGCCATGGTCGCGCCCACGCCCACGAGCGCGCTTCTGCATTCCTCCACGATGGTCAAGGCCGGCGTCTTCCTGCTCATCAAGCTCGCGCCTCTCTTCCTCGTCTATCCGACCGCATCGGCCATGGTCATCGCCGTGGGCGGCTTCACGTTCCTGATGTCGTCGCTGCTCGCCATCTCGCAATCCAATGCCAAGCGCGTGCTCGCGTACTCGACCATCGGCAACCTCGGCCTGATCGCGGCCTGCGCCGGCGTCGGCACGCCCGAGGCGGTCTGGGCGGCCATCTTCCTGATCATCTTCCATGCCGCGGCGAAGAGCCTGCTGTTCCTCTGCGTCGGCTCTGCCGAGCACCAGATCGGCTCCCGCGATATCGAATCCATGGACGGCCTGTTCGACCGCATGCCGCGCCTTGCGCGCTACATGATGCTCGGCTGCATGGGCATGTTCATCGCCCCGTTCGGCATGCTCATCTCCAAATGGGCTTCGCTCGTGTCGTTCGCCTCGACTGGCCAGGTCCTTCTGCTCGGCATGCTCGCGTTCGGCTCTGCCGCCACGTTCATGTTCTGGGCCAAGTTCATCGGGAAGCTTTCCGGCGTCGCCGCGCATGCGGAAAACCAGGAGATGAAGATCCATCGGAGCGAATGGGCGACCATCGGCCTCATGGCCGTGCTCACCGTCGGGTGCGCCGTGTTCATGCCGCTGCTGTCCGCCGGCTTCGTCGAGCCGTATCTCGCTTCCACCTATGCGATGGCAGGCGACGTGATCGGCGCCGACAACATGCTCATCACGAGCATCTCGTCGGCCTTCATCGTCGCCGTGATGTTCGGCGCGCTCGGACATGCCCGCAAGCGCATCGTTCCGATCTATCTGGGCGGCGTCACGATCGACAAGTCGGCGCGCACGTTCCGCGACTCCATGTCCAAGCCTCGTCAGGCGACCGCGCGCAACTGGTATCTCGAAGACATCTTCGGCGAGCGCATCCTTGACAAGCCGGCCACCGTCATCTCCGCAATCGCGGTCGTGGTCGGGCTTGCGGCTTCGGCGGCGTTTTCCGTGGCTTCCTTCGAGACGGCCATCGCGCTTCCGATGTACGCCTCGGTCGGCACGGTCGGCGACGACCTGCTGCGAACCTTGATCGGCACGGTCGCCTTCGCCGTTCTCGGTCCTGTCGTCGGCTGCCTTCTCGCGGGAGCCGACCGCATCGTCACCGCGCGCATGCAGGGTCGCGTCGGCCCGCCGCTGCTGCAGCCTTACTACGACGTGCGCAAGCTGCTCATGAAAGACGACGTCGCGGTCAATTCCGTGGAAGACGTCTATGTCACCTGCGCGCTCATTTTCGCATTGCTTTCCGGGGGCGCGTTCTTCGGCGGCGGGAATTTCCTGATGTGCGCGTTTCTGATCACGCTGTCGGCGCTCTTCTTCATCCTGGCCGCGTATTCCACGCGCTCTCCCTATGCGGAAATCGGCGCCGATCGCGAAACGGTGCAGGTCATGGCTTATGAGCCGGTCATCCTTTTCATGGCGGTCTGCATGTTCCTCGCGATCGGCACCTTCGATGTCGCGGGCGTTGCGCTCTACAGCCGTCCGCTGATCGTCGTCTGCATCCCTGTATTCCTCGCGCTGATGTTCGTGCTCACCATCAAGCTGCGCAAGTCGCCCTTCGACCTGTCCTATTCGCATCATGGGCACCAGGAGATCGTCAAGGGCATCACCACCGAGATGAGCGGACGCACGCTCGCGAAGGTCGAGGTCATGCACTGGTGCGAAAGCGTGCTCTTCCTCGGATGGGTCGGCATGTTCTTCGTGTGGGGCAATCCCGTCTCCTATGTTCTCGCCGTCGCGGCCGCGCTTGCCGCCTGGCTGCTCGAGATCTTCATAGACAACAATTTCGCACGCGTGAAATGGCAGGCCATGCTCAAATGGGCGTGGATCGTCGGCGGCGTGCTCGGCATCGGCAACATCGCCGCGCTGTGCGCCTTCATCGTCTTCTAGGGAGTCTGATATGAGCTACGTATCCAAATCGCCCTGGGTCATCCACTACGACGCGAGCAGCTGCAACGGCTGCGACATCGAAGTGCTCGCGTCCTTGACGCCGCTCTACGACGCCGAACGCTTCGGCGTCATCAACACCGGCAACCCCAAGCATGCCGACATCTTCCTGGTGACCGGCTCGGTCAACGAGCGCAACATCAAGGTCATCCAAGAGATCTACGACCAGATGGTCGACCCCAAGGTGGTCGTCGCGGTGGGCATCTGCGCCTGCTCGGGCGGCATCTTCCATGATTGCTACAACGTGATCGGAGGCGTCGATCAGGCCATTCCGGTCGACGTCTACGTCCCCGGCTGCGCGGCGAGCCCCGAGAATATCATCGACGGCGTCGTGCGTGGCGTGGCGGTGCTCGAGCAGAAGGCCGCCGAGCTCGCCTCGGCGAGGAAAGGAGCCTAGAAGATGGCATTCGATTCGACGTTCGTCGATATCCCCGTCGATCGGCTGCATGCGGTCGCGCAGGAGAAGCATGACGAAGGGTTCCGCTTCGTGCAGATGCTCTGCCGCATGGCCGATCCCGGCATCGACGTCATCTACACCTTCATGAAGGACGGCGCGGTCGAGAACTACGCCCTGCGCTCGGTCAATTCCGAGACGCAGGCGGTTCCTTCCATATCAGACCTGTTCATGGCTGCGTTTGCGAACGAAAACGAGGCGCACGACCTTTTCGGGTTGAACGTCGAAGGCATCGTGATCGATTTCGCCGGCGCATTCTACGACGTCGCCGTCGACAAGCCTATGACCGTGCTGTCGCCTGCGCAGAAGGCGGCGCGCGACAAGGCCGCGAAACTCGCCGCCGCGAAAGCGGCGCGGGCCGCGAAGGCCAAGGAGGAGCCGAAGGTGCAGACGGCATCGGACGCTTCGAAGAGCGTATCTGCGGCGCCTGCGCCCAAGAAGACCGTGGAAGAGCAGCGCGCAGCCATGGAGGCCCGCGTCGTCGGCATGGATCCCGAAAAGGCCGCCAAGGTACGCGCGGCATTCGAGGCGCGCGTCGCGCGCGAGTCCGCGAAGGACGGTGAGTAACGATGGGAAAGGCGACGGTCATCCCGTTCGGCCCGCAGCATCCGGTGCTGCCTGAACCTCTCCATCTCGACCTTGTCGTCGAGGACGAACATGTCATCGAGGCGATTCCGCAGATCGGGTTCATCCATCGCGGGCTTGAGAAGCTCGTGGATTCCCACGACATCCATAAGTTCGTCTACGTGGCCGAACGCATCTGCGGCATCTGCAGCTTCGGCCATTCGCTCGGCTACGTGGAGACGGTCGAGAAGGCGATGGGGCTTGAGATCCCCAAGCGGGCAGAGTATTTGCGCGTTATCATGCACGAGCTGTCCCGCATGCATTCCCACCTGCTCTGGATGGGCCTTGCCGCCGACGCGTTCGGCTTCGAGAGCCTCTTCATGCATACGTGGCGTCTGCGCGAGCGCGTGCTCGACATCTTCCAAGAGACCACCGGCGGCCGCGTGATCCTGTCCTATGTCAATGTCGGCGGTGTGAACAGCGATATCGACGGCACGGTTCTCTCGACCATCATCACGCGCCTCGAAGGCATCAAGGACGAATATCGCGAGGTTCTGAACACCTTCCTCAAAGATTCGTCGGTCAAGAGCCGTCTCGTGGGCATCGGGCATCTGTCGTGCGACGATGCGGCGGCCACCTCGATGGTCGGTCCGTTCGGTCGCGCTTCCAACATCGCCTACGATGCGCGCATGCTCGGCAACGGGGCGTACGGCGACCTTGAGGACTTCCAGCCCATCCTGGACGATCAGGGCGACTGCTACGCGCGCGTCAAGGTGCGCGGCCTCGAGGTCCTGCAATCCATCGACATCATCGAAGAGCTCATCGCGAAGATTCCCCACGACGGCATCGGCGAGCGCACGAAGCTTCGCCCGGGCGACGGGGTCGAAGCGGTCAACCTGCTCGAGCAGCCGCGCGGCGAGTGCTTCTATTATGCGCGCGGCAACGGCTCCAAGAACCTCGACCGCATGCGCATGCGGACTCCCACCACGCAGAACCTCGCCGGCATGGTGAAGGCGCTCGAGGGCTCCGACTTAGCCGATGTCCCGAACATCATCCTCACGATCGACCCCTGCATCAGCTGCTCGGAAAGGTAGGGATGCATTATGCCGAACTTCAAGCTGGGGAAGATGACGATCCGGTCGCTGTTCAAGAAGCCCGAGACCATCATGTACCCCCTCGAATCCCCCGAACCTTACGCCGCGATGCGCGGGCACGTGGACGTCGAACCGCAGAAATGCGTGCTGTGCTCGATCTGCCAGCGCGTCTGCCCGACGGATTCGATCGTCGTGGACAAGAAGGGCGCATCGTGGACCATCAACTGGTTCAGCTGCGTCATCTGCGGAGAATGCGTGCGCGCCTGTCCGCACGACGCGCTTGACATGCATACCGCCCGCCTCGAGGCCGCGCAGCAGAAATTCCTGCATCCTGTGGCGGTTGAGGTCGAATCTCCCGAGGAGAAGGCCGAACGCGAACGCAAGAAGAAGGAGCGCGTCGCCGCCGCCCTCGCCGCGAAGGCCGCACGTGAGGCCGAGAAGGCCAAGGAGGCTGAAGGAGAGGGCGGAAAATAGGCCCGTCGTCGTCCTATGTTTCGTGTGAGGAGCCGGCCGCGTGCCGGCTCCTCGCGTATGTAACCAGACGGTGTTAATCCGCGCATCGCACGGCTTCCCTTCATTTACCTGATAGAATCACAGGTTGCATGCGCCGCATGCCTTCTCGCCCGATACCTGTAAGGGAGCCTGATGCCTGCTCAGGAACAAAAGATTTCGAATCGCGTTCTTACGGTTCCGAATGTCATATCGTGCATCCGTCTCTGCTTGATTCCGGTTTTCGTAGCCGTGCTCTTCTGCGGGCATGGCGTCGTCGCCACCTTCATCTACGCCTTCGCCGCTTCGAGCGATTTCCTTGACGGATACATCGCCCGCAGGACGAATGCGGTGTCCAGGCTCGGCAAGCTTCTCGATCCCTTCGTCGATCGCATGCTGCTCGTGACGGGCGTCATCTGCCTGCTTATCCTCGGACGGCTTCCTGTGTGGATCATCGTGCTCGTCGTGGTCCGCGATCTCGTTCTGGTTGCCGGCGACGCGCATCTCGTCTATCACTACGGCCGACATGTCGACGTCATCATGCTCGGCAAGGTCGCGACCACGCTCCTCTATATCGGCTTCGCAGGCCTGATGCTGAACATTCCGCAGGTCGCAGGCATCCATCTTGTGGATGCCTCCTGGCTTCCGGGATTGAACGGCCAGGTATCCTCGTGGGGTATCTGGTTCGTGTATGCGGGCCTTGCCGTATCGCTCATCTCGTCCGTGTACTACATCTGCGCCGGGGTCGGGATCATCCGCCATACGGAGAAGGCCTCCGTCGGCACAGGGTCCGAGCGCATCGCCAATGCCGTGTTCGGTCCCAAGCCCGACGCGCAGGATTGCCCCGAAGGACCTTCGGCCGGGGGTTCGCTATGATCGCGCGTTCGTTCGGCAGCGGCCCATCGATGCGCCGCTGCGTGCTTGGCATCGTCGCCGCCCTCGTTCTTGCGATCGGCATCGCATCTCCTGCCTGGGCCGATGTGCGCCCGTCGACCGACCTTGTCCTCGGCTCCACCGAAGCGAGCCGGGGGCTTTCCATCGACAATTCCCCCGACATCGATGCCGAGGCGGCCCTTGCCGTCACCTACGACGGGCGCGAGCTCTTCGCGCGCAACGCCGATTCCGAATACAAGATCGCATCCATCACCAAGATCATGACCGCGATCGTCGCGCTCGACAACGCATCGCTCACCGACACGATCACCGTGAGCGACAAGGCGGGCACGACGATCGGTTCGTCCGCCCAGCTGCGGCCTGGCGACACGATGTCGCTCAAGACGGCGCTTCAAGGCCTGCTCGTCCCCTCGGGAAACGACGCGGCCGTCGCCATCGCCGAAACCGTGGGCGCGCGTCTCGTGACCGATGCCCAGCCCGATCCTGAAGGAGCCTTCGTCGATGCGATGAACGCCAGGGCGGCGGAGATCGGCTGCACCGACACCCTGTTCACGAATCCTCATGGGCTCGATTCCGACGGCTACGAGAGCGATGCGCATTCGACTGCGCACGACGTCGCGAAGATGACCGCGTATGCCATGCAGAACGACACGTTCCGCTCGATCGTCGGTGGGGGAGACGTCACCGTCACCGTCACGCAGAAAGACGGAACCCAGCGCGCGATCACGCTCATCTCGACCGACGAGCTCCTCGGCGTTTACGACGGCATGGTCGGCGTGAAGACCGGCACGGGCGACGTCGCCCTCAACTGCTTCGCCGGCGCCTGCGAGCGCACGGAAGACAGCATCTACACCGTCGTGCTCGGCAGTTCGACCGAAGAAGGCCGATTCGACGCCACCACATCGCTGCTCGACTGGGCCTTCGACAATATCCAGGACGTCGATCTGATCAATTCGCCGTATGCGCTCGATCGTTCGGGCGCAAACGTCCCCGTCGTCGCAGAGGTCGCCTGCACCGCCTGGCCCGATAAGACCGTGCGCGCCACCGTCGCCGATCCCGATGCGCTCACGCGCATCTTCGCGGCTTCGGGCACCATCACCCAAGACGTGTCGTACGACGAGCCGTCGGGAGCCGTGAAGTCGGGCGACAAGGTCGGCGCGATAGACTTCTTCCAAGGCTCCGAGCGCATCGCATCCGTCGACCTCATCGCCGCCGAGGACGTCGCCGCCCCGAACATCTTCGAGGGCTTCGGCATCTGGTTCGCGCGACTGGTCGCAGACCTGCAGGGACAGCCGTCCGTCGCTGCGTCGGCATGCTATAACGTTCCGACCCCTATCATGGATAGATAACCCTTTCAGGCTGTAAGGAAAGGAAGTCTCATGGCCTCAACCTGCCCCGTATGCATGGCGCCTCTGCCCGAAGGGGCGAATGCGTGTCCGACCTGCGGATTCAAGCTTCTCGGCAAGACGCAGGCCTTCAAGCCCATCGCTTCCGATGCCCAGGCGTCGGCCTCTTCTCCCATCTTCGACGAAGCCAGGCTGCGCATCGTGCGCGGCCCTCAGGTCGGCAACGTCTTTCGTCTCGCGGCCGACGTCATCACCATCGGCCGCAGCCCGCAATGCGACATCTTCCTCAACGATATGACGGTATCCCGCTCCCATGCCGAGATCAGGCGTGTGAACGGCGTGTTCCATATTGTCGACCTCGATTCCTTCAACGGACTCTGGGTCAATAACCGAAACGTTCGCGAGACCCGCCTGTACGACGGCGACGTCATCCAGATCGGCACGTTCAGCCTGGCGTTCTCCCCGATGGATCCGACGCGCTAGCTCAAGGTGCTTGCAAGGGGGAACCGAATCATGGAACTGCTTTCCGGCAACGAAGCGATAGCCCGCGGCGCGTGGGAGGCCGGCGCGCACATCGGCGTCGCGTATCCGGGCACGCCCTCCACGGAAACGATGGAGGTTTTCGCGCGGATGCCCGGCGTCTACGCCGAATGGGCCACGAACGAGAAGGTCGCCGTCGAGGTCGGCGTCGGCGCATCCGCCGCGGGCGCGCGCGTCTTGGTCACGATGAAGCACGTCGGCGTCAACGTCGCGGCCGATCCTCTGTTCACGGCGGCCTACACGGGCGTCGGCGGCGGCCTCGTCGTCCTGGCGGCCGACGATCCCGGCATGCATTCGTCCCAAGACGAGCAGGATTCGCGCTACTACGCGATGGCGGCGCACATTCCTCTGCTCGAGCCGGCGGATAGCGCCGAGGCGCGCGCCTTCACGCGCGATGCGTACGATCTGTCCGAACGGTTCGACGTGCCCTTCTTCATCCGCTCGACGGTGCGCATCTCCCATGCGAAGTGTCCGACCGACGTCGGTCCCCGCACAGACGTCGAGAAGAAGCCGTATGCGAAGGACGAGTCGAAGTGGGTCATGATGCCCGCGTTCGCGCGGCCGCGCCGCGTGAATCTGATCGAACGGGACGAAGCGCTGCGGGCCTGGGCGGACGAATGCCCGTACAACGTCGTGGAGAAACGGGACGCTCGAATCGGCATCGTCTGCGCCGGCGCCACCTATCAGCACGTGCGCGAAGCATTGCCCGACGCGTCCGTTCTGAAGCTCGGGCTTTCCTGGCCGCTTCCTGAAAAGCTCCTGCATGAGTTCGCCGCCTCGGTCGACGACGTCTACGTCATCGAAGAGGCATCCGCCTATCTCTCCGATGCGGTCAAGGCCGCAGGCATCGTGCCGTCTGCGCCGAAGCGCCCGCTTCCGCGTGCCGGCGAACTCACGCCGGGCGATATCCGCGTCGCGTTCGGCGCCGAGGTGCCGGCGCACATCGATGCGCCCGAAGGGATACCCGGACGCCCTCCGGCGCTGTGCCCCGGCTGCCCCCATCGTCCGGTCTTCCGCGAGCTGCATCGCATGCGTGCCATCGTCACGGGCGACATCGGCTGCTACACGCTCGGGGCCCTCGCGCCGCTTTCCGCGATGGATACGAGCCTGTGCATGGGGGCATCGGTTTCCATGTCGCACGGGTTCGAGCTTGCGATGGAAGGCACGAAGCATCGTCCGGTCGTCGCCGTCATCGGCGATTCGACGTTCGCCCATTCGGGACTGACATCGCTTATCTCCACCGTGTACAACCAGGGGGCAGGCACCGTCTGCATCCTCGACAACCGTACGACCGCCATGACGGGGCGCCAGGGCAATCCGGTCAACGGCGTGACGCTTCAGAACCGTCCGAGCCGAGAGCTCGACCTCATGAAGCTCATGGAAGCCATCGGCATCGAAGACCTTCAGCTCGTCGATCCCCAGGACGTCAAAGCCGTCCACGAGGCGCTCGTCCGTGCGACAAAGGCTGCCGATGCGCTCTCGGTCATCGTTTTCAAATCGCCCTGCGTGCTGCTCGAGCGCGCGCAGCGTGAGAGGTATGCCGTCAAGCCCGACTGCCGGGGATGCAAGATGTGCGTTCAGATCGGCTGCCCCTCCATCTCCTTCGACCTTTCGTCCAACGTGGCCTCGATAGATCCCGCGCTCTGCGTCGGATGCTCGCAATGCGCTCAGGTCTGCCCGTTTTCCGTGATCGTGAAAGAGAGCGAGGCCCGATGAGCGATTCAGCGAAAACCATCCTGCTCTGCGGCGTCGGCGGACAGGGCACCATTCTCGCCGCCGATCTGCTGGCGCGCGCCGCCATTGCGTCGGGAGACGACGTGAAGCTCTCGGAAATCCACGGCATGGCCCAGCGCGGCGGCGCCGTGACGACCGTCGTGCGCGTCGGACGCGCGGTCGGGACCATGGTCGCCGACATCGGCGATGCCGATTTCCTCATCTCGTTCGAGACCACCGAAGCCCTGCGCAACATCGCGTATCTCAAGCAGGACGGAATCGCCATCGTGAGCGACGAGACCATCAAACCCCTGACGGCGCTCACGGGACGCGTCCCCATGCCACGCGGCGCCCGCAAGACGCTTTCGGGTTTCGGCGCCCTCGTCACGCCCGCCGAGCTATTCGCCCGCCAGGCCGGCAGCGTCAAGAGCGTCAACGTCGTGCTTCTCGGCGTGCTTTCCACCTTCCTCGACTACGATGAGGCTGTCTGGCTCGATGTCATACGCGGCCGCGTGCCCGAGCGGTTCGTCGACATGAACCTCAAGGCGTTCTCGCTCGGAAGGTCGTTCGCGCGCGACCGCGCCGGGCAGATGGGCTGACATGCCCGTATCGCGCGGCGACACGCATCCCTCGGGCATCGTCGGGAGCGATGCTCTGGGAGGCGCCTTGACGATCGACGGCGCAAGCCGTCGGGAAAAGGGGCGGTTCGCACCGTCCCCTTCGGGGCGCATGCACATCGGCAACCTCTACAGCTTCCTCGTCGCATGGCTCGTCGCGAAATCGACCGGCGCCTCGCTCGTGCTGCGCATCGAGGATCTCGATGAGGCGCGCTGCAAGCAGTCATGGGCCGATGCGATCATGCGCGATTTCGAATGGCTCGGGCTCACCTGGGATGAAGGTCCTATCTATCAGCATGATCGCCTGGATACGTATCGCGAGGCGTTCGAGAGGCTGCGTCGTGCAGGACGTACCTACCCCTGCTTCTGCACCCGCGCCGCGTGGCATGCGGCAAGCGCTCCTCATGCAGGCGAGGGATTCGTCTATCCGGGCACCTGCCGGCTTCTCCCCGACGATGTGCGGGTTCGACGAACGTCCGAGGCGCATCGTCCGTTCGCCCAGCGTTTCTACGTCGGGGAGGGTGCGTTCTCATACGACGACGCATTCCAGGGCCTTCAGACCTTCGATATGCAGCGCGATGTGGGAGACGCCGTCGT
Source organism: Slackia sp. CM382 (assembly GCF_000293015.1). Lineage (NCBI taxonomy): Bacteria > Bacillati > Actinomycetota > Coriobacteriia > Eggerthellales > Eggerthellaceae > Slackia > Slackia sp. CM382. The sequence goes on from NZ_ALNO01000016.1 coordinate 214,625, forward strand.
GATGCGCTCAGACCAGGCGTTCGCGTATCAGCTCGCCGTGGTCGTCGACGATGCGGACGAGGGAATCACCCAGGTCGTACGTGGAAGCGACCTCATAAGGTCAGTGCCTGTGCAGGCGGCGCTCCAGGATGCGCTCGCCTATGCACGACCGACGTACTTCCATGCGCCGCTCCTCGTCGATGCGACGGGACGCCGTCTTTCCAAGCGCTCAGGCGACGTAGGCATGGACGCCTTGAAGGAGCGCTTCAAGTCTCCCGAGCGCCTCTGGGGAGCCATTGCCGCTGCAACAGGCCTGTTGGACGGACGATCGCCCGATTCACCCGCGCCCGTTTTCGCCGTTTCGCTCGAAGAGCTCGCCTGCGTCTGGAATGAAAAATCCTGCTGCCGCCCGTCGGCGACGATAGGCTCGGAGCTTCTCGGCCTCTGACGTTTCATTCGGGTTCTCGCGCGAAGCAGATTCTTGTCCATAAGAAGTTAACCTTATATTACAATTTCACGCTGGATTATAAGGAAGCAGGGAATACCGAGGAGAATCCAGCATGATCGATTGCGTCTCTCGACGGGCGGCCGCGATATTCATGGCCCTTGCACTCGCGGCGACTATGTGCGCCGCGCCATTAAGCGGACTCGCGCGTGCGGACGACGATCCGCATGGAATGCCGGCCGCGAAGGGAAGCGCTTCCGGCGCGCCGCACGCATGGTTCGATGCATTCTCATCCGAGCTCACGGCAAGCGCCTCCGAACCGTCGTCGACGGATTCCGTGCGCGTCATCCTCGAGTTCGCGTCATCGCAAGACGGTCTTGACGCTCAGGCTGTGCGCGATGCGGGGCTCGAAGACGTCTCCAAGGCGCTCGGGCGAACGGTCGAGGCCGAAGAGACCTACGACGCGGTGTTCATCGGATGCGCCGTCACGCTGACCTACGAAGAGGCCTTCGAGCTCGCATACGTCCCGTTGCTCGCGAACGCCTTCGTCGAGCATGAATACGCGGCTCCCGAGCCTGCTCCCGCAGAGGATGCCGTTTCCATGCAGAGCCTGCGCTCGGCCGCCGATCCCGAAGGGAACCTGACGTCGAACGGCCAGGGAAAAGGCCTTGTCGTCGCCGTCATCGACTCGGGTGCCCAGATCGATCACGAGGCGCTGCGCTTGACCGACGATTCCACGGGCCGCTTGACCGAAGCCGATATCGATCGTCTGAAATCCGAGAAGGGCCTCGGCGGGGCATACGGCAACGCGAAGGTTCCGTATGTGTACGACTATGCGGGACGCGATGCCGACGTCTTCAATCCGGGCAACAACCATGGGATGCACGTCGCAGGCATCGTTGCGGCGAACTCGGGGAAGGTCCAGGGCGTCGCCCCCGAGGCGCAGCTCGTCATCATGAAGATATTCGGCGACAACGACTCCGGCGGATCGGCGGGATACGTCAAGGCCATCGACGATGCGCTCAAGCTCGACGTCGATGCGATCAATATGAGCATCGGGCTTCCGGCAGCCGGGCAGAGCGGCAACGAACGCGGGCTCGACCGGGCTCTCGAAGCGGCGCAGGCCCAAGGCGTATCGGTCGCCGTTTCGGCGGGAAACGAATCGCGCATGGGATTGGGCGCGGTCGACGTGCCGAGCACCGATCCCGACTACGGCGTCGTGGCCTCGCCCTCCATCGCAGGCAGGGCCATCGCGGTCGCGTCGTCGGATAACGACTCCATGGTCATACGCAATGCATTGCGCCTCACGTCCGGCGACGGCGAAGTCAAGGGCGTCTACGCCTGCATGCCCAAGGGAAAGCCGGTCGCCTTCGACACCGACTACGGAATACTCGACTGCAATTTCGGATCGACCGCCGATTTCAAAGGAAAGACGTTCGGGCCGAATCAGTATGCCTTGGTCAAGCGCGGAGGAACCGAGAACGGGGTCCGTTTGACGTTCCAGGCCAAGGCAGAGAACGCCCTTGCCGCCGGAGCGGCAGGCGTCATCGTCTACGACGCCGAGAGCACGGAGCTGTTCGCGCCCGGAGTAGAGACTACGGCGATCAGCATCATCGCGGTGCCGCAGAACGTCGGGCTCGCCCTTGCGGCCGATCCTGCGGCGACGTGGCGCGTCAGCGAAGGCTATGTGAGCGCATCGCTCGATACGGCGGGAAAGCCGAGCTCGTTCTCGGCATGGGGCGTAAGCCCGGAGTTCGACCTCAAGCCCGAGATCATGGCGACGGGCGGACACGTGTTCTCGCTCGACAACAACGGCGGCTACACGGATCTCCAGGGAACGAGCATGGCGTCTCCGCAGGTTGCAGGATCGGTCGCGCTGCTGCGGGCGCATCTGTCGCACATGGGGGTCGATAAGGCGAATCTCTCGCTCACGGCCAAGAACGTGCTCATGTCGACGGCGGTTCCGACGAAAAACGCCGAGGATGTCTATTACAGCCCGCGCAAGCAAGGGGCGGGGCAGATGGATCTTTCCGCCGCCCTTGCGGCCAAGGCGTATCTTGTCGATCCACGCACGGGCGAATCCAAGATCATGCTCGGCAATCTATCGAAGGGCGAGGCGACCTTCGACATCGAGGGCCGCTCTCTCGACGGGCAGGCCCGCGAATACGACCTTGCGGTCTATGTCGGCACCGACGGTGTGGACGAGGGGCGCTTCACCTTCGAACCCAACCGCCTTTCCAGCGCGGCGGCAGGCACGCTTTCGATCGGCGAGGGAGGCACGGGCAAGGCCTCTGTCTCATTCGACGTGACCGCATCTGAGGCCGATCTGTCCGCGCAAATGCCCAACGGGTACTTCCTCGAGGGGTATGTCATAGCGACGAGCAGGGAAGACTCCTCAAAGCTCGTGATTCCATTCGTCGGGTTCCGAGGCAGCTGGGAGAAGGTGCCTCTGTTCGAGGACTTCGTCGACACCTTCACGGGCTCGAAGCATCCGCTCTACGACCGCCTGGAGACCGCCCCTTCCGATCCCACGAATAAGGATGTCGATCTGTTCACCCATTTCAAGACCGGCGTCAACGTCGAGCAGCAGGGCGGCTTCGGGCGCGTCAAGCGCGTCGTCGTCGGCGAGCTCACGCCCGAAGGGGCGACGCATCGAAGCTTCTCGAGCACGATCGCGTTCTCTCCGAACGGAGACCGCCAGGGCGACTACCTCGAGCTCTCTGCGGTGCTTCTTCGCAACTATCGCGACTTGGAGGTCGGCGTGTATGCCGATGCCGCTCTGACCGAGAAGGTGTATACGGGAAATCCGTACGAAAGGGAAGGCCGGAAGAACTTCGGAGGCATGCAAGGCTATGCCTCCATCGGCAAATACCTTAAGAGCAATCTTCTGTACTGGACCGGTATAGACGATGCGCGTTTGAACGTCGAGGATGGGACCTACTACGTCGCCCTCAAAGCGCGTCCGCTCGCAGGCGATGAATACCAGACGCTCGTGAAGCCCGTCATCGTGGACACGAAGCCTCCGATTCTGACCAAAGCGTCGGGAGGTGCGCCCGACGAGGCTCTCGTCGATGCGACGGACGACGGAAGCGGTATCAGAGATCTTGTCGCCACGGTCAAGGGCTCGGGGGCGAAGGTTCCCGTGAGCCTGCGGAATGGGTCGTACGTTCTCGATGTTCCCGCCGGCGTCGAGCCGTCCGACATCGATGTGACCGCAACCGATTGCGCCTACAATGCCACGACGCGAACCGTCTCGGAGCTTGTCGGCGCCGACGACCTCTGCTCGATCACCTACGAGATCAACGATACGACGGGCAAGGATCCGGCCATCCAGGTGGACGTGACCCTCACGAACGCAGCGGGGGAGGCGGAACTCGATCCTGCGCATCTCGTTCCCGGACGCTACACGCTGAGCGCGAAGCTCCATGGGTATTGGAAGGACGACGTCGAGCTCGACCCGACCGAAATCGAGATCGAAGTCGGGCCCGGCAAGAAGACCGAGCATGTTGTCTTCAACCTCAGGAAGTCCACGACGGTCACCTACGTGATCGTCGATTACGCCCTGAACGAAGCGGCGCATGCGAAGGCGGGCATCGGTCCGTACGACAAGATCACCGACAAGAACGTCCACCTCATCGACGAGCTCGGCACGCCTGAGAACCCCATCCTGAACGTCGGCAACCTCAAGGGGCTCGAAGACCTTCCCGCGCTTACGTCGCTTCACCTGAAAGACGGCATGCTCTACAGCACCTCGCTTCTGCCGAAGCTCTCGCATCTCGAGAAGCTCGGACTCGTCAACAAGAAGCTGGATTCGGCATCGTTCGCGAAGAGCCTTCGGAACCTCAAAGAGCTCGACCTGACCGATAACGACATCGCCCGGATATCCGCCGACGATTTCGCGAGCAAGGCGGACGGGAAGGCGTCCGTCGCCGATCTTGTGCTCGACGGCAACCGCATCGAAGACGTAAGCGTCCTTGCTTCGTCGGACATAGGCCGCATCAGCGCCTTGCATCAGCGGATCGCGAAGACGACCGACCAGACGAGCATCGCAATTCCCTTGACCAGCCTTGACGGCTCCCAAGCACGCATCGTTGCAACCGACGATCTTGCGGTCGAGGGAAACGTCGTCACGATCACGCATCCGCAGAAGAACACGACGTACGAAACCTCCTTCGATTCGGCCGACGGCGTGCTGTCGGGCACGCTGCGCATAACGTTCGAAGGGGAAAACGTCGGTCCTCAGCCTCCCGATCAGCCAGGCGTCGCATTCGAGGACGCGATCGTCGCGCGTGCGGTCGCAGAGGCGCTCCATCTTCCGGAAGGTTCCTCGATTCCCGAGTCCCGGCTTCAGGAGGTCACGGCCCTCGGATCCAAGGACGAGCCTTTGACGGGCATCGCGACGCTTTCGGACCTCGCGAAGCTTCCGAATCTCTGCTCGATCTCCATGGCCGAACTTCCGGAAAACCTCGAGCTCGCGCCCTTGGGCGAGGCACCCTTGCTGAACAACGTAGGCATAGAGCGGACGCCTGGATTCGATCCCGCGCGCCTTCCTGCTATGCCGGGGCTCAAGACGCTTCGGCTCACGCATGACGGCATCGCGGACATCTCGTCGCTTGCGCGCTTCACGAAGCTCGATACGCTCGACCTGACGGATAACGCCATCGAATCCATCGAGGCGCTCGCGTCCATGCCCGAGCTGTCGAAGGCCTTCCTCGGCGGCAACCGCATCGCGGATATATCGCCGCTTTCCGAAAACGATACGCTCACGAGCTGCTATCTGACCGGCAATCGGGTGAAGGACTTCTCGCCCCTCGGGCGCGCCATCGCGGCAAGCGGGAGCTACACCATCAATGCGCTCATGCAGCAGTCGGAGGCCTACGTCGAGGGAGATTCCTTCGAAAGCCCTCTGAAGGACAAGGACGGAAAGCCCCTGGTGCTTTCTTCGAGCGCGCTTGTGCGCAACGAAGACGGCACCTACTCGTGGCCGGGATCCCAGGACGGCGACGAGCTCGCCATCCCGTTCGCCACGGACGATTTCAGGTTCAACGGGACGTTGACGCTGCACCGAGGCACCGCTCCGACGCCGCCCGATCCCGAGCCGGATCCAGGCCCGGGGCCTGAACCTGGACCTGATCCCGACCCGGAGCCGTCCCCCGATCCCACGCCGGATCCGACGCCTTCGCCGGGCGAAGGCGTACAGCCCGAAGGCCAGGGACAGGATGCTTCCGACGACGCGCGGCAGGCGGATGCAACGCAGGAGCCGGGTGCCGGATCCTGCGGTTTCGCGCGCGAAAACGCAGGAGCCCTGCATTCCGAATCTTCGCAGAGGATTCCGTCGACAGGCGACGGCACCCAGGCACTGACGGCCGCAGGCGCGGCAATGTTCCTGTCCTCAAGCGTCCTTCTTGCCGCGGCGGCGCGCCGTGCGCGCGGGCGGCGGAGCAGGTTCTAGAACCAGCCGATCGAAAAGACGCTCGGCATCAGCAACGTTACGATGTAGCCGAGGCCGAGCGTCACGTTCAGGTTCAGGATCTGGGGCATGGCAGCATCCCGCGTTCGTGCGATGAGGGGATTCACCCCGATCGCGCGAAACGTCGGATAGGCGATGAGCAGTGTTGCGGGAATGGTGATGAGCCCAGCCGCGAGTGCGTCTGCGAAATCGTATCCAGATGCTCGGGCGTGAGCGAATGAAAGGATGATGAGGCAGGAGACCCAAAGCGCAAGAAGCGCATGGTATGCCTTGACCGCACGCTGCCGACCGAGCACGACCGGAAGCGTGCGTCGATGAGCGTCGATATCCTTCTCGATATCGCAGGTATTGTTCGTCATCATGATGAGCCCGATGCCTATGATGCAAGGCAGCGCATAGAGCAGCACGCTCGAATCAAGCGTGCCGGACAGGACATAGACGCAGGCGAGCGTGATGAGCCCACCCATGACGAAGCCGCTGACCGCCTCGCCTACGGGATAGTAGGAGAGAGGCGTCTTTCCCGCCGAATACGCAGCGACGAAGAAGGCGCCGACGAGCGCGATGGCGAAAGGCACGGCGCCGGCGATGGCGATTATGTATATGCCGAGCGCGAATGCCGCGGCAAGCAGGCCGACCGCGAAGGCGAGGCCGCTTTTCGGGTCGATGTTGTAATGGACGAAGATCGCGTCGGATGCGTCGTCGGAGGAGTTCTCCACCGTATCGGCGCCCTTGATGTAGTCGTAATAGTCGTTGAACGTGTTGACGGACGCTTGCATGAGCACGCAGATCGCGAGCAGAACGTTGACGGTGATAACGTCTATGTGCGCGGTCGGGCCGGCGCAGAGGGCCACGGCGAGCAACACGGGAATGATCGCGGCAGGCCAGGTATGAGGCGCCGCTTCCTGCCACATGAGCTTCGGCGTGAACGGCTCGAAACGTGCGTCGCTCTGTCTCATCGGTTCCTTCTTTCTTCGGCCTGAGCCTCAAGGGCCGCCTTCGAGCTTCCGGCGAACGACCGCATGCGTTTTCGGGCGACGTCTCCTATGGCATCGCCGAGCGACTGCATGGTCTTCTGGAGCGCATCGCGGGTCGATGCGTCTATTCCGGATCCGTCCTTGATGGCTGCGGCCGCATTCGCACGGAAATCCGCGACGATATCGCCCCATGAATCAGCATCATTCGAGGTCAAAAGGCCGAAAATGGTATTGATGAACAACGCGCGCTGTTCGATCGTGCATTTCGAGAGCCATGAGTCCAGCGTTTCGTTGATAACGAGCGAACCCTGGTTGAGACCTTCCTGATAGATGAAGTCGGTGCCTTTGACGCACCAGCTCAGCGGGTTATGCTGGAATACCCCGGTCGCGTTCGATTCGACGACGCGGTACGCGCGTCCTTCCTCCATGATCATGCCGAAGATAGACGAGGCCGGAACGGTCTTCTGCATGCGCGCGCGGAATCCTTCGGTGCCGAAACGAGGGGAGGGAGGGCTCAGGAAGCTCGGCCCGTCGTGGTCGAATGCGGCGACGACACGGTCGTAGACCCAGTCGTTGCAGCAGGCGAGCGCGTATTCGGCAAGGTTTCCACCCTTTGAATGACCGCCGATGTACAGCTGCGCATCAGGCGCGATTTCGCAGGCGACCGCATTGAGGAAGTGCGTGGCGGAAAGCTGGGAGGGAATGACGTCCTGGAAGCACAGGTTGAAATCCTCCTTCCACCCGGTAAGCGTGCCATCGGTACCGCGATAGGCAACGTATGCGCAGTTCGAGAATTCGAAGAGGCATGCGCAGAACTGCTTTTCGATGACGGGCGAATCTTCCTTCTTGAAGAAGCGCACGGTCGCGTCGGCGTAGCGATGGCTGCGCATGACGGCCTCGACGAATGCAGGCATGAGACCGTCTTCCTTGAGCCAGGCGAGGCGGATGATGCGTTCCTGGGGAATGAACCGCATAAGATCGATGAGCGGAATGCGCTCGGCGGCCGACGCGTCGCCGTAAGGATATTCGTCGAATTCGAGGTACGACAGCGTCGAGAGCACGAGGCTGTCGACGGGGGAGAAGGGAACGGCATCGAAGCCTTCCTGATGCGTCTTCAGGAAATCAACGATCGTGTCCTTCGCCATGCGGATCACCCCTTCGTCTGCGGCATACTGAGCTATCTTATAACTTTGCACGGAAAAGAGCGTGTGCAGGCGTTCGAAAGGATTCCATGATATGGGATTGAACGTGATCTTGGTGGCGGTTGGAGGAGGCATCGGCGCGGCATGCCGCTACCTGATGGGCGTCGCCGTCGGGTCGAACGAGGCATTGATGCAGACGATCGGGCCTTTCCCTCTTTCGACGTTTATCGTCAACGTCCTGGGCGGATTCGTCATCGGTATCCTGTCCGCGCTGCTGTCCAGCCAAGCCGCCGATTCGGCTCGTCTGTTCGCCATCACGGGATTCACCGGAGGCTTCACGACGTTTTCGACCTTCGGGCTCGAAACGCTTTCGCTCATGGACAGAGGGGCATGGGGGATGGCTGGTGCGAGCGTAGCGGGAAACCTCGTCTTCTGTTGTATCGCCGTCGCCGCAGGCCGCTTGCTCGGTCAAGCGCTCGTTGGAGCGAAATAGCGAAGGACGATGAACGCTGCGTGAACAGAATCTCCTGACGTACGGCGCCCGTTGCCATTCTGTTAGAATTCCGAAGCTGTAATGAAATCCACGAGGGGATAGAGGAGGTCGTATCAGTGGATACGTTCTTCAAGGTCTCGCAGCGCGGCAGCACCGTCGCGAACGAGGTCGTCGGCGGTCTGACGACGTTTCTTGCGATGGCTTACATCATCGCCGTCAACCCGGCGATTCTTTCGGATGCCGGCGTGCCGTTCGACGCAGCGCTGACCGCGACCTGCTTCGGCGCGGCCATCATGACGATCGCGATGGGTCTGATCGCCAATAAGCCGCTCGCGCTCGCATCGGGCATGGGCATCAACGCCATCGTCGCGTACACGCTCTGCCTCGGCGCTCCCGCCGTCGACTGGCGCGTCGCCATGGCCGTCGTCCTGCTTGAAGGCATCGTCATCCTCGTGCTCGTTCTGTGCGGCCTGCGCAAGGCGATCATGGACGCCATCCCGGTGAATCTCCGTCGCGCCATCGGCATCGGCATCGGCCTGTTCATCGCCTTCATTGGCTTGAAGGGTTCGGGGCTCGTCGTTCCGAACGACTCTACGATCCTCGCATTCGGCGATGTCACGACGCCGGCGTCCATCGTCGCCATCATCTCCATCGCCGTCGCCGTCGTCCTGCAGACGCGCCACGTCAAAGGAGCGCTGCTCATCTCGATCATCGTCGCGACGATCGTCGGCATCCCCCTGGGCGTCTCTCCCATGCCGAGCGCATGGAACTTCGGCGTCGACTTCAGCGCCTTCGCCGCGCCGTTCCAGACCGACCCGGCAACCGGCACGATGGCCATCATCGAGGTCTTCATGCAGCCCCTGCTGCTCTTGTTCGTCTTCTCGCTGCTCATGAGCGACTTCTTCGACACCATGGGCACCGTCGTGGCCGTCGGCCAGCAGGGCGACTTCGTCGATGAGAACGGAGACGTCGAAGACATCCAGAGCATCCTCGTCGTCGACTCCGCCGCAGCCGCCGTGGGCGGCATCATGGGCGCGAGCTCCATCACCACGTTCGTCGAATCCGCATCGGGTGCCGCCGCAGGCGCGAGGACCGGCCTGTCCAACATGGTCATCGGCATCGCGTTCGTCGTCTTCGCGTTTCTCTCGCCGATCGTCGGCATGGTATCCAGCTCGGCCACCTGCGGCGCCCTCGTGGTCGTCGGCTATCTGATGATGTCGGATATCGGGCTCATCGAATGGGACAAGATCGAATTCGCGTTCCCGGCCTTCGCCACGATCATCGGCATCCCGCTGACGTATTCGATCACAAACGGCATCGGCTTCGGCTTCATATCCTATGTGGTCATCATGATCTTCCAAGGACGCATAAAAGAGATATCGCCGCTTATGTGGGTGGCGACCATCGCATTCGCCGTCATGTTCGTGCTGATGTAGAGGTGCTGATGAGGTAACGAAAACAGGTTCCCGGAAATCGAGAACCTGTTTTTTTATGCGAAGGATTCATTCATATCGGTGTATAAGGGCGGGTTTCCCGCATGAGAGAAAGGTATGTGCACGCATGGATCAAAAGACCGTTCCGACGATGGGCGCCCAGGATAGCCCCGACGCGGTATACGATGCCCGCACGTTGGGAACGCCGAAGATGCTCGTCTTCGGTCTGCAGCATATGTTCGCGATGTTCGGCGCCACCATTCTAGTGCCGACCCTGACCGGGCTTTCCGTATCCGCGACGCTCCTGTTCGCAGGATTGGGCACGCTGCTGTTCCATCTTATTTCCAAGGGGAAGGTTCCGGCGTTTCTCGGCTCGTCCTTCGCGTTCATCGCGGGATATGCCGCAATAGCGCCGATGCTGCCCGATGAAGCAGGCAATCTTGCCGTTGCGAACGTCGAGCTGCTTCCGTACGCCTGCCTAGGCGTCGCCTGCGCAGGCCTTCTGTATCTCGTGCTTTCGGCGCTGTTCAAGGCATTCGGCGCCGCACGCGTCATGCGCTTCTTCCCGCCGGTCGTCACCGGGCCCATCGTCATCGCGATCGGCCTGACGCTGGCAAGCTCGGCCATCCAGAACGCTTCGACGAACTGGTTCATCGCCATCGTGGCGATCGTCACCATCATCGTGTGCAACATCTGGGGCAAAGGCATGGTGAAGATCATTCCGATCCTCCTGGGCGTTATCGTATCGTATCTCGTCGCCGCTGCGATGGGGGAGGTGGACTTCTCGCGCGTTGCCGACGCTTCATGGGTCGGCCTTCCCGTGCTCTGGCACAACACGGTCTTCTCCCTCTTCGGCGACGGCTTCAACGCCGGAATCGCGATTACCGCCATCATCACCATCATGCCGCTCGCGTTCGCGACTATGATCGAGCATATCGGCGACATTTCTGCCATCAGCTCCACCTGCAACCGCAATTACATCGCCGAGCCCGGCCTGCATCGCACGCTCTTAGGAGACGGCCTCGCAACCATTCTGGCCTCGCTGTTCGGTGCCCCGGCGAACACCACCTATGGAGAGAATACCGGGGTGCTGGCGCTCACCAGGGTCTTCGACCCACGCGTCATCCGTCTGGCGGCCGTGTTCGCGATCATCTTCTCGTTCTGCCCGAAGTTCTCCGCGATCATCGAGATCATGCCCGCATGCGTCATCGGCGGCGTGTCGCTGATCCTCTACGGCATGATCTCTGCGGTCGGCATCCGTAACCTCGTCGAGAACCATGTCGATTTCACCAAGAGCCGCAACATCGTCATCACGGCGCTCATCATCGTGCTGTCCATCGGCATTGCCTACAGCGCAGCGGGCGCGATCGTCATCCCGGTCGGATCCATCACGATTTCCCTGTCCGGCTTGGCGATCGGATCGCTCGTCGGCATCATCATGAACATCGTTCTGCCGGGGCATGAAACCGTGAAGGCGTTCGACGGCACCGAGGCGCCTGGCGACGGCAAGGAATCCGCTGAGGCGGACAACCTGCCGCTCGAGGGTCCCGATCCGATCGACTAGGAATCTCCCCGAAAAGGGAAGCCTGCATTTCAAGCCGTGCGGCGTTGCATGACGTGCTGATAGCCGCACGGCCGTAAATTGAATTCTCATAGGTAAAATTCATCATCTATGAGAATTCAATTTACGCGTTTCTCGGTCCATAATGTGCAACATATGCGCGGGGCGAAGATGTCCCCGCAGCGACAAGGCCAAGATTCTAAACGAGACTCCTGTACAATTCGAGCCTACTTTTGGCAAAAAAGACGACGGAGGCGGCGCACTTGCGCCGCCTCCGTCGTCGGAAAGAATAAAGTCATGCGAAGCTCAAGGAAGCGAAAGAGGGCGAGCCTCGCTGCCTAGATTATTTCGTGTCCCAAGCTTTGTTCGCCGACGCTGAGCGCGCGGCAATACGGCCCCAAACCATGTTCTCGGCGTTGTTGCCGCCTGAGATGCCGTACGTGTGGCTTGCCATATTGCCGAAGCAACCGGCCGCATACAGGCGGCCAATGGGCTTGTCATCCATGTCGAGCACCTGCGCATTGACATCCTTCTTCGGGCCACCCAGGGTGGAGCAGCCGCCGGGATATAGTGGGTAAGCGTAGAATGGCGCCGTAGACACGGGAGCAAGCGTTGCAGAATCACGATCGAAATCGGGGTCAGCACCTGCTGTGCAGTAGCCATTATACTTCTCGATGGTTGCCTTCACGGCCTCGACATCGGGAGCGTTGTCGACTTCGGCCATCTTTTTCACCAGCTCATCGATGGTGTCGGCCTTCAGGATCCAGTCCTTTTGAATCTCGATCGAATTGTCCTGACTCCAGCCGGGATATTGACCGCATTCTTCAGGGATGTCGCTCAAGGTCATGCCAATAGTCGTAGAACCGCCCGGCGTATTCAGCGCGCCGCCTGCAGTCGCCCCAAGTGGACCGGCGTCAATAACGTTCTGGTCGAGGATAACCCACGTAGGAATGCGTTCGAAGTCGGCAAGTGTCGCATCGTTGAACTTATCGAACTCATGCCAACCAACATGCGGGCTCAAGAACGTCGACTCAGCGATCCAGCGATTGCCCAAACGGTCGAGCATTACGTAGTTGTTCGCCTGCGGCATCAACGTGAATGCATACTTCCACTCGAAGTCCTTGAACCAGGCGTTATACGAGCCGATGACGTTGTTCATGTGCCACAGCTGGGCACCTACATCCTGAACCATTTTGATGCCATCACCCGTGTTGAACGGCCAGCCGTAGAAACCGTTCATCGGATAGCACTTGCAGTACGTGTTCTTCAACTCGTCATTGAACTCAAAGCCGCCGATTGTCATGATAACGCCCTTGCGCGCCTTAATCGCATATTGATTGCCATCGTCGCCGATGTAGGTGTAGGCGCCAACGATTTCCTTGGTATCGGGATTTTGGATCAGCGTTTCATCATGACAACTGAATTTCACTTCAATGCCCAAGTCGGTGCGAGCCTGGTCGAGCGTATGCCAACCCTCGTTTCCGCCCTTGGTGGCATCGCCGAACGAGCACACATGCATGGCCTTCGCGCCATCAATCCACGGATATTCGCAGCTTGACGCTCCACCAGAGGCGTTCGTGCCCTTCTTCTTCTCGGTTTTCACTCCCCAACGGTCGCAATAGTCCATGTTGTTGTAGCATTCCTCGGCCCACGCACGAGCAATATCTTCGGGTGTATGACCCTTAGTGAAGCCCGTAATGTATTTCACAGCCTCATCAACGTCATCAATCCAGGTGTATTCGCCCATGTTGATGGAGCTGTTTCCGCCGCCGCGCGTCGGAGCCTTCTCGAGGACCAAAACGTCGGAATTACCCTCGTCTTTCGCGGTAACCGCAGCCCACAGGCCGGCACCGCCATAGCCGATGACTAAAACGTCGGTTTCGAAGTCCCATTTAGAGGGCATCCAGTCGGCTTTGTTCCCTGAAGAACCGCAACCAGCAAGGCCGGTTACGGCTGCCGCGCCGATTGCGGCAAGGCCCGCGCCCTTAAAGAAATTGCGACGAGAAAGACCCATTTCATTCTCTTCCATTGCGTTCTCCTTTCAATTTCGTGCACCCGCGGTGCGCTTTTGCTTCAACCTTGGCACACGCCAAGGTTGAATCTCACGCTTTTAGCTGTGCTGGTGGCACGTGTAGCACTCGAACACGTCGGCATGATGGCAGCTTGTGCAGTACGCCTTTGCATCCCCGTCGAGGTCGGTTTGCTTGGAATGCATAGCGTGACAGTTCGTGCACGTAATTGCCTCATGCGTTTCGGTCGCAGGCAAATCGTGCGGGTTCACCGTCTTGCCGTTCGAATCAGTAAGCGCGGTCACCGATGCGGTTTTCTGTGCCAGCTCACTCTTGTCGTGGCAGCTGAGGCACACCTCGCTCGATACCTCGGTCTGCTTCAGGCGCGTAGGCTGGCGATCGTTGTAACTCACACCGTTATGCAACTTTGCGAGCTTCTCAGTATCAGTATGACAATCGCTGCACGACAGCGACGTGTGCTTCGACGCCGTGCACGATGCGTCTGACTCGGAAGACGCCTCGTTTGCATGGCACGTGGTGCAATCGGTGGCAGGCGACCAATCGGTTAACGTGATGCTTTCTTTCGCCTTTGAATCGTCCGATTTGCCAGACGAATCGCTCGATGTTGTTGGTTGGCAACCGTATAAAGCAAGCGCGAGCAGCGACACCGCAGCCATTGCCGCACATGCCTCACAAACCTTGCTTTTGCATTCATCTCGAATCGAAATGTCCATCTTTCCCCCTTCCTTGCTTTCGTTCGAATACGATGCGCACCGTACGCCACAAGCCCCAACAGCGAATCCCCCGTACTAAATGAATTGCGTTTGCCCTGTTCGCGAATCATCTGTAACGGAGTATTTGTAAAAGGCGGCAAACGCGGCACCAAGAACCTGATACGTTATTGATGGGAGATGATCCTTCGAATGATCGTGCTCGAGAAAGAGAGGCTCGCGAAGGGGAGAGCGAGCGTGCCGTGGGCGACACGTATTCGGCGGGTCGTAAGGAGGGGCCGATGAATCTTTGCGGGAAAAGCCGCGCAGATCGCGCACTAGATAAGTCGACTGTGCAAAGCGCGATTGGCTGCGCGTTGCAAGTGTCGTGGGTGCCGGCGCTTATTTACACTCAAAATGTCGAATGGTCTGGGCTGCCACTCAAAAGCGCGCTGCCCATAGCTTTTTATTTCACGGGAATCATCGCGTCGGCCTTGTGCGTTAGGATTGGCATGACGGCGACGCTGAAATCCGACACCAGCCATACGTTGGACATTGGTGCAATTGCCACGTACCTTTTCGGCACAGCCGTACTGCTCGCTTCGAACAATGGACTTTCGCTGGCATGCATAGGGCTTACGCTTGTCGGTTGCTCTAGCGGCATCGCCGTTCTTCAATGGGAACGCTGCCTTGCATGCCTTCCGCGGCACGATACCACATGTGTTGCTATATGCTCCGCGGGAATCGCGAGCACAGCGATTTACGCGCTAGCAGTTCTGCCCTCCGCTGGCGCCCTCGTCGCCTCTGCATGCTTCGTAGTTGCGTCGATGCTTATAAGGCCCCGTCTCGAATACCCGAAAAAGGCGCCGTCAGCCCTCGACTCGAAGCTTTTGCACATTCGTATGAAATCGTTCGACCTGAGAATGGGAACCGCTATGTTTCTGCTGGGCACCGCTTCTGCAATTCCCATTGCGCTGTTCGTTTCAAGTGACTCGTCATTTATCGGAAACTCGGCAGAAATAGCACGCATGATAGCCTCGTGGACGCCACTTGCGTTCGCTTTCTTCGTCGCAATCATCGTCGCAGGCTGGATTCCCAATCGCGAGTCCGATGCTTTCACGTCGCTGCGGGCGCTTTTCGCCACAGCGCTTATAAGTTTCTTCCCCCTGTCCCCAGGAAGCGAACTCAATATGTGGCTTGTGCTTGTTTTCAGCATGGTTTGGGTCGTTTCGCTGGCCGGAATATCGATGCTCGTATCGTGCGAAGTTGATCGCGAATACGCCGAGTGCGGCAGCTTTTCCGTGGGAAGAAGCACCATTTCTATATGCATCGGCGCATTGGCGGGTTTGATGATTGTCGCTTTTATCAAGTTTTCGATACCGCAGTTCTCGGAAGTCGTGGAACGAAACAGCAGCGGCACCATGCTCGTTTGCAGCCTAAGCATGATATGCGTCATGGTGCTGTTCGTTGCCACAAACGTTCTTGCCACCAAAGGAATGCTGCACGAGGTCGCACTGTTCGGTAGAGGGAAGCTTGCATTCCACGTTCCTGAAGAAACCATCGTGCACGCTGGAAAGCAAGATGCAGCCGACAACAGCGAAAAGAGGTTCCAAACCGCCGAACGGATGCAGCTACATCAAGGTTCCATACGATCTACCGAGGAATCGATACAGCAGCCTCCGGTCGTCACGTGCTGCAAGAATATTGCCTTTGAATACGGTCTTACGCCACGCGAACTCGAAGTACTCATTATCTTGGCGCAGGGCAACACGCTCGTACGTGTGCAGGAAGAACTGGTGATTTCCGAAGGTACAGCAATTACTCACAGACGCAACATCTACCGAAAACTCGACATACATAGCAAACAAGAGCTCATTGATTTTGTGAGAATAGGCGGCCCTAGCTGCTAGCAACGATACTTGCCTCCGGAAGAGACGATCGCATGTGTCAAAATTGCCGGTCCTCATAAACGCAAGGAAGACCGTCCGGTTGCACCTCTACAGATTCTACGAGAAGAAATGGGCGCAAGACCTAGCGAAGACACACGCAGGAGCGACGCCCGCAGCGGCATCGACTCGATACGATCTTGTTCGGAGTGCGCAGCCTCTTTCTGCGACCCCAGGCAAAGCCGGCAGAAGGCCCATGCAAAGCACTGCTACGAAAAGCTGTGTAAAATTCTGTCGAAAGGAGGGGCGAACTTCAATGCGCTGGGCTCCGGTCGAACCCGCGAACCGGGTGTTCCCGCCAAGCCTGCTCGGCGCGTACATACGCTACTTTACATAAGATATATTATCAATATTTTATATCGAATGTCCTGAAAAGAATGACACGAACGATCCCTCATGAAACGTCGCCGGCTTCGATTCTACGCTTCGATCGTCGTGTCTTCTTGTTTGAAACATGAGTGCACGAATGCGCGTGTGCCAAGCGTACGCAATGCTACATGTGTCGAACCATATGTGCCGACCCGTCGTTTCACGACAATGTGCATGGATGCTCTTTCTTAGGACCTTCTTTGTACGGCATTTTCTCAAGGAATCGTCTCGTGGCTGTCAGTGAGAATCTTCGCCCCAATGGGCATGCCGTGCGAGCATGCTCGATCATACGGTTTTTCGACAAGAAGTGCATTTTTCCATGCATATTCGTAGGATTTAACGGATGCTTCTTGAACAGCGCCTAATTCTAGTCGTTTGACCTGGTGTTTTATAAACGATCGATTCTAAGCCGTTTTAAGGGCCGCTTTTGTCTCTCCTTGACTCCTCATATGGCAAAAAACGCAGTTTTCGGTTCCATAGATAGCCGGAAATGCCGCTGCCATGCGTTCTCGTGTTTCTCGGTCGACCAGCAACTGCTAAGACCTTTGCATCATGGAATCGAGATTTCGAGCACGCGCGAATGCAGAACGACGAATACGCACTGTTCTGAATGCAATATCTCAACATCAAGATGTTCGTACAACATAGCAGCTGCAGCTGCCACGACATGTAAAGCAAGACAAACCCTCATGACTGAAAAGACGAAGAACCTGCTGTCGAACACAAGATCGAACGTGATAGAATACGAACAAATATTCGTATAGGGGAAGAGGCCTGGTGAAGCTTCCCACGAACATACCAGGTGAAACACCTTGGATAGGCAAAGCCATCTTGCTCGTGGATTTGGATGCGTTCTTCGCATCGGTCGAACAGCTCGACCATCCTGATTGGCGTGGGAAACCCGTTATCGTCGGCGGCGATGCGGACAAGCACGGCGTCGTTTCCACAGCCAGCTATGAGGCGCGTGTCTTCGGCGTTCATAGCGCCATGCCATCGTCTCGGGCGCGCACGCTTTGCCCGCAGGCCATCTGGACATCCGGTCATTTCGATCGCTATCGAGAGGTCTCGCGCGCGGTCATGGACATTCTGCGTGACGAAAGCCCCTATCTTCAACAGGTCAGTATCGACGAGGCGTTCTTGGATGTCACACCGACGCGCGTGAATACCGAGCATCCTGTCGCCATCGCTCGACGGATTCAAGAGCGTGTCGCCGATCTGGGCGTCACGTGCTCCATTGGGGTCGGCTCCAGCAAGACCATCGCGAAGATCGCGTCGGATTTCGATAAACCGAGCGGGATGACCATCATTTATCCAGGTCAAGAGATTGAATTTCTCTCCCCTCTTCCCATTCGCACGATGTCCGGCGTCGGTGAGCGCGCCGAAGAGGCTTTGAAGGCCCATGGCATCGACACGTTGGGCGACTTGGCGCATGCGCCCGATCGTCTTCTCGAGTCGATCTACGGCAAGAACGCTTCGATGATGCGCAATCGCTGCTTCGGACTCGACGCATCGCCCGTCTCGTCCAGCAACGAGGTTAAATCCGTATCGAGCGAAACCACTTTCGCCGTCGACCTTATATCCTATGACGATATACATAATGCGTGCGCGACCATGGCTGCAAAGGTCGGACGCCGTCTGCGCGCCAAGGAACTCAAAGGCCGCACGGTGTCGCTGAAACTGAGGTTCGCCGATCGATCCATTCGCAACGCCCAGGTCAAACTGCAGGTTCCGACGGACAATGAGCACGAAATCATGGTTCATGCCGCATCTCTGATCAAACGCGTGTGGAGCGCGCCTTCACGTGTGCGGCTCGTCGGCATCGGCGTATCGGATTTCAGGGAAGATGCTGCTCCTGTGCAGGAAGCGCTTTTCGATGCGGATTTAACCGATGCCGTTCAGGATAGCGACAACGACCGCGCCATGTCCTCGGCAGATCGCGGCGATGCGATCCTGCAACGGCATGCGCGCGAACTTGCGAGCGCGACGGATATCGTCAGAAACCGGTTCGGAGAGGCGGCGGTGTACTTCGGCCGAGATCTTCATGTGAAAGAGAATACGACCGGCACGGCTGCCAAGAACCCCGAAGATTACGCATGATCGATTGCCAGGCGCGCCCGCTTGGCCTCTTAGTTGAACTTGAAGATCCTGCGTGCGACGGCATATCCGGCAAGCCCTACGCGGCGTCCTGCTTCGCCGGGAAGGTTCAGGGCCGCGTTGATGAGCGAATGCCTGATCTTCGGTGCGAGCTGCGGTCGACGGATGGCAAGATACTTCCAGAGCGATTCGAGGGCCGCATCGTTCTCAGGCGTGCGGTGCATGCGCAGGAATACCGAGCTGATGGCCATCATCATGGAAAGGTAGGTGCGCATATACCGGCGCAGTTTCTCGGAAGGCACGTCCGCATCCAGATCGACCGCATCGATCATCGCGCGAGTCACACGCACCTGCTGGTCGCGGCGTGAGTACATGACATCCTGGTTGACGCTCTGGTCCTCGCGGCCGATAAAGTACCGATACAGATCGGCATCCAGATAGTACATCGTCTTCACATGAGGCAGAGGCACGTAGACGAAGATGTTATCGACGTAGAACGTGTGCTTCGGCAGTTTCAGCCCGCAATCGCGCAGAAGCTGCGCGCGATAGATGACCGAATGCATGAGCAGGTATTGGGACTGGCGGAAACCCTTGGTGTCCTCCCACCCGAATTGCCTTTCCGTCGGGAACACGTTGCGATAACGCATCGTGGTATGCGTGCCCTCGTGAACCTTCTCGTATACGTAGTTCGCTATGACGAGGTCGGTCGGCTCGGATACGCCGATCTGCGAACGCACGTAATCGAGCACCTTTTCGAGCGAATCGCGATCGAGCCAGTCATCCGAATCCACGACCTTGAAATACAGTCCTGTCGCGTTCGCGAGGCCGGTGTTGACCGCTTCGCCGTGCCCTCCGTTCGGCTGATGAACCGCTTTGATGACCGATGGATGGCGTTTTTGCCACTCGTCGGCGCGCACCGCGGTGTCGTCTTTGGTCGAACCGTCGTCGACGATGATGACTTCGATGTCATCGCGCTCGTCGACGCAGGCCATGATCGACTCGATGCAGGTATCCATGTAGGCGGCCGAGTTATAGCACGGAATGGCGAATGAAATGGCTTTCACGATGCTCCTGTCGAATACGTTGGTATGCAGCCGCGATCGTCGCGCAGAGCGTTTCTGGTGCGGCGCGCGCAACGGCGACCGATACGAGTCGGTGCAGCTTGTGCGCATGCGGTATCCATTATTGCCATTCCGGCCTTTCGATGCAATTTCGCGATGTCAACAGATGCCGCATTCCATCTATATTTCGCCCGCACGACATCCGGTGCTTGCGCAGCACGACGCATCTCTGCAAGAATCGTCGTATCAGCGCGTGAAGCCGAAACGTCTTCGGTTTTGCGACGAAGATCTTCGCCTCGAAAGGATCCTGCATGTCAACGTTTATGAGCGATGTATATTCCCAGGCCAAAAAGCAGAAGACTACGATCGTGCTTCCCGAAGGAGAAGACGAGCGCACGCTCGTCGCGGCCGAACGCATCCTTGCCGAGGGGATCGCCGACCTGATCATCATCGGGAATCAGCAGGCCATCGCATCGTCGGGATACGACTTGAGCGGCGCGACCGTCATCGACAACACGACCGACCCGTTGCGCGCCGAGCTTGCCGAAGCGCTCTTCGAAATCCGAAAAGCGAAGGGCATGACGATCGAGCAGGCCGATGCGCTGATGGACGATGTGACGTATTTCGGCACGATGCTGCTTAAGACCGGCCGCGCCCAAGGGCTTGTGAGCGGTGCATGCCATCCGACCAAAGACGTTCTCTCCCCCGCCCTGCGCGTCATCAAAACGAAACCCGGCACCAAGGTCGTAAGCTCGTTTTTCATCATGGAGGTTCCGAACGAAGCCTACGGCGACGACGGCCTGATGCTGTTCAGCGACTGTGCGGTCTGCATCCAGCCGAATGCCGAGGAGCTTTCCGAAATCGCCGTCGCATCCGCCCGATCCTTCAAGGATCTCACAGGAGCCGAACCGCGCGTCGCCATGCTCTCGCATGCCACCAAAGGCAGCGTCATCGACGATGATGCTGCGAAGGTCGTCGAAGCGACCCGCCTTGCTCGCGAGAAGGCGCCGGGATTCCTGATCGACGGCGAGCTTCAAGCCGATGCCGCGATCGTGCAGAGCGTCGGCGCTTCAAAGGCGCCGGATTCCAGCGTCGCTGGCTGCGCGAACGTCCTCGTCTTCCCCGACCTCGATGCCGCCAATATCGGTTACAAGCTGGTTCAGCGTCTTGCAGGCGCCAATGCCTTCGGCCCTATCACGCAGGGGCTCAATGCGCCGATGAATGATTTGTCCCGCGGCTGCTCGGCCGAAGACATCGTTGCCGTCGTCGCCATCACGGCCGTTCAGGCTCAAGGGATCGTATAGGTTCTTACGGAAGCCTCGAAACGATGTCGTAGGTATCCTGGGCGATCATGAACTCTTCGTTCGTCGGGATGACGATGATCTTGACCGGAGACTCGTCGCGGGAGATGAAACGTTCTTTGCCGTTGTGCCTGAGACGGTTCTTCTCCTGATCGAGCACGATACCTAAAGGCTGGAGGCCTGCGAAGATGAGGCGGCGGATGCGCTCGGCATTCTCGCCGACGCCTGCTGTAAGGACGATGGCATCGACACCGGCCATCTCGACGATGTACTGCCCCAGGTATTTCCTGATCGAATGCGCATACATGTCGTAGGCGAGCACGGCGCGCTCGTTGCCGGACATGGCCGCGTCGGTCACGTCGCGCACGTCGTTGCTGATGCCCGACACGCCCAGAAGCCCTGACTTCTTGTTCATGATGTCGTTGACTTCGGCGGCGCTCAGGTTCTCGTTCTCGATGAGATACGGGATGATGGCAGGATCGATGGAGCCGCAGCGCGTTCCCATCATGAGGCCGTCGAGGGGCGTGAACCCCATCGAGGTATCGACTGCGATGCCGTGGTCGACTGCCGAGATGGAGCATCCGTTGCCGAGATGGCAGGTGACGATCTTCAGGTCTTCTATGGGACGCCCGAGCAGCGCGGCGCACCGATGCGCGATATAGCGGTGCGAGGTGCCGTGGGCCCCGTACTTGCGGATGCGATGCGCGCGGCAGAGCTCGTAGGGCAGCGGATACATGTATGCCGACGGCGGAAGCGTCTGGAAGAACGCCGTATCGAACACCGCCGTCTGCGGCATGCCGGGAGCAAACTTCTGACAGACTTCGATGCACGCGAGCGCCGGCGGATTGTGCAGGGGCGCCAAGGGCGACAGACGTGCGATCTTATCGATGACGTCCTGGTTGATGAGGACCGATTCATCGAAGAAGTCGCCGCCATGCACGATGCGATGGCCGATGGCATCAATTTGATCGATCGACGTGATCGTCGATCGATCGGAATGAGTGAGCGCATCGAAGACGACGCGCAGCGCCTCTTCGTGATCGGCCATGAACTGATGGAAGATACGCTCGTCCTTGTCGGCGCCGTGTTTGATATAGGAATTCTTGCTGCCGACGCGCTCGCAGAGGCCTTTTGCAAGCATCGTCTGCGTGTCGGTTTCGATGAGCTGGTACTTCAGGGACGAAGAACCGGCATTCAATACGAGGATCTTCACTGTCTACCCTATTTTCTTCGGTGACCCGTCATTCATGGCTTCGCCGCCAAGCACGTGGACATGCAGATGATGAACCGACTGCATGGCGTCTTCGCCCGCATTGGAGACGATGCGAAAACCGCTTGCATCGATGCCCTTGAGCTTCGCGACCTTCCGCGCGGCGGCGAAGACTTTGCCCAGGATTTCCTCGGGCACGTCGTCATTCAGGCTGTCGTAATGCTCCTTCGGGATAATCAGGGTATGGACCGGCATCATCGGCGAGATATCGTCGAACGCGTAGACGTCATCGTCTTCATATACTTTGTTCGAAGGAATGTCTCCCGCAGCTATCTTGCAAAACAGGCAGTCGTCCATGCTGCGTCCCCTTTGCTTCACGAATGCGACCGAATACGCGCAGTGTACTTGAAAATGACGGACGCCTACGAAAGCGTGGTGTCAGTGGTAGCGTCGTCGGCGCTAGCGTCCAACTGCCCCATGAGCACCTCGACCTTCTGTTGGGCTTCATCGAGGCGGGATTTCAGCGAAGCCAGCAGGCCGACGCCCCGTTCATACTGTTTCAGGCTGTCTTCGAGCTCGAGACCGTTGCCTTCGAGGCTCGCAACGACTTGGTCGAGTTCGGCCATAGCCTCGCGAAACGAAAGCTCGTCGATGTTCTTGCGGGTATCTTCCATGATCCATTCCTTTCTTGAGCCGAACGCGCGGGGTGCGCGCATCGTAAAACGCATATGCGCAGAACGCGATTGAAAAACGTCAAGACCCTCTTCGTTCTTGGGAAACCGATTCGACCGAACAGTCCAGCACGCCATCCGAGACGCGGACCTTGATCGCAGAACCCACGAGGCCGGCATCCGCATGCTTCACGACGTGTCCGTCCTTATCGGTCGCCATGGCGTAACCCCGCGACAGAATGGAGAGCGGCGAGAGATCGTGCAGATGCCCGGCGCGCAACGCCAGGTCGTGCCGCGCCGCAGACGTCAGCGTTGCGCCGATGGCACGCATGCGCTCGGTCGCGGATCCGAATGCGGAGGCTTCACGGTCGAGGATCCGTTTTCCGGAGGCGTTCAAACGAGTCTGCATGCTTTCGAGCCGGGTCCGTCGTGCGTCGAAGGATACCGATCGACGCAGGCGGCCCTCATAGGCGTCGAGCGACGTTCTGTTGCGCGCAAGCGATTCGGGCAGGGCTCGATGCAGGCGATCGGATGCCATATCGAGCCGCATGAGGTCTTCCGCGATCAAAGCAGCCGAGTCGCGGAAGACGGGGCGTCCTGCGACGGCATCCAAACGGATGCGCGTGCGCTCGAGACGATGGCCCAGGGGACCGGACAGGCGTTCGGCGTAGGATGCGAACAACGCGTTCATCTGTTCCGGAGACGGCGAGACCGCCTCGGCCGCCGCCGTAGGCGTGGAAGCGCGGTGGTCGGACACCATGTCGGCGATCGTCGTGTCGGGTTCGTGCCCGATGCCCGTGACCACGGGAACGGGCGACGCGGCCACCGCGCGTGCGAGCGCCTCGTCGTTGAACGGCATGAGGTCCTCGAAGCTGCCGCCTCCGCGCACGAGCAGGATGACATCGCATCCTTCCAGCGCACAGGTCGCAAGCGCGCGCACCATGCCTTCGGCCGCCGTCTTGCCTTCGACAGGCACGCCTGCGACCGACACCGTTGCAAGGGGGAACCTGCGTCTCAGCGTGCGCAGGACGTCGCGCACCGCATCGCCTCGCGGCGAGGTGACGACGCACACCTTTTCGGGAAATCGCGGAACGGGACGCTTGCGCGCGTCATCCATGAGGCCTTCGGAGCGAAGCGCACGTGCGAGCGCGTCGACCTTCTGACGGAGGTTTCCCTCCCCCGCGATTTTGAACGACGATGCTTTGAAGCTCATGCGTCCCTTGGGGGCATAGATATCGAATTGACCGGCGACCTCGATCTTCATGCCGACGCGAAGCCCCGAGGTCCGCTCGTATATGGTATTCCACATCATGCAGGGCAGCGAAGACTTCTGATCCTTGATGGTGAAGTACACGGCGCTGTAGCCGCGCTTGGCGTTCACTTCCGAGACTTCGCCCAGGATGGCCAAGGGGAAGCCCGAAAGGTATCCGTTCATGCGGGCGATGGCTTCGGTGACCCCGAAAGGCTTGCGGCCCTCGCCTGCGAGCACGTCCTCTGCATATCGATACGCCATGGCGCGCCTAGTTGTCGCGAACGGAAAGGAGCATGTACAGGAACTGAATGAGGGCCGTGAGCGCTGCGGCGACGTACGTAAGCGCGCACGCGCGCAGAACCTGCGAACATGCTGCAAGCTCGCCCTGGTTCATGCCGCAATCGCGCAGATACGCAAGTCCGCGCCGCGATGCGTCGAATTCGACGGGAAGCGTGATCAGATGGAACAGAAGCACGGCCGCGAACATAACGATGCCGAGCTTGATGAAGAACGCGCCGAGGGCGCTTGCGGCGCCGAAGAAGATGCCCATGAAGAACACGATGATCCAGCCGTTGGACGCGAGCGATGCGATCGGAGCGAATGCGCTGCGTACGCTCATGAACCAATACCCCTCGGCGTATTGGCAGGCATGGCCGACCTCGTGCACGGCCGTCGCGACGGCCGTCAGGCTGGTCTGGCCGAAGGTCTCGGTGCCGAGCGTGACGGAGTTGTTGCGCGGATCGAAGTGATCCTGGTTAGGCCCTCCCTGATAGACGGGAATGGCGCCGATGCCCTTGTCGTGCGCCATGCGGCGCGCCATGTCGACGCCTGTGACGCCCCAGGAGCTCTGGATTCTGCTTTTACCTTTGAGCTGGGACGACACATATGCCTGCGCTCCCCCGCCGATGATAAGCGTCAGGACCATGACCGCGATGTACAGGCCGAAAGAACCGCCGGAGAAAGGCATGCGTGCTCCTTAAAATCGTACTTACGTTCGTTTTTCATGCATTATACGGTACAGGGCCGACGCCGCGAAGCCTTACGTTACGCCGTAATGAATTCGTATCCAAAAAACGACGTCGCGTGCGCGATCGCATGCGAAAGCCCTAAACAGCGGCCGAAAGCTCCGTCGGGTCCTTCGGCTTTCCGCTTCTAAGCCGACGCTTGGACACGCGCAGCTGACCGTCTTTGATCGTCAGCGTGAATTTTCCCGCCATGAGCTTGAGCACGTCTTTTCCCGCGATGGCGCGCCGCCATCCTTTCAGGAGGTCGCAGTCATCCGTATGTCCGCGCGCGATGCGCGCGAGCTCGGCGTTCGAGGTGATCGCGGAAAAAGCGATGGAATTCTCCCGTGCGCGCTGATGGACGAGCGCCGCGAGGAGCGCGGTCTGCGCGTCGACGTTCTGCTCGCCGCGAGGCGCGCGTGCGAGCGACGGGCATTCGTCGTCGGGCGTTTCGAGTCCTTTTTTGCACGCGGCGAGCACGTCGCGCGCCTCTTTCGTGGACAGCGCCGACGCAACGCCCCTGACCATGAACATATCGTCGATCGACCGAGGCTCGCGACGGCACATCTCCACGATCTGCACGTCGGAAAGCACGGCCTTGCGCGGGATGTTTCGTTCCATGGCCTTACGTTCGCGCCATGCGGCGACATGCTTCGCGCAGGCGAGCTGGCGGCCGCTGAGCTGATTGACGTTCTTCAGGTGCCGCCAGCGGTTTTCCGGATCGACCCGATACCGCGAAGGATCGACGAGCTCCGCGAAGTCGTGCTCGAGCCAGCTCGCGCGTCCGAGCGCTTCGAGGCGCTCCGTGAGCTGACGATAGATGCGCGGCAAGTAGACGACGTCTTCGAGCGCGTAATTGATCTGCGAGGAAGACAAAGGGCGTCGCGCCCAGTCGGTGAAGGAGTCGGCCTTCTTCAGGCGTACGCCGCATTCGTTCAGAACGAGCGTCCCATAACCGACCTGAACCGTCTGTCCGAGCAGGGCTGCGGCGACTTGGGTGTCGAAGATGGGATCGGGCATGACGTCGAGTTCGTGGAACAGGATGTCCAGGTCCTGGGTCGCCGCGTGGAACACCTTGACCACGGACGTATCGACCATCAGATCGCGCAGCGGAGAGAGGTCGCGCACCTTGAGGGGATCGACCACGACCGACCGTTCGTCGGTTCCGAGCTGAATCAGGCAGAGCTTGGCCCAGTAGCAGCGCTCGCGCAGGAATTCGGTATCGATCGCCACGACGTCGCAGGTGCGCGCAAACGCGACGAATTCCTCCAGTTGCTTCGTATCGGTGATGTACAACGGCATGTCCTTCGGTGTCGGCGCCTCGATGTAGTACGATTGCTCAAACGGAAACGAGGCCTTATGAAAATCCTTATTATAAATAATCTCGCTTCGGGACAGTATGATACCGCCATCTACGACTTCATCCGCTCGGCCGCGCGCGACGGCGATGAAATCTGCCTGCGCAACACCGACGGGACCACGCCCATCTCGGCGCTCGTCGAAGACGCCCGTACGTTCGATCGCGTCGTCGCTGCAGGCGGCGACGGGACCGTGGCCTGCGTCATGTACGCTCTGCGGTACTCGGGCATCCCGGTGCTTCCCTTCCCCTCCGGAACGGCCAACCTGCTTTCGATGAACCTCCAGAATCCCGAAGAGCCCCATGCGCTCGCGGCATTGCTGCGCGACGGCCGCATCCTCGACTTCGACATGGGCGAGATATCGACCGAGAGCGACAGTCGCGGATTCGCCATCATGGCCGGCTCGGGCTACGACGCGACGCTCATGGCGACGGCCGCGCCCGGCAAGCATGCGCTCGGCAGCATGGCGTATTTTCTGGCCGCAAGCGTGAATCTGCTTCCGCAGCGCTCCGACATCAAGCTCACGATCGACGGCGTGTCGTACGAGACCAAGGGCATCGGCATCGTGCTCGTCAATTTCTCGAAGATCACCGCGGAGCTTTCCATCACACATGTCAACCAGCCGCGCGACGGCATGCTCGACGTCGTGGTGCTGAAGGCGAAATCGGCCTTCGATCTTCTGCCGTCCATCTTCGCCGCGCTGCTCGACGTCGACGGCAAGTTTCCCGACCGAGGAGATGCGCTCGATATCTACTCGGGCAGGGAGATCACCGTGGAAGCCGATCCCGCCTTCCTTATCGAGCACGACGGCGAGCCGACCGAGCTTTCGACGCCCTACACGGTGCGCGTGCTGCCTGCCGCGTCGCGGCTCGTCGTGTCCGACGACGCGGTCAAGCTCTTCGAATAGGACGGCGTCGAGCCTCGGCTAGGATGCATCATCCTCCTTCGGATGCTCGACCCTGAAGTCCGCTATGCGCCTGTTGTACGACATCTGGATCAACTCAAGCACGAAGGCGAAGACCATCGCGAAATACACCATGAGCTTTTCGGCGTGCATGTCGAAGACCTCGAAGCCCGAGTTGATGCCCAGCCCGTCGAGCACGAGCAGGATGCCGATGACCGTGATGAATGTGAGCGCGAGGATCTTCATCTCCGGATGGGAGTTGATGAAATCCGAGATGAAATCGATGAAGACGATCATGAGAACGATAGCGAACAGCACCGCGATGACCATGATGATCAGGTGGTTCGCAAGCCCGACCGCGGTGATGACCGAGTCTATCGAGAACACGAGGTCCATGACGACGATGGTTCCGACCGCCTGAGGAAGCGAGATCAGACGCGCATCCTTATGCTCTTCCGAATGTTCGGCCTTAAGCTCGGTCAAGGCGAGCATGTCGCGCACTTCGTCGATGCCCTTGTAGATCAGATACGCGCCGCCGCAGAAGAGCACGAGGTCGCGCACCGAGACGCCGTGTGTATAGAAGCCGAGGTCGATCGTGAAGAGCGGCGTGGCAAGATGCACCAGAAACGATGCGAAGCAGAGAAAGGCCGCACGTCCGAAGAAAGCGCCGACAAGGCCCAGGATACGTCCGATATGCTGCTTGCCGTGAGGAAGGCGGTCGGTGGTGATGGCGATGAAGACGAGGTTGTCCACGCCGAGCACGATTTCGAGGAAGATGAGGGTGACGAGGCTGATCCACGCTTCGGGCGTGGCGAAGATCGAAAGATCCATGCGGCTCCTTTGCATAAGAGCCGAAGCGCAAATGGGGGCTCCGGCACAACTGACATGCGGCTGTGCCATGAGTCTCGTTATTTCAGACACGCCAGGCGCGAATGCGCCGAGGCTGTTGACGTGTCGCATCGCAGGCTGAAGCGAAGCCGGATGCCAACTACTCCCCCAAGGCATGGCGCATCGTAGCATACCGGGGCGAATGAAGCGCTTTGGTATAATGAACCGTCTCATAATTGTCACAGAGGAGCATACGATGGCTTCAACATGGAGATCGGGTTCGCACGATTCCGAGGCGCAGGAACCCGCACGGATCAACT
Source organism: Slackia sp. CM382 (assembly GCF_000293015.1). Classification (NCBI taxonomy): domain Bacteria; kingdom Bacillati; phylum Actinomycetota; class Coriobacteriia; order Eggerthellales; family Eggerthellaceae; genus Slackia; species Slackia sp. CM382. Next base: position 243,159 of record NZ_ALNO01000016.1, read on the forward strand.
ACCTGGACGGTTCGGTTCTTCTGCGCGATATCCGCATCCCCAACAGCGTATACGTCGTCACGCTCGTCGTCTCCCTCGTCGCTGCCGTGATCGGCGGGTCCTTCCTGCTGAAGACCTCCGATTCCATCCTGCATGCCGACGAGCGCAAGGCCGAGGCCATCCATGCGAACCTCACGCGCGACGTGAGCCTCGAGCTTCCTTCCGCATCCACGCTCGCGGATTCCGATATCGACGCCGCGAACGAGTATTTCGCCGATTCGGGCTATCAGACCATCGACCTTTCGAACGACGAGCAGGCGCGCATCGTAAAGATTCCGAGCGATGCCTCGACCGTCGACGCGAAGGTGGCCTTCGCGGCGGGCATCGACAAGATGAACGGCGAGACCGCATCGAAGTACCTGCCTGGCACCTGGATATACTCGTCTTCGTATTCCGGCTTCGACAAGCGCCTGCGTTACTGCGATTTCGTCTCGCCCGATGCGACGGCGGCCGTGCAGGCGGCGATGGACGCGCAGGGGTGGATCGATGGCGAGACCGTCACGGTGACCGACGAAGGCCAGGATTCGGTCGGCAACATCTATCAGGAAGGCACCTTCGAGACCGATCGCGGCGATTACTCCTGGCGCATCTCCGCCTGCCCTCTCAGCGCTGTCTACAGCATTTCCGGACTGCCTGCGAACGTGTCGTACGTAGGCATTCACATGATGCAGGCGTAAAGAAGCAAGAGGCGCTCTTTTCTGCCAGCGTATCGAGCGTTCTCCGGACGTAAGACGCCGTAAGACGCCTGCTGAAACGCAGCAAGGATCTCATCTTGGCGGCATTCGCGCATTGAAGCGCGTCTGTCGGAACATGAAGCAGATACGAGGAAGGCCCCGCATGAAAGCGGGGCCTTCCTTTGGTTTCTGGAGCGGACAACGGGGTTCGAACCCGCGACCCCCACCTTGGCAAGGTGGTGCTCTACCAGCTGAGCCATGTCCGCGAAGATGGAGGCGAGAACCGGATTCGAACCGGTGATGAGGGCTTTGCAGGCCCCTGCCTTACCACTTGGCCATCTCGCCATCCATGCGCGCGACCGAAAGCCGCGCAGGAGAGAATAATACCGAAGCCCCATTCGGGGTGCAAGCTTTTATTTGCTGCCGCTTCCGCAACCACATCGTTATGCGCAGGCGCACGCTGGAGATTGAAGCGAATCCTTATGCGATCCGATTCGCGAACGCATTCTATATTCGTGCATCGAATGCTTTTCATGTGCATTCATGCCAGCGTTTTGCATGCGCCGCGGATACCGTAGTCAAACATCGCTTGGGCGCACCGCTTCGTCCTTCATGCGGGCGAGCTTCTCATGCGTGAATGCTATAAGCTCCTGCTTGTTGCTCACGCCGGTTTTCCGATACACGTTTCGCATATGGGTCTTTGCCGTGTTCTGGGCTATGACCAGCGTGCTTTGGATATAGGGTGAATCGCGCCCCTCGGCAAGCAAGGTCATGACTTCTTGTTCTCGCGGAGAAAGCCCGCATGCATCGGAAATCGCGGCACATGCATCCGCAAGGACGAACGAGCGTTCGGCCATCTGATGGCTTTCGATGAGCCGTCGGGCATCGTGCGAGGTGAACACGAAACTTCCGACGACGACCGACAGAATGCCGCAGATGAGCGCAAGTGCCGTCACGAACGATGTTCGGTCACCCGCGCCGAGGAGAGGTCCCAGGACCGCGACGGTCGCGTATCCGGCAAGCGCAGCCATCGCCTCTATCATGCACGATCGAGCCAAGACCTCCTCGGCCGGCCGCTTGGTCCGTGCGACGATTTCAGCATTCACAAACCACATGAACAGATCGCACGCGACAATGCCGCCGAGCATAAGCGAGCATCCAAACCCAAACACACTCGTTGCGGCAAGCGCAAGGAGGCATCCGATGCTGATGATGGGATTTCCGAGCTGATGGATGCGTCGGAAGGCCGTCGAAGGCGAGAACCGTGCCGTCATAGCGACGATGCAGGCGCTCATAGCCAAGGGACCTGCGATCAAGGCGATATGAAAGCCTGGCGAGGCATCAAGAGATGCCAGTGCGGAAAGCGATCCGAGTGCGAAAGAGAACGATGCAACGAATGCGAGGATCTTGAAGAGAAGACGTTGTTCCATCGAAGAGGGCTCGCCATGCCTGCGCACCTGCTGACGTCCGACATGCGTCATGTTGAGTATCACGCTGCCCAGAAGCAGAAGGACGCTCGAAAGCGCCGCCGACACGATCGGTGGCATGACGATCGACAGGATGCACAGCAGCATCGCGAACAAAGATCCCATAGAGACGTTCAACATCGCACGTTCGGCACGGGCATGCGCCCAGACTTCGTTGCCGCGCAATACGAGAAGCATATAGCAACATCCTGACAGCACGCAGGAAATAGGAAGCACGACAAGAAGGGCGAGGCCTTCCAGAGGAACGAATATCAGTACGGTCATAAGGGATCCGAGCGCTCCGATGAGAAACGGAGGGACGGAACGAATAGGACCTGCGACGCGCACGTTCGTCTTGGATGCGTACGAAAACACCGCTCCTGCGCCGATACCGGCGAGCAAGAATCCTATCGAAAGAACCATCTGGTCGAATCCTGCGATTCGTCCGACGCCCCCGCCGAAGAGCATCGTCATAAGCCAGGCATACGTGCATCCGAATCCGAAATTCTCCCAAGTTCGATGACGGATAAGGCGGTCTCTTCCGATGACCGTCTCTCCCGAGAGCATGTTTCGACGCCCCATGAGCCCCCTCGCTTCCTATCGGCATCATTGTACGAAAGGCCGAAATCGCACGTCAAAGCTTTTCACCCTTTAAGGTCTATATATGCATCCATACAATATTCATACCTCAACGGTGAAGTGTATGAGCAGGTCAATGACTACCGTGCAGGTTGTAGGGATCTGTGGGAGCACGTGCTCCTCGAGTCGAGCCTAGGAGGGCATCATGAAATCGGGCATGGATCGTCGTTCATTTTTAACCGGCGCCGCAGCGACGGGGGCGCTAGCTGCTTTCGGCCTTGCAGGATGCACGGAGAAGGCCACGGAAGCATCCAAAGGTTCGATGTCCGGAAGCGGCGTTGGAACCGAAACGGATGCTTCGAGCTATTTGAATCCAGGAAGCTATACCGTTGGGGAAACCGCGAATTATGACGTTGTCGTCGTGGGCGGCGGAGGCGCGGGCATGTCAGCGGCGACGCGCGCGGCCGAACTCGGCCTTAAAACCGTGCTGCTCGAACAGCATCCCGCCACAGGGGGCACCTCTCTGTTCACCGAAGGTCTCTTCGCGCTTGATTCCCATATACAGAAAGAGAACGGGAAAAACCCTGCAGATCTCGGATACGATATCTACACGATGGCGATGGACTACCATCACTGGTATGCGAATGGAAACCTGTTTCGCAAATACTGCAACGATTCAGGTGGAGACATTGCATGGATGGAAGAGCAGGGCATCGTTTTCACCGGCACATCGACGATGTGCGGCAACGAATACAACACCTGGCATCTTTACGAATACACCGAAGGACAGCCTTCCGGCTACAACTACGTTACGCAGTGGGCTGCTGCGGTCGAAGCTGCGGGCGCTACGATCGTAACCGGCAGCGAAGCCGTCGATATCATAGTCGACGACGGTGCGGCCAAAGCAATCGTCGCAAAGGAAGGAGATACGTACAAGCAGTACAATGCATCGAAGGGCATCATTCTCGCTACGGGCGGATATTCCGATAATCCTGACATGATTCGCGAATTCGGAAAAAACCCCGATCGTATCCAGCCGATGGGTGCCGGCGGACGAACGGGTTTCGGCATCAATGCAGCTCGGAAGGCCGGCGGCGTGCTTGCGCCCTCCCCCGGATGCATCGTTCCCTATGGCGGGTGCATTCCCGGCATCGATTACGGCACGCATCTGTACTGCGCATCGGCGTTTCAGCCGTACTTCTGGGTCAACCAAGATGCCAAACGTTTCGTCAACGAATACTACGCTGAGCGCAACTTCAGCTTCTCCGGCGACGCCCAGGCCATGCAAGACCGCGTCATTTCCATAGTCACGCAGGCGCAGATGGATAACATGCACGAGCACGGAGGCACCTTCGGATGCGGCGAGTACATACATGCGGGCGAGCCTCTTACCATGCTGTGGGATCAACTCAAAGAACAGCAGGATGCGGGCAATAAGGCCGTTCACGGCCCAATCGACACGATCGACGAGCTGGCGAAGGAACTCGGACTCGATGCGGACGCTCTGAAATCCGAGATAAACGCCTATAACGGGTATTGCAAGGAGAAGAAAGACCTTGAGTTCAACAAGGATCCGCAGTACCTTTTCGCTCTCGATGAAGGTCCTTACTACGCTTTCGAACTCAAAGTCGGTATTTTCTCAACCGTCGGAGGCATGAAGATCAACAACGATTGCCAAGTGCTCGATGAGAAGAATATGCCCATTGCAAACCTTTATGCCGCAGGATGCGATGCTGGCGGACTGTACGGGGATGCGTACGACGTGTCGATCTGCGAAGGATCCTGCCAGGGATTCGCGGTCTTCACCGGCAAGACGGCGGCGGAAGCCTGTGCCGGCAAGGGTGAGTCCGCAACCGCCTAGCGCTGCAATCGACCGACGCACGCGAGGCTCGTATCCCTTGCCGCCGCTTATATATAACGAAAGTTTTCTATGTGCGAAAAAGGCCCCGCGTTTCGGCGGGGCCTTCGAAGTTCTGGAGCGGACAACGGGGCTCGAACCCGCGACCCCCACCTTGGCAAGGTGGTGCTCTACCAACTGAGCCATGTCCGCGAATGGTGGGCGTTACAAGATTTGAACTTGTGACCTCTTCCGTGTCAGGGAAGCGCTCTCCCCCTGAGCTAAACGCCCACGTTTCTGTGCCGGCGAACCGGCGAGGACATATACTATGCGAACCCCTAGGTGAATGCAAGCGTGATTTTGAGATTCCTTCGCTTCGATTGATTTCATGTGAACCGCGAGGCCAAGGCGTGCGTTGCCTATAATGTATGCGCTTTCGGGTGCGGTATCCGCCGGTACCGGCGTTGCCGAGATCTCCGATTCGAATTTCTCTGGGAAGCGAGGCCTTCGTGATCGCATGCTATAAGACGTCGTCTGAAGGCACGTTTCCTCTCGAAGCGCCCGAGCCTGGATGCTGGGTGAGCATCGTCGCCCCTACGCTCGAAGAGCGCGCATGGTTGCGCGACGAGCTCGGCGTGCTGCCTGAGTTCGTGCAGTCGGTCCTCGACGACGAGGAGAGCTCGCACGTCGATTTCGATGACGACGCGCATCAGACGCTCATCATCATCGACTGCCCCTTCATCGAAGACGCGCACGAGGCGGAAGACGCCTCCATCGTTCAATACGATACCCACCCTCTGTCCATCCTGTTCCTGCAAGAACGCGATATCCTCGTCACGGTCAGCCTCAAGCCGAACGACACCATTCGGGCGCTCGAGACGGGACGCATCAAACAGGTCAATACCAAGCATTCGACGCGCCTGATCCTGAAGATCATGCTCAACATCATGCAGCGCTACCTGGGCTATCTGCGCAACATCGACCGCCAGTTCAACAGCACCGAACGCGTGCTGCGCGAAACCATGCGCAACGCCGAGCTCATCAAGATGCTCGCATTGGAGAAATCGCTCGTCTACTTCTCGACCTCGCTTAAAGGCGCGGAATCGACGTTGGCGAAGATCAGCAGCGGACGCTATATCCGTCTGTACGAAGACGATCGCGACCTGCTCGACGACGTGCTGATCGAGATGCGTCAGGCTATTGAGATGTGCACCATTTACACGAGCATCTTGAACGGCACGATGGATACGTTCTCAAGCGTTATCAACAACAATCTGAACTTCACGATGCGCACGCTCACCACGATCACGCTGTTGCTCGCCGTGCCGACGATCATCTTCAGCTTCTACGGCATGAATGTGCCGGATCTGCCCATCGTCGGGTCGTGGTACCTGCCTATCGGGCTTTCCGTTCTCGTCTGCGTGCTGCTCGGCATCTTCTTCAAGAAGAGCCGCTTTTTCAAATAGGGACCGACGGGGCGCAGGCCCCTGCGCCGTTGGAATGCCGAACGAGCCTGCGGCCTTCCCCGGCAGCCTGATAGCTCCGCTCTGCATCGCAGGCAGCTTCTCAAACCGTCGCTTCGCCCCTGCAGCCGCGAGGCGCTTTCGCCCTACCAGGCTCCCGTGAGGTCGAGATCGATATCGACGTTGCCCTCTATGCCGTCGACGCGCCCCGTCTCCGTGTACTGCCAAAGCGCGAAATCGAAGGATGCCGACGGGACGACGCCGTAGCCGGCGAACCAGCGGCCGTAGCCCGAAAGCGCATTCAAGTCGTAGCGTGCCATGTCGGTTTCGTTCCCGTAGATCATCGGCGTATAGCCCGCAGCGGCGACTTCGTCGCAGAACGCCCGCGCAATCGCCGTCATCTCCTCGTTCGACAGGGACGACGTGCGTTGGGAGCCTGCGACGACCTCGGAATCGAACGCGACGGGGTATTCGAGAGCCGCGCCATCGAGCTCGGACAGGACGAAGGCGGCTTCTTCCCTCGCTTCCTCTTCGTTGGTCGCTTGGGAGAAGAAGTAGACGCCGGCATCGAGGCCTGCGCCTTGGGCGCCTTCAAGGTTGGCGGAAAATGCACGGTCGCGTGCGATGTCGCCCGTTGCGGCATCGCGATACCCGACACGAAGCATAGCGAAGGACACGCCGTCGGACGCGACCGAGGGCCAATCGACATCGCCCTGATAAGAGGATACGTCGATGCCGAGACGCGATTTCACGATCCCATCCACCTCGTAGGTGTAACGGCCGTCGTTCGCGTAGAGATGCGTCCAATCGTATGTTCCCGCATGTCGCGACGAGCGCATATCGGTATACGCCGCCTTGTCCGCATCATGGTGAGGGCCGAAAGAGCCGTCGGACGATGCCGTGCAAGTCGTCACGCCTCGCACGATTATGACGAGCACGACGACGAGTGCGACGAGCATCGCGTACCGCAAAGCGGGAATGCGTGCGAAGACGTTCGATGCCGCCGCATGGTTCGCATGGCGGCTCTGAACGCGCGAGCCGTGCGCGGCAGTTCGAGCATGGCCCGATGCCGACTTGATCGACCAGGAAGCACGGGATGCCCGTCGCGATGCAGATGCCGCGCGTCCGTGCCTGCTCGTAGCGCCTTCGTGAGCGCCCCGCCTCAGCGGCGCACGGGAAGAGGCGCTGCGCCGCAGCCGGCCCGATCTTCGAAAGCGTCGTATGAAGTCAAAGAGGCCCATGCATTCCTCGGAATCGTTCGGTCGTTCGCATCTATCATCTTATAAAAAAAGAGCCCCGTGCGGGACTCTTTCGATTTCCTGGTGTCGGAGGCGGGATTTGAACCCGCAAGCCCGAAAATTAGGCACTAGCACCTCAAGCTAGCGTGTCTGCCGTTCCACCACTCCGACTTGCAAAAGCAACGTGGGTAATATTAGCAAAGCGACCCGTGATTTCAAGGGTCAATTTCAAAAACTACCGGACGATCGTGCCCTGCGGATAGATGATCATCAAGACGAGCAGCGACAGCATGAACACGATGGCAAGCGCGATCGTGATGCGGTCGAGGTTCTTCTCGATGATGTTCGTTCCGGTCTGCGTGGAGTACAGCGAGCTGGCGATCATATCGGAAAGGCCGGTGCCTTTCCCGGAATGCAGCATGACGAAAACGATCAGCCCGACGCCGGAAATCGCCCATATGATGAGCATGACGATGAGAAGTGCGTTCACTTCGCGGTCTCCTTACCGAAAAATAGATGAAATCACAAGTTAAGGATTATAGCGGTATCGAGGCAGTATGCGCAAGAAGCCGCGTCAAATACAGAATTGCCTGCCGATATCCCCCGATGCCTTCGCCGGAAACGGTCAGCGCGGCGTGCGGCCGTATGTAAGAGACCTGACGGAAGCCTTCGCGCGATGCGACGTCGGAAATATGGACCTCCACGAAGGGGATGGACACGGCCTTGAGGGCGTCGAGGATCGCGATGCTCGTATGCGTATAGGCCGCGGGATTGATGACGATCCCATCGATAGCGCCCCGCGCCTCTTGGATGGCATCGACGATGGCGCCTTCATGATTGCTTTGAAAGCACGTCACCTCGACGCCCGCCTCCGTGGCTGCCGCGGCCACCGAATCGAGAAGGTCTTGGTAGGTCTGCGTGCCGTAGATGCCGGGTTCACGCATGCCCAGGAGGTTGATGTTCGGCCCGTTTATGACGAGCAGGCGCGGAACGTGATCCATGGATCCTCCCCTATCGAAGATTCCGGCACGCGGCGATGACGTTTTTCGCGACGGTTTCGACGTCGCCTTTGTTTTCGACGACCGTATCGCCCCATGCGCGATAGAGATGCTCGCGCTCCTGCGCGAGCATCGCGACGCCCTTCGACTGCGACAAGGGGCGCCCATCGGTCGGAAGCTCGTCAAGGTCGCGCAGCAGGCGCACGATGCATGAATTCTGATGCAAGGGCTCGTAGTTCTCCGGTCGCGTGACGACGCCTCCGCCGCAGGCGATGACCGCACCGCTCATGCGCCCGATGCGTACGAGCGCCTCATGCTCGCGCGCGCGGAACCCTTCTTCTCCTTCTTCGGCGAAGATCTGGGGAATCGACTTGCCCGCCTCGCGAACGACCTCGGCATCCATGTCGACGAACGGACGTCCGAGCATCTGGGCGACGATGCCGCCGATCGCAGCCTTCCCCGATCCCGGCATGCCGATGAGCGCGATCGAGCGCATGTCGAAGGAAAGCTCATGCACGATGCGTTCGATCTCCGCATCGTCGAGAGCGATGCCGCGAAAAAGCTCCGAGGCCGCCTTGGCTTGCGCGACGAGCATTCCCAAGCCGCCCGCATGCGGAATGCCCAGACGTTCGGCCTGCATCAGGATGCCGGTGTTCGCCGGGTTGTATACGACATCGAGCACCGCGATCAGGCCGTCCTTGGCGCCTGGACCGCTCTCGCCGCATGCGGCGAAGGGTTCGAGATCGCAGACCGAAGCCGGGCAGGCGGGATACATGCCGACCGGCGTCGTCTGGACGACCAGATCGGCCGCATAGGCGTCAGCGAGCGCGTCGTATCCCCACACGCAGACCTCGCACGTTCCTCCATGCCTTTCCGGCTCGCCTTTGCCCTCGGCCTTGCGGTCGAACACGATGATGCGCGCGGCACCCTTGTCACGCAGCACGGCCAGGACGGCGCGCGTCGCGCCTCCGTTGCCGAATACGGCCGCCGTCCGCCCGTCGATGTCGGCGCCGAGGGAATCGATCAGGTAGGCGAACCCGTCGTAATCGGTGTTATGCCCGAAGAGCGTGCCATCCGGGCGCTTCACGACGGTATTGACGCATCCGATGGCGCGCGCGGCTTCGGATGCGTCGTCGACGAGGGAAAGCGCGGCGACCTTATAGGGAATGGTCACGTTCACGCCGTCGAAGGCGCGACGGGCGAAAAAGGGCTCGAGCTCGTCTTCCGCGATATCGATGAGATCATAGGGCGTCGATCCTAAAAGCTCATGGATGCGCGGGGAATAGCTGTGACCGAGCGGGTGGCCCACCAAGCCGAATTTCCTGTCGTTCATCGTCCGACCTCCGTTCCGTGCGTCTGATAGCTTCCAAGGTAGCGTGAGGATTCGCAGTATGCCGGCAGCTGGGCTGCGATGGCATCGAATGTCGAATCGCCCGGCACCGATTCGATTTCGAGCATGAAGCCGAACTCGAAGGCGCTGCCGGGAATGGGACGGCTCTCGAGCTTCACGAGGTTGACGCCGAAAGCTGCGAAAAGGCCGAGCAGGCGGAACAGCGATCCCGGCTCGTGCGAGACCACGACGACGAACGACGATCGATCGGCCCGGCGCGTGACGATGCACTCGCGCGCGATGCAGGCGAATCTCGTGTAGTTGTCTTTCGAATCCTGAATGCGGCGCGCGACGACATCGAGTCCGTACGTATTTGCGCAGAGCTCCGATGCGACGGCCGCGATGTCCCCCCTGCCGGATTCGGCGACGCTACGCGCGGCGACGGCCGTGTTCTCGCAGATAGTGGGGCGAACGTTCGGGCCGAGCGATTCGAGGTATCGTTCGCATTGGCGAAGCGCCTGCTCATGTGAGAAAACCTCAGAAAGCTCCGAGACGTCGTGCCCGGGATTCATGAGAAGGGCCTGATCGATGCGCTGCATAGCGGACGACACGATGAACAGGCCGTGCTGCGCGATAAGGTCCCATGTCCTGTTCACCGTGCCTGTGGTCGAATTCTCGAGCGGAAGCACGCCGAAATCCGCACGGCCCGATTCAACGGCGGCGCAAACATCTTCCCAACTGGAAAGAAACTCCGGATGCACATCGTCGAGCATGGCGCGCGCGGCTGCATGCGACCACGATCCCGCCACGCCTTGAATGGCCGTATGCGCCGAGGAAGGAAGCTCCTCGCGGTTCACGGCGCCGTTCGCAAGGCGCTCGCCTTGGGATTCGTCCAGAACGACATGCTGCCGCATGCGGGAAAGCGCCATGACGACGCCGTACAGCGAGGAGACATACGGGCGGAAGCGCTCGGGCGCCAAATGCGTCACCTGGGCGATCTTGGCAGCCTCCCGCGTCGCGTCGAGCACCGGACGACCTGATGCGCGCTTCGTCTCGGCAACGTCCTCGGCGATGTCCATGCGCTCGGCGAAGAGCGCGACCATCGATTCGTCGATTTCGTCGATGCGCGCCCTCAGCGCATCAAGCCCGGATATGCCGGATCCGTTCGTGCCGCTCATCGCATCCTTCTTTCCATGACGAGATCGAGCAGGGCGCAGGCGCAGGCAGCCTCCACGATGGGAACGGCGCGGGCCGCGACGCATGGATCGTGCCGGCCGCGCACGGTAAGCTCGGCGTCTTCGCCCGTCCGCAGGTTCACGCTCTGCTGGACGGCAGCGATGGACGATGTCGGCTTGAACGCGACGCGCATGACGACCGGCTCCCCCGTCGAAATGCCGCCAAGAATGCCGCCCGCATCGTTCTTGATGATCCCGACCTGTCCGCCGACCATGCGATAGGGATCGTTATGCGCGCTTCCGCGCATGTCCGCCGCATGAAAGCCGCATCCGAACTCGACGCCCTTCACGGCCGGTATGGCGAACAGGATGCGCGCCAGCGCGCTTTCGATTCCCTCGAAAAGAGGCTCGCCCACGCCGATGGGAAGCCCGATGGCAGCGCATTCCACGACGCCGCCGACGCTGTCGCAAAGGCGGTGCGCCTCGAGGATCGCATCGATCATGCGCGCGCCGGCGGCATCGTCGATGACGGGCAGCGGCTTTCCCGCCGGCTCATGGAGCGCTTCGAACAAAAGTCCCTGCCTTGGAAACGCGGCGTCGTCGATTCCTGCTATGCGCGCGATATGCCCACCCACGTGGATATTTTCGTCTTCAAGAACCTGGATGGCGATGCCGCCTGCGATGCAGAGCGGAGCCATCAGCCGAGCGGAAAAATGCCCGCCTCCCGAAACATCCTGATGGCCTCCGTATTTCACATCGGCGACGTAATCGGCATGCCCCGGTCTCGGCACGAAGCGAAGCTCATCGTAATCGGAGGAGCGCGTATTCGTGTTGCGTATGAGCGCGGCGACCGGAGCTCCGCACGTCATGCCGTCGACGATGCCGCTGACGAATTCGGGCGCGTCCGCTTCCTTGCGCGGCGTCGACCAGGGGGTGCGGCCTGGAGCGCGCCGGTCGAGAAACGCCTGCAAGCGCTCCTTGTCTATACGGATCCCAGCAGGCAGCCCGTCGACGACGACGCCTACGGCCGCGGAATGGCTCTGGCCGAAGAGGGAAACCGTGATGTTCTTGCCTATGCACGATGACATGAGCGCTCCTTGGACGTGAGGAAAGATGGATTGATCGACGCACAAGAACCCTCGAGAAACGCCTCGACGCCGTTCATCGGCACTTCGCGTATGGCGGCCGCGCCGATGGCGTCGACGACGATGAAGCCGACGGCGTCACCCGTGCGCTTCTTGTCTGCGCGCATGGCCTTGGCAAGGGCGCGCGGCGAAAGCGGCGTTTCGATATCGAATCCGTATGCCTGCACGATCCGCTCGATGCGCTCGAGCGTATCGAGCGCGCAAAGACCGCTCCTCGCTGCAGCGCGCGTCACGACCGCCATGCCGGTTGCCACCGCGAATCCGTGATGGACCTGGAAGTCCGTGAGGCTTTCGATCGCGTGCCCGACCGTATGTCCGAAGTTCAGGAGTTTGCGCAGGCCTCTTTCCCGCTCGTCGGCCTCGACGATATCGCGCTTGAGGGCGACGCATCGCGCGATAACGTCAGGCAGGCGCGCATCCCCCGGCATAAGAGGCGATGCGAGCTCTTCGAAGAGCGCGGCATCCCGAATGGCGCCGTATTTGATGATCTCGGCGCAGCCGTCCGTGAAGAACACGGGGTCGAGCGTCGAGAGAAGGCTTGTGTCGATCAGTACGGCATCGGGTTGGAAGAACGCGCCGACCAGGTTCTTGCCCGCAGGGATATCGACTCCGACCTTCCCTCCGACCGACGAGTCGACGCAGGCAAGAAGCGATGTCGGCACCTGGATGCAGCGGCAACCGCGCATGTAGGATGCCGCGACGAACCCCGCGATGTCGCCCGTGACGCCGCCGCCGAGCGCGATGACGACCGATGAACGAGTCAGGCCGGCCTCGGCGCAGGCATCGACGGCGCGCGCGAACGTCGATAAGGTCTTGGACTTCTCCCCTGCGGGAAAGACGAAGGTCGAGACAGGATAGCCTGCCGTTTCCAGAGATGCTCGGACTCGGGCGAGATAGCGCGGTGCGACGTTGCCGTCGCTCACGATAAGCGCCGCGTCTCCTCCCGACACCTTGCGCGCCAGGCCGCCGATATCGTCGAGCGAAAGTTCGTCGATGAATACCGTATAGTCTTTCGAGGCGTGGACGTCGACGGCCGTCATGAGGCGCCTCCCCCATCGCTGAAGCGTCCGTCGGCCCTTCTCTTGGCGCGCGCGCCGTCGGCAAGCAGCGCCTCGAGCGTGTCGGCATCGCGGGCGTCGAGCGCGTCCTTGTATCGAGAGAGCTCCTTGATCACGCGTTCGATCTCAAGGCTCAGGTAATCGGCATTGTCGCAGAACAGCTCGGTCCACATGCCTGCGTTCAGCTCCGCGACGCGCGTGAGGTCGCGATAGCTTCCGGCCGAGAACCCTGAATGCGCTCGGGCCGTCGGGCTCTTGATGAACGCCGAACTCACCACATGCGCAAGCTGGGAGGTATAGGCGATGATCTCATCGTGGCGCTCGGGCGTGGCTATCGAATACCGCTTGAACCCGCAGGGAGAAAGAGAGGCGATGCAGGCGTCGACGACGCGGCGGTCGCAGTCTTCAGGAGGCACGATGACGAAAGATTGGCCTGCGAACAGATCGACGCGCGCGTGGCGAAAGCCCGAGTATTGGATGCCGGCCATCGGATGGCCGCCGATGAAGTGGAAGCCGTAAGACGATGCGACGGCGAAGCACGGCGCGCATATCGCACGCTTGACGCCTCCGCAGTCCACGACGAGCGCATCGGTTGCGAACGCATCGGCATGGTCGCGCACCCAATCGACCGTGGCCTGAGGGTATAGCGCGATGACGACCAGATCGCACAGCTCGATGGTCGAATCGTCGAGAGGGGCGGCGACGCTGCCTTCCGCAATGGCGGCTTCGAGCGTCGAGCGCGTGCGATTGGCGGCATACACCGTCACGCCCGCTTCCGCATAGGCCTTCGCCAACGACCCGCCGATGAGGCCGAGCCCCACGATGCCGACCGCGCCCGGCGTGCCCGAACGCGTGATGAGGTCGAGATCGACCCGACGCTTCGCTGAAGACGGCATCGCCCTACTCCTCGCGAATCGCATCGCGTATGGCTGCGCATCGGCGCATCATGTCGGCGAACTGCTCAGGCAGCAGCGCTTGGGCGCCATCGGAGAGCGCGTGCTTCGGGTCGTGATGGACTTCGACCTCGAGACCGTCGGAGCCGGCGGCCACGGCCGCGCACGCGACCGGCGTCACGAGGCTCGTGCGCCCGGTGGCGTGGCTCGGATCCGAAACGATCGGAAGATGGGTGAGTTCGCGCAGCACGGGAATGGCGGAGACGTCGAAGACGTTGCGCGTGCGCGTGTCGTACGACCTGATGCCCCGTTCGCACAGGATGACGTTTCGATTGCCGCCCGCCATGATGTATTCCGCCGACATCAGAAGCTCGTCGATCGTAGCCGCCATGCCGCGCTTGAGCAGAACGGGCTTGTCTTGGGCGCCGAGGGCTTTGAGCAGCGTGAAGTTCTGCATATTGCGCGCGCCCACCTGCAGGATATCGATATCTTCGAAATACGGCAGGTCATGCGCATCCATGATCTCGCTCACCGTAGGAAGGCCGAAACGCTCTTTGACGGCCGAGAGGATGCCGAGTCCTTCCCTGCCCATGCCTTGGAAGGCATAGGGAGAGGTGCGGGGCTTGAACGCGCCTCCGCGGAAAATCGCGCCGCCATGGGCCTTCACGGCTTCGGCGATGATCATGCACTGCTCTTCGCTTTCGACGGAGCACGGACCCGCCATGACGGTGAACGTCCCACCGCCGATCTTCACTCCGCCGATCTTCACTCCGCCGACCTCGACGACGCTGTCTTCCGGATGGAACTTGCGATTCGCCTTCTTGAACGGTTCGGATACGCGTTTGATCTGTTCGATTTCATCGAGCGATTCGAGGAGGCGTATATCGATAGACGCGGTGTCGCCGACGAGGCCGACGATCGTCTGATAGGTGCCGACGCTCACATGGGTCTCAAGTCCGCGTTCTCTGAGGCGCTCGCATAGCTCGGCAACGCGAGCGTCCGACACGCCTTTCCTGATGACTGCGATCATGATGGTTCCTTTCAAGCGTCGCCACGAATACGTGGATGTTTAACGGGCGATTGTACGAGCATCGCCCGTCTTTAGACGCGAGAACGGCCATCCCTCGGCAGACGGCAGGGGAGCTATACGAGCAGCGAGCGTCCGTCCATCGCGGCCGGCCGGTCGAGCCCGATCGCCTCGAGCATCGTGGGAGCGATATCGCAGAGCGCGCCGTGCACGTCTTTCAGGCCGAGGCCTGCGCCGGTCCCATCGACCAGGATGAGCGGCACGGGCGCGGTGGTATGGGCCGTATGGGGCGATCCGTCCTCCGCGATCATCTTGTCCGCGTTGCCGTGGTCGGCAGTGATGAGCGCGAATCCGCCTTTGGCGCAGACGGCGTCGACGACCGAACCGACGCCGGCGTCGACCGCCTCGACCGCGGCGCGGGCGGCGGGGATCATGCCCGTGTGCCCCACCATGTCGCAGTTCGCGAAGTTCACGATATACACGTCCGCGACGTCCGACTCGATCGCCTCGACGAGCGTGCGCGCGACCTCGGGTTCGCTCATCTCGGGCTGCAGGTCGTAGGTCGCGACTTTCGGCGAAGACACGAGCCTGCGCGTCTCCCCTGCTTTGGGCTCTTCGACGCCGCCGTTCAAAAAGAAGGTGACGTGCGCGTACTTCTCGGTTTCGGCCGTGTGGTATTGCGTGAGGCCTGCATCGGCGATGACGTCGGCGAGCACATGCTCGGGAAAGGCCTTCGGGAAGGCGACCAGCGCATCGAGCGTCGGGTCGTATTCGGTCAGGCAGACATAGGTCACGCGAGGCGCGCGCCCGCGCGCGAAGCCGTCGAAATCGGGTTCGGTGAAGGCGCGGCTGATCTGACGGGCGCGGTCAGGGCGGAAGTTGAAGAAGAGGACCGCATCCCCGTCGACGACGCCGCGCCCGTCGAATGCCCCGGGAACGATGAATTCATCGGTCGTGCCCGCGTCGTAGGAAGCCTGCACGAACGCCTCGGGCGCTTGGTCGGAGAGAGGCTGCGCGCAGACGATGGCATCCCAAGCCGCGTGGACGCGCTCCCAACGGTTGTCGCGATCCATCGCATAGTAGCGCCCGGAGATCGATGCGATGCGGACTCGATCGCCCCATTCGCGTTTTTCGATCATGGTTTCGAGCTCGCGCACGAATCCGATGCCGCTCGTCGGCGAGACGTCGCGGCCGTCCATGAAGCAGTGGACGCGCACATCGGGAACGCCCGCCGCCACGGCATGGCGGATGAGCGCGAGCAGATGCATGATGTGCGAATGCACCCCACCGTCCGAGAAGAGCCCCATCAGGTGCAAGGCGGAACCCGGCGTCGATGCGGCCTCGAACGCCGCCTGAACGCCCTCGCTGCGCGCGATGGATCCGTCGGCGCAGGCGGCGTTGATGCGCGTGAGCTCCTGATGCACGACGCGTCCGGCGCCGATGTTGAGATGCCCGACTTCGGAATTGCCCATCTGGCCCGCCGGAAGCCCCACGGCTTCTCCCGAGGCCTCGAGCGTCGTGCGCGGACAGGTCTTCCAATATCGGTCGAGGTTCGGCGTGGATGCGAGCGAAATGGCGTTTCCTTCTCCCGCCTCGTCGATTCCGAAGCCGTCCATGATGACGAGCAGGGCCGGCAGGGTGTATTCGTGCATGTCGTGGTGCATCTCGAGGCTCCTCTGGAACAGGGCCGGACGGATAGTGCCGTCCGGCTGGATCTAACGTATCGTCGCGGCCGCAGCGACAAGGTAGGCGAAATCGTCGACGTTGAGCGAGGCGCCGCCGATAAGCCCCCCGTCGACATCGGCGAGCGCAAGGAAGCCCTCGACGTTTTCAGGCTTCATGGAGCCGCCGTATAGAACGCGCATCTCATCGGCGACGCCTACGCCGAACAGATCCGCGAGCGTCGCGCGGATGGCTGCGCATACCTCCTGCGCCTGATCCGGCGTCGCCGTGCGTCCCGTTCCGATAGCCCAGACGGGCTCGTAGGCGACGACCGCCAGCCGAGCTTCTTCCGGTTCGAGCCCGGCGAAGGCCGCACGCACCTGGTCGACGACGAAGGGCACGGTCGCGCCCGACTCGCGCATGGCGAGGCTTTCCCCCACGCAGATAATCGGATGCAGCCCGGATTCGCAGAGCGCGCGCACCTTGAGATTGACGGTCTCGTCGCTTTCGGCGAACATCTCGCGCCGTTCGGAGTGCCCGACGATGCACCAGGTGCAGCCTACATCCTTGAGCATAGGGATGCTCGTTTCGCCCGTGAAGGCGCCGGAAGGTTCCCAATGGACGTTCTGCGCACCCGTTTCGACAAGGGATTTATCGAAATCGAGCACCGTGATCACAGAGCGCAGGTCGATGGTGGGCGGACAGAGCACCACGTCGACGGCATCCCAGGCGCGGTCGTAGCGGTTCGAGATCCCCTGCGAGAGCACGACGCTTTCAGCCGGAGTCTTGTTCATCTTCCAATTGCCGATGATGAGCGGTCTGCGCATCGGGTTACCTCCTCAATGCCTCGACGCCGGGAAGCGCCTTTCCTTCCACGAGCTCCATCGCGGCGCCGCCGCCGGTCGAGATGAAGGACATCTCCGACGCCATGCCGAACATGTTCACGGCCGCCACGCTGTCGCCGCCGCCGACGATCGTCGTCGCGGCTTCATTCGCCGCCATGGCATCCGCCACGGCCTTGGTGCCATGCGCGAACGGCTTCATCTCGAAGACTCCCATGGGGCCGTTCCAGAAGACGGTCTTGGCCCCGGCGATGGCCGCGGCATACGATGCCTCGGTCGCAGGTCCGATGTCGAGTCCCATCATATCGGCAGGCATGGCGTCGACCGAACAGGTGACGACATTCGCATCTTCTGCGAAGCGGTCTGCGCAGACAACGTCTTCAGGCAGCATGATCGCGCACCCGACCTCTTCGGCGCGCGCAAGCATGTCCCGGGAACGATCGACCCAGTCATCCTCCTTGAGCGAGGCGCCGATCGCCTTGCCCTGGCCCAGCAGGAACGTGAAGCACATGCCGCCGCCCACGATGATGACGTCGGCCTTGTCCATGAGCGATTCGATGACGCCGACCTTGTCGGAGACCTTCGAGCCGCCGAGGATGGCCACGAACGGACGCTCAGGCGCGTCGAGCACGCTCGAAAGCGTTTCGACCTCCGCGCTCAGCAGGAAGCCGGCATAGGCGGGAAGCAGCTTCGCGACGCCGGTCGTCGATGCGTGCGCGCGATGGGCGCAGCCGAACGCATCGTTGACATAGAGGTCGCCGAACGCTGCGAGCTCTTCGCAGAATGTCGGATCGTTCTTCTTCTCGCGTGCGTCGAAGCGCAGGTTCTCGAGCAGCACGACCGCGCCGTCGGAAAGCTCCGCCACCTTCGCGCGGGCATCCTCGCCCGTCACGTCGGATGCCATTGCCACCGGACGGCCGATGAGCTCGGAGAGGCGGGCCGAAGCGGGAGCAAGGGAGAAATCCGCTTCGAAGCCTGTGCCGCAAGGACGGCCGAAATGGCTCATGAGCACGACTTTGGCGCCCCGTTCGACGAGATGTTCGATGGTGGGAAGCGCCGCTTTGATACGGGTGTCGTCGGTCACGCGCCCGTCGGTGACGGGAACGTTGAAATCGACGCGGACGAGGACTCGCTTGCCGGCGACCTCAGCGGTCTCGACGCTCTGGATCGGCATGGATGCATGCTCCTTTCTCTGTTTTCGCAGGCGTGCCAAGCACGAGGGCCGTCGCGTCCCGCTTTCTCGAAGCGGATTGCGCGACGGCCCCCCTTTGCAGCATCTCGCCTTACATGAGGATCTTCGTGAGATCCTTCACGCGATTGGAATAGCCCCATTCGTTGTCGTACCAGCCGACGACCTTGACCAGATCGTTCGTGCCGCCGAGCACCATGGTGAGCATGCTGTCGAAGACGCATGAAGAGGAGTTGCCGATGACATCGGTCGATACGATGGGTTCGTCGCAGTATTGGAGGTAGCCCTTCATGGCCCCCGCGGCGGCGGCCTTCATCGCGGCATTGACCTCTTCCTTGGTGACGGGACGCGAGAGCTGGACCGTCAGATCGACCATAGAGGCATCGGGGGTCGGAACGCGCGTGGCGAAACCGTCGAGCTTGCCGGCGAGCGCAGGAAGCACGAGGGACACGGCCTTGGCCGCGCCCGTGGTGGTCGGGATCATGGACAGGGCCGCAGCGCGGGCACGGCGGAGATCCTTGTGGGAACCGTCGAGAATGCGCTGGTCGTTGGTGTAGCTATGGATGGTGTTCATGTAGCCGCGTTCGATGCCGAAGCTATCGAGCAGCACCTTTGCCATAGGTGCGAGGCAGTTCGTGGTGCAGGACGCGTTGGAGACGATGCGATGGATGCTCTTGTCGTAGACTTCGTCGTTGACGCCCATGACGATGGTGGCGTCCTCGTTTTTGCCCGGAGCGGTGATGAGGACCTTCTTGGCGCCGGCTTCGATATGCATGCGCGCGTCTTCGGCCTTGCGGAACGCGCCGGTCGATTCGATGACCACGTCCACGCCCAGATCGCCCCAGTTCAGGTTCAGCGGGTTGCGGTCGGAAAGGACCTTGACCTTGCGGCCGTCGGCGACGAAGCCCTCGTCGTAGGTTTCGACCGTTTCGAACGCCTGGCCGTGCACGGAATCGTATTTAAGCAGATACGCTGCGGCTTCGATGCTGCCCGTGTCGTTGACTGCCACGACTTCGATGTCGGGATCGTTCGCCATCGCGCGATACGTGAGGCGACCGATGCGACCGAATCCGTTAATGCCAACCCTTGTCGTCATACCAACCCCTTTCTAGGTTTCACAGCAAGGCGATTATAGACGAAAAGCCCCGCCTTCCCCGAAATCGAACGGAAACGTCGGGGCGGGCGGGGCGATGCGTGAATCCTAGGGATTCCGGCCGTCCATCATATCCTCGATGGCCTTCAGATCCTTCATGGACATGCCGCCGGGAAGCATCGGACGACGGCGTTTGCCGCGCTTGCCCTTCTTCCCTTTCTTGCCGCCTCCACTGGGATCGACCTGGGACATCGTGCGCTTCATCATCTTCTTGGTCTCGTTGAACTGCTTGATGACCTGGTTGACGTCCTGGACCGTCACGCCCGCGCCCGCGGCGACGCGGCGGCGGCGCGACGCGTTGAGCGCATCGGGATGTGCGCGTTCATACGAGGTCATGGAGAAGATGACGGTCTCCATGCGGTCGAGCGCGCCGGTGTCCACCTTGCCCGACGCCATCGCGCGGTCGCCGCCGGGAAGCGCGCTCACGAGCTTCGAGATGCCCCCGAGGCGGGCGACCTGCTTCTTCACCTGGAGGAAATCGTCGAGCGTGAACTGGGCGCGCGCCATGCGCTCCGCCGAGGCGCGCTCGGCCTCGTCGGCTTCTATGCGGCTCGCCTGCTCGATGAGCGAGACGACGTCGCCCATGCCGAGGATGCGCTTGGCCATGCGGTCGGGATGGAACTCTTCAAGACTGTCGGGCTTTTCGCCTGCGGATATGAATTTGATGGGCTTGCCCGTCACCTGCATGAGGGAAAGCGCGCCGCCGCCGCGGGCATCGCCGTCCATCTTCGAGACGATGGCGCCGTCGAAATCGACGCGCTCGGCGAAGGCGGAAGCCACGTTGACGATTTCCTGGCCGGTCATGGCATCGACGACCATGAAGATCTGATCGGGTTCGACCGCGGCTTTGATATCGGCGGCTTCCGCCATCATGGCTTCGTCGACCTGCAGGCGGCCGGCGGTGTCGACGATGACGACGTCGCGCAGGTTGTCGATGGCGAATCGAACGCCTTCTTGCGCGATGCCGACCGGATGGGCCCCATCGCCGCGGAACACCTTCACGCCGATCTCGCTGCCGAGGGTTTCGAGCTGATCGGCTGCGGCAGGACGGTAGGTGTCGCAGGCCACGAGCAGCGGGCTGTGCCCTTTGGACTTCAGCAGGTACGCGAGCTTCGCGGCGGCCGTCGTCTTGCCGGAGCCCTGCAGGCCCACGAGCATGATGACGTTCGGGATGCGGCTCGTCAGCACCATGCGCGACGACGTGCCGCCCAGAAGCTCCGTGAGCTCGTCGAGGACGATCTTCACGACGTTCTGGGCGGGCGTCAGCGATTCGAGCACGTCGGCGCCCATGCATCGTTCCTTCGTCTTGGCGACGAAGGTCTTGACCACCTTGTAGTTGACGTCGGCCTCGAGCAGCGCCATGCGCACCTCGCGCATGGCCGCGTCGATATCGTCGGGAGTCAGGCGTCCTTTCGATTTCAGGCCGCCGAAAACCCCCTGAAGTCGGTCGGATAGGCTCTCAAGCATGCATTACTCCTCGCTGCCCGTGAGCGCACGGGCGTAGTCGAGCGCGTCGAAATCGCGAAGGTCGTTGATTCCTTCGCCGACGCCGATCTTCAATATGGGAAGTCCCAGCTCATAGGATATCGCAAGGGCGATGCCGCCCTTGGCCGTGCCGTCGAGCTTGGTCATGACGATGCCGTCGAGGTCGAGCGCCTCGTCGAATTTCTTGGCTTGCGTCAAACCGTTCTGGCCTGCGGTCGCGTCGATCACGAGCACGGTGACCACGCGCCAGGCGCACCGCTTGCGCACGACGGACGTGACCTTCTGAAGCTCGCGCATCAGATCGGGCGAGGTGTGGAGGCGCCCGGCCGTGTCGATGAGCACAAGGTCCGCCCCGATGCGCTCGGCTTCGTCGAGCGTCTCGTAGCAGACGCTTGCGGGATCGGATCCGCGTTCGCGCTCGACGATGGGCACATCGCTTCTGCGGGCCCACTCCTCGAGCTGCTCGATGGCCGCGGCGCGGAAGGTGTCCGCAGCTCCGAGAACGACGGTGTCGCCCCGGCCCTTGGCCTCGGCGGCCATCTTGCCGGCCGTCGTCGTCTTTCCCGATCCGTTCACGCCTACGAGCAGGACGCACAGCGGACGCTCGTCGAGCGGGTTGCCTTCCTCGGGCACGGCGAAGCCGCGCGCGATCTGCGCGCTCAGCTCTTCGAGGATCGCAGGAGCGTCAGGAAGGGCGCGCCTCTGCGCCGCGTCGCGCATATCGACCGAGATCTTGAACGCCGCCGGATATCCGATATCGCTCATGACCAGCGTCTCTTCGAGGTTCTCCCAGAAGTCCTCATCGACTTCGGGACCCTTGAAGACGAGCATGTTGATGGATTCCTGAAGCTTCTCCCGGCTTTTCGACAGGCCGGACTTCATGCGATCGAACCATGCCATGGGATCATTCCTTTCCTGACGGCGCGCCTGCCGTGCGCTCGAGCCGCTGGGAAACGACCTTGGTGACGCCGTCGGCCTGCATGGACACGCCATAGAGGACGTCGGCCATCTCCATCGTGCGGCGCTGATGGGTGATCATGATGAGCTGCGTCTCACGGCGCAGCTCATCGAGGTAGGCGATCAAACGGCGCAGGTTGCTGTCGTCAAGGGCCGCCTCGGCCTCGTCGAGGATGTAGAACGGCGTCGAGCGGATCTTGTAGACGGCGAAGAGCAGCGCAAGCGCGGTCAGCGATCGCTCGCCGCCGCTCATGAGCATCATCTTGGTGATGCGCTTGCCGCGCGGCTGCGCGTTGACCTCCACACCGACAGGTTCGTCGCCCTCGCCGCCGACGAGCGTGAGCTCGCCGGAGCCGCCCGGGAAGAGGCTGGCGAAGATGTTCTGGAAGTTCCGGTTCACAGCCTCGAACGTGAGATCGAAGCGCTCCTTCATGCGCGCGTCTATGGCCGCGTCGATGCGCTTGAGCGCGCGGCGCGCCGCCTCCATGTCTTCGATCTGAGACGAGAGGTATTCGAAGCGCTCCTTCGCCGCCTCGTATTCCTCGGCGGCCGACGAGTCGATCGTGCCCATCTTCGCGATGCGGCGCCGCGCCGACGCCGCCTGCTCTTCGAGTTCGGAACGATCGTCCACGGCTCCGAGCAGCAGCGCGGTTTCCAGGGGCACGCCGCATTCGTCGACGATCTTCGCCTGCGCGGCATCGACCTGGACTTCAAGGCGGCCGCGCTCGACGCGGACGTCGGAAAGCGCGGATACGGACGCGTCCAGCACGGCTTTCGCCCGAGCCGCCGCTTCCCGGGCGTCGGCGATCGATTGCGTAAGCGACTGGGACCGAGCCTGTTCGAGCGTCGCCTTCTCAGCCAGATCGTCGACCCATCCCTGCACGCCTGCGCGCAGGGATGCCACGACGGCGCGCAAAGGCTCGATGCGGCCATGGGCGCGACGCAGCCCGACGAGCTCGGCGGCGGCACGGTCCCTCGCACGCACGGCGCGCTCGAGATCGCGCTCCCTCTCCGCGCATTCCCGTTCGAACGAGCGCGCGCGCTCGATGGACGTCATGCAATCGAGCTTCGCGTCGGCGTGCGCCTGCGCCGCCTTCTGCTCGGCGTCCGCTTTCGCATCGCGGTCGGATTGGATCGCCTCGATCTCGGCCTGCAAGGACGCGCGGCGGGCGCGCGCATCGGTCGCACGGGCGGAAAGCCCGTCCATATCGGGCGATGCGCCCGAAAGAGCGTCGCGTGCGCGGTCCAGGTCGGCCTCGACCGAGGCGAAGGCCGATTCGAGCGTCGACAGGCGCTGAGCGAGTCTGCGTCGCTCGGCTTCAGCCGAGGCGAAGGCGCCTTCGAGGCGCGCCTTCTCGGATGCATGGGAAAGGCACGATGCCTGCGCCTGCGCAAGGGCGGCCTCGGCACTCTCGAGGGCGACGGCGGCCGATGCCTCTTCGGCCTCGAGGCGCGCCTGCTCGTCTGCAAGCTCGGAGAGCCGGCGCTCGCGGGAAAGGGCGCCTGAGCGCGCGTCGCGATCGGGCGCGGCGGCAAGCGCCTTCGCCCGAGGCCTGACGACGATGCCGTCCGGCGTCGCATAGCGCAGCGCCTCGGAAGAACCCGCGAACGCCTCTTCGGCGGTTTCAACCAGCATGACATCGCCCAGCAGGGCATCCAGAAGCCCTTGGACGGATGCATCGGCATCGATGGCGTCTATCAGACGACCGGTCGCCTCCGCAGACCGATCGCGGTCCGATGCGAAGAGAACGCGGGCATCGCCTCCGATCCCTGCTTCGCGCACGGCGGAAAGCAGGGACGCGGCGGTACGCCCGTCGGCGGCGACGGGACAGGTCAGATCGTCTCCCAAAAGGAATTCGACGAGATGCTCGAGATGCGGCGGCACGTGCATGAGGGATGCCAGGGTGCGCGCATGCCCGTCATGCGCGGCATGTTCGTGCATCCACGCGGATGCCGCCGTACGTGTCCGGATGGATGCGAGCGCGCGCTCGACGGCGGCGCGCTCCCCCGCCGCGCCCTGCAGGCGCAGGCGCGCTTCTTTGAGCGCGCTGCGCGCAGCGCGCTCCGCATCGGCTGCATCGATGCGGAGCGTATCGGCATGGGCCGCTTCGGCGAGCACGGCATCGAGCGCCTCCCGTTTCGCCGCGCACGCATCTTCATGCGAGGCAAGCTCGCCGCGCACATCGGCAAGCTCGGCGGAAAGCGCGTCATGGCGAGCCGACAGCGCGTCGACGCGCGCGGCGAGCGCATGGTGGTCGTCGCGCGCCCGCGACAGGCGCGCATCCGCATCGGCGATCGTGCGCTCCGCTTCGGCAAGGTCCGTGCGCAGACGTGCCGCCTGCGCGTCTGCGTCGCGCCTCGCGGCGCGCGCGTCCTCGAGCGCGTCTGCGAGCTCGGACATATCGGCCGACAAGGCATCGCGCTTCGCGACCTGGGCATCGCGTCGTTCCTTGAGCGATGCGACCTCCGCGCTCAGCGAGGCGATCCTGCGCTTCGATCCGGACGCCGTTCCCTCGGCAGCGGACAGGCGGGACTCGATCGAGCGTTCCTTCTCGCGAAGGACGCGCTCGACCGATTCGAAGCGCTCGACGAGCATATGGAACCGTCCGCGCCGTTCGGTGAGGTCGCCGACGTAGAGCCCCCGATCCTGCAGGAGCTGCGAGAGCTTCTGGACCCGTGCATCGGCGTCTTCGGACGCGAGGCGATCGACGTCTATCTTCGCCGCGGCCTCCTTCTCGGCACGCTCCACGGCATCCCACGCCGTGCGCAGGCGACGAAGATCGTCGACCGCGAGCAGAAGGTCCATCTGCGTGAGCTCGGTCGAGAGCGCCTCGTAGGCCTGCTGCCGCGACGCCTTGCGAGCCAATGGCTTGAGCTGGCGTTCCACCTCAACGGCAACGTCTTTCACGCGCGCCAGGTGCTCGTCCATCGATGCGAGCTTGCGAGCCGAGCGTTCCTTTCGCTGCTTGTGCTTGAGGATGCCGGCGGCTTCTTCGATGAGCGCGCGACGGTCCTCGGGCTTTCCCGTGAGCACCGCGTCCAGGTTGCCCTGGCCGATGATCGTATGCGTGCCCGTGCCGAGCCCCGTGTCATGCAGGATGTCCATGAAGTCCATGCGCCGGGCGACGATGCCGTTGATCAGGTATTCGCTCTCTCCGCTGCGGAAGATCCTGCGCGTGAGCGATACCTCGTCGAAATCGACCGGGAGCATCCCGTCGGAATTATCGAACACGAGCTCGACCTCCGCGACGCTCACGCTGCGACGCGCCGTCGAGCCGGCGAAGATGACGTCTTCCATGGCCTGGCCGCGCAGATGCTTGGGGTTGCGTTCGCCCAGGACCCACAGGACGGCGTCCGAGATGTTCGATTTGCCCGATCCGTTCGGGCCGACGACGGCCGTCATGCCCGGTTCCAATGTGAGCTGGATGCGGTCGGCGAACGATTTGAATCCCTTGAGCGTGAGCGACTTCAGGTACAAAGGGCTCAGAGCTCCTTGTCGGCAGGCGATGCCTCGTCATCGGCCGCTGCAGGAAGCTCGCGCGGTTCGGCCGGCTTGAGAGGCCAACCGAAAAACGATGCGTCCTTTCCTTTGCGGGCCTCGGCACGCTGGCGCTTCGCCTCCTCCTTGGCGCGACGCTGCTCCTCCTTCGCCTTGGCCTGGGCACGCTTCGCCTCTGCCTTCTGGAGCTCTTTCATGGTGCGCGCGTCCGGCGCCTGGGCGCCGTCGGCGTCGATCATATCGAGCGCCGCCTTGGCGGCCTGGCTTTCCGATTCCTTCTTCGTGCGCCCGATGCCTTGCGCGAGCGCGGTCAGACCGGCGAACACCTGGGACACGAACGTGCGGTCGTGCGGCGGACCCTGCGTTTCGACCAGCTTGTAGGTAGGCGTGATGCCTTCTTCCTGAAGCTTTTCCTGAAGCGCGCTCTTGGGATTCTCGGGTTCGCGCGCCATCTCGATATCCATGCGCGGGATGAGCGTGCGGCGCACGAAATCCCGCGCGCCGTCCATGCCCTTGTCGAGGAAAAGCGCGGCGACGACGGCCTCGTAGACGTTTTCGAGCGCGGAATGCAGGCCGCGGCGTCCCGTGCCGCGCTCGGAGGACCCGAAGACGATGATATCGGCGAACCCGAGCTTGGCGGCGACATCGGACAGGCTGGAGCCTGAAACGAGCGCGACCTTGATGCGGGTCAGCCCGCCTTCGTCGATTTCAGGATACGCGTGGAAGGCCTCGTTCGCGACGATGGCTCCCAGAATGCTGTCGCCGAGGAATTCCAGGCGTTCGTATGAGAACTTGACCGGCTTGCCCTCGGTCGCGGAAGGATGGGTGATGGCGGCGAGAAGGATGTCGATATCGTCGAATGCAACGCCGATCACGTGCTGCGCCAAATCGAGCTTGGCCGATTGCTCGGGGGTATGGCTCATGCCTGCACCGCTTTCTCGATGAGCCCGCAGACGTCTTCGCGCACGCAGGCCGCCGTGGTGAGGATGCCGTTCTTGATCGCGAGCGGGCTGCTCGAGCCATGGCCGACGATCACTGCGCCGCGCACGCCGAGCAGGGGCGCGCCGCCGTAGGTATCCGCGCTGAGCCGGGATGCGAAATCGCGCAGCGACCCTTTCAGGACGGCGGCGGCGAGAGCGTTCAGGGGATGTGCGGTCATGACGCCTTTAAGGCTTTTGAACAGCTGCTTCGATGTCCCCTCGATGGTCTTGAGCGCGACGTTGCCGGTGAATCCGTCGCAGACGAACACGTCGTAGGCGCCGGGGATGATATCGTTTCCTTCTCCGTTGCCGGCGAATTCGGGCACCTGGGCGCGCAGAAGCCCATGGGTTTCCTGATAGAACTGGGAGCCCTTGGTCGGCTCGGAGCCGATGTTGAGCAGCGCGACCCGAGGGTCGGCGATATGGATGATGCGGCGCGCGTATATGACGGCCATCTGAGCGAATTGCACGAGATACTCGGGCTTGCAATCGGCATTCGCCCCGACATCTGCCATGACAACGGGCTTTTCAGGGGACGGGATGATGGTGGTGAGCGCCGGACGGCGCACGCCCTTGATGCGTCCGATGACGCGCACGGCCGCCGCGAGGCAGGCGCCCGTCGAGCCTGCCGAGAAGAACCCGTCGGCGCGGCCTTCCTTGACGAGACGGCATCCTACGACGATCGACGAATCCTTTTTGACCCGCACGGCGTTCGCGGGATGCTCCCCCATGCCGATGACCTCGGTGGCCACGCAGGGTTCGCACCGGTCGTGCGTGCGGCAGAAATCCCCGACGACGTCTTCGGGGCCGACCAGGACGACCTCGAGGTCGGTATCGGCGGCAAGCGCTTCGGCCACTCCCTTGAGCACGACGCCCGGGGCATCGTCTCCGCCCATGGCATCGACGCTGATGACGATGCTGCTCATTGCACTACCTCTCTATACGCAAATTGCCGACCCTAAAGCCGGCAATTCAAGGCGTTCGGTTCCAAGGCGAGGCTACTCGACTTCGATGACCTCACGCTTGTTGTAGTAGCCGCAGTTGCCGCACACGCGGTGAGGAAGCTTGACGGCGCCGCACTGCGGGCAGGTGGAACGAGCGGGCATAGGAACGACGTCGTTGGCGCTGCGACGCGAATGGGTGCGGGCACGACCGGTTTTACGCTTAGGGACTGCCATGGTTCTCCATCTCCTTATCCAGCCGGCCGAACCACCGGCCGAACATACACTACGAAATCACGCGACGAGATATGCTATCAAAGGAAACGCCACCTCGCAAGGCTACTCCACACCTAAATCAAGGTTTTTCAAAACCGAGAACGGATTCTCCCTGAAAGGTCCCGCGGAGCCCGGCGCGCAGCCGCAGGGACCGTCGTTGAGATTCGCGCCGCAGGTCGGACAGAGCCCGAGGCACTCGGGTCTGCACAGCGGCATAAGCGGCGTCTCGAGCAGGACCGCGGCATTGAGCAGAGGTTCGAGATCGATGACGTGATCGTTGCTCAGGACGTCGAACTCGTCGGCCTCCATGCCGTCGGGCGCCGTGCCCTTGCCGGGAATGATGAAATACCCCTCGACGTCGCCCGAAACATCGATAGGAACATCGGCGAGGCAGCGGCTGCAGCGCGTGGTCAGGCTGCCTGAGACCGTGCCCTCGACGAGCATGGCCCCTCCGACGTTCGTGACGCGCACGTTCCAGACGAAGGGGGCGTCGGCCCGGTATTCGTCCGAACCCGATGCAAGGATGCCGACATCGTAGGCGCCTGAAAAGGGAACGCTCTCCGCGGTGGCGAAGAGCGTCGAAGGCAATTCGATGGACAGGCCGTTCCTCATCGTTGGACGCTCTGGTTGTTGAGAC
The DNA here is from genome assembly GCF_000293015.1 of Slackia sp. CM382. NCBI lineage: Bacteria > Bacillati > Actinomycetota > Coriobacteriia > Eggerthellales > Eggerthellaceae > Slackia > Slackia sp. CM382. Next base: position 271,702 of record NZ_ALNO01000016.1, read on the forward strand.
GGTCGCGGCTGCGACGAACGCTCGTGATCAGCGAATCTAGGCTGGATTCGACGTGGCCGAGCACTTCGTCGGCGTAATCTTCCGCCCCGGCGCGCGTCTGGCGCTCGAGCTCGCGGGCATCCGCCATGATGGTATCGGCCTGCTGCTGGGCGATGCGAACGATCTCCTGTTCGGAGGCGATCGTCATGGCCTGGCTGCGGGCGTCGTCGATGAGACGCGCGCTTTCGGCATCGGCATCGTCCAGAAGGCTCTGACGCTCGCGCACGATCTGGCGGGCCTGGGCGAATTCCCCGGGGAAGGTTTCGCGAATCTCATCCATGATCTCGAAGGCCTGGTTGATGTCGACCTGACGGAGATTGTTCTTGCCGAAGACCGGCTTCGAGTCCTCAAGAAGGATGGAAAGCTCCTCGATGAGCCCCAATACTCCCGTTTCGTCCATGTCTTCCCTTCCTAGATGCTCTGCATGCAAATCCGCAGCATATGGTACCCGATGTGCGGACGCGCGTGGAGTCGGTATCCCGGTGCATAGAAAATACTTCTTGGCATTCTAGCACGAAAACTTTTCCTTCAACGCGCGCTCGGCGCAGGGAGGCACCATGGACGAGATGTCGCCATGGAACTGCATGAGCTCGCGCACGATGGAGCTGGACAGATGCATCTTGTCAGGCGACGACATGATGAACATGGTGTCGACATCGCCGTCGAGCTTGAAATTGATGGCCGACATCTGGAATTCGTATTCGAAGTCGGTCGTCGCGCGCAGACCCTTGACGACGACCGTGGCACCTGCTTGACGTGCGAAATTGACAAGAAGGTCGTCGAAGCCGACGGCCGTGACGTTTTCGAGGCAGGCCGTCGACTCCTGGACGAGGGCGACGCGCTCTTCCAATGTGAAGATGGGACGCTTCTTCGCGGATGCGGCCACGCCGACGACGACTTCGTCGAAGATGCCGGCCGTGCGTTCGATGACATCGAGGTGGCCGTTGGTGATCGGATCGAACGTTCCCGGAACGAGCGCTCGTTTCATGTCAGTCCCCCTTTTTCGATGCCGCGCCGTCGCGCAGCGTGAATATGTCGTAGGCCACGTCGCGCATGCGTTTGCGCGACCGAACGTCGACGGCCAGGCCCGCAGACGCCGTCTCCGCATCGAAATCGAGCGATGCGACGTGCTCGTAGCACACGACGGCGTCGGCAGCGAGAGCGCGCGCCGCGGCAAGGCGTCGTACGAGGTCGAATACCTCGGCTGCGGGCATCGCATAGGGCGGGTCGAGCAGCACGACGTCGAACGGGCGGTGTGGCGAGACGGGCGGACGCTTCAGGACATCGCATGCCACAAGCCGGCCTCGCCCGGCGTCGATGCCCATGGATTTCAGATTCGCCTCGACGGCCGCGCACGCATCGCGCGACGAATCGAAGAACACGGCCAGATCGGCGCCCCGAGAAAGGCACTCGATGCCTAAGGCGCCGCTTCCGGCGAAGGCGTCCAGGACGCATGTTCCCTCGAAGCCGCCCGTCGCCGATACGAGCGCGCTCATCATGGATTCCTTCACCCGGTCGGCCGTCGGGCGCGTATCCAGGCCCTCAGGAGCCGTGATCCTGCGTCCGCGAAACTCGCCGGCGATAACCCTCATCATATGTCAACCTCCTAGCACCGCATCCGGCGTCGCCGGACCGAACACGACTTCGGCCTCGTGCAGCAGAAGCGCCGAGACGGCCTTGCCTTCTTCGGAATCGTCGTCTGCGAGCTCGGCCGCATCGGCATGGGCCGCCTCGATGAGCGCCCCGTCGCGCATGATGTTCACGAGCTTGAGAGCCGATGCCCCATGCTGCCGGTTCCCGAGGATATCGCCTTCGCGGCGCAGAGCAAGATCCCGTTCGGCGAGCTCGAAGCCGTCGTCGGTCGCCTCCATCGCCGAAAGCCGCTCGAGCGCTTCGTCAGAAGACGTCGCCGCGACGAGATAGACCTCGCCGCGCATGCCGCCACGGCCCACGCGGCCGCGCAGCTGATGGAGCTGCGAGAGCCCGAAGCGTTCGGCGTCCTCGACGACCATGCAGGTCGCGTTCGGCACGTCGACGCCGACCTCGACGACCGTCGTCGCGACCAGCACATCGATGTCCCCTTCTCTGAAGCGAGCCATGGCCTCTTCCTTCTCGGCGGGCTTCATCTTGCCGTGCAGAAGCCCGACACGGAATTCCTTGAAGACCTTGGCTTGGAGGAACGCCGCTTCGGCCTCCGCCGCGCGCACGTTGTTCTCGGGGAGGTCGTCGAAGGAATCGATGAAGGGTTCCCTATCCGTCTCATCGTCGCGAGGACGAGGATGCGCTCCCTCGTCGCGCGGCGGCTTCGTGCCGACGAGCGGGCAGATGACGAACGCCTGCCTTCCCTTCGCGCATGCTGCTCGCACGGCATCGTAGGCGCGGCCCCGCTCTCGAAAACCGAGGACGTGCGTCGTACGGCCCGGCCGGTTTTCCGGCATATCCTTCAGGTATGACAGCGAGAGATTGCCGTAGAGCGCAAGCGCCAGCGTGCGCGGAATGGGGGTCGCCGTCATATAGAGCGCGTCGGGCAGAACGCCCTTCGCGAGCAGATCGGCGCGCTGCCGCACGCCGAAACGCTGCTGCTCGTCGACGATGACGAGCCCGCAATCATGGCAGACGACGTCGGGCTCGATGAGCGCATGCGTGCCGAAGAGCACGTCGATGTGCCCGCTTTTCAAGAGGGCGAGCATGTCCCGACGATCGGTGTCGGGCGTCGATCCCGTAAGCAACGCCCACGTGATTCCTGCCGCATCGAACAGAGGGCCGAGCGCGCGAGCGTATTGGGAAGCCAGAACCTCGGTCGGCGCCATCATGAGCGTCTGCGCGCGCGCATCGGCCGCAGCGGCGGCGGCGAAGGCTGCGACGATGGTCTTTCCGGTGCCGACGTCGCCGAGCAGCAGATGCGACATGGCCGAATCCGTCGCCATGCGGCCTTGGATGTCGGCGACGGCGCGCAGCTGATCGTCGGTCAGGGAAAACGGGAGCGCGGCGGAAAGCGCGCGGCTGAACGGTCCGTCGAAGACGTGGACATGGGCCGCTTTCCCCTGCGTGAAGGAGCGGGCCGAGGCGAGAAGGTGCATCTCGAGCAGGAGCAGCTCTTCGTAGGCAAGCCTGCGTTTGGCCTGCGCGATGTCATCCGCCGTCTGCGGGAAATGGATGGACGCGAGCGCGGCGGCACGGCTCATCAAGCGATACCTCGTGCGAAGCCTGAGCGGCAGCGGATCGAAGCAGCCCTGGATGGACGCAAGCGCGGCTCGGATCACCTTGCGCATGATGCCGGCCGAAACCTTCTCCGTCGCGCCGTGCACGGGAATGATGGAGCCGGCGAGCATCGGCCCGCCCTCGTCGATCACGTCGAGAAAGGGCGACTTCATGCGCTTGTAGCCGTAATTGAATTCAAGCTCCCCCGAGACGCCGACACGCATGCCCTGCCGTATCGAGCGTTGCAGCCACGGCTGCTTGAAGAAGGTGACGATGAGCGTTCCCGTACCGTCGACGACGGTGACCTCGACGAGGCTCAGATCGCGGCGCGGACGCTTGAGCACGACCTCATGCACCTCGCCGATGATCGTGACCCTCTCCCCGAGCGGCGCATGCTCGATCGTGTCGAGCCTGGTCATATCAATGTAGCGTCGAGGATAATGCTGGACCAGGTCGCGTACCGTTTCGATGCCGAGGCGCAGGAACGCCGCCGCCCTGCCCGAGCTGACGCCGGTCAAGGCAGAGACCGAAGCATCGAAGGCGAGGGTGGCGGCTAAGCGATCCTGCATGCAGGGACATTCCTCTACGTAGGCTTATTCGAGCGAGAAGACGACAGGGTACAGGGGCTGTTCGCCGCGCTGGGAATCCACCTCGAGCTCGGGATATGCCTCTTCGATACGTTCCACCAGAGCTTCGAGGGCATCGTCGGCGAAGTCCTCGCCTGCGAGGACGGTGGCGGTGTCGGCTTCATCCGCGTCCATGACCTTGAAGAGCGCCAGCACGACGTCTGAGACGTCGATGCCGATCGATTCGATCGAGCCGTCGGCGATACCGATCACGTCGCCGTCCTTGATGGGATTGCCGTGCGCGTCCTTGGCGTCCTTGATGGCATGCGTGACTTCTCCGGTCTTGGTCTCCGCGCAGGCATCGGCCATGGCCGAAAGGTTGTCTTCGAGCGCGGCGTCGGCATCGAATCCGAACATGGCGCTGAAGGCCTGGGGAACGCTCGTCGTGGGCACGAGCCCGCACGGCTTCTCGGACACATCGCAGCAGGCCTGGGCGGCCATGATGATGTTCTTGTTGTTCGGCAGGATGATGACGGCATCGGCATTCACGCCCTTGACGGCTTCGAGCAGATCGGCCGTCGAGGGATTCATCGTCTGCCCGCCGGACACGACCTTGTCCACGCCGAGCGACTCGAGGATCTTGGCGTTGCCTGCGCCCGGGGCCACGGCGACGACGCCCAAGGGCTTGCGTGCCGCGGCGGCATCGGCTTCGATCTTGGCTTCGCGCTCTTCGCTTTGCAGGCCCATATTGTGCACATGGACCTCGGAGATCTGGGCATCATGCGTGAGGAACCAACCGAGGACCTGGTCGGGACGGTTGGAATGGACATGCACCTTGAAATTGGGATGCATGCCGACCATGAGGTCGCAATCTCCCATCGTAGGGAGGAAATCCTTGGCGGCATCCACGTCGATGGTGTCGGAATGGACGAGAAATTCGGTGCAGTACCGGAACGCCGAATCGGGATCCCAGTCGTTGATCTGCTCGATTTCGACCTTCGGGGCCGGACGCGAAAGCGCCAAGGCGCTTTCCGTGAAGCCTTCCTTGCCCGTGAGCGACGCGACGAAGGAATCGAGAAGGATGGCCAGGCCGAAGCCGCCGGCATCCACGACGCCGTTTTCCCTCAGCACGGGAAGGAGATCGGGTGTGCGCTGGACGGACGCGTAGGCCTCCTTGACGACTTCCTCCATCGCCTCTTCGACGCCGAGCTTGCGCTTCTTGGCCTTGCGCGCCGCCGCTGCGGCATCCTTGATGACGGTGAGGATGGTGCCTTCGACCGGCTTGCGCACGGCTTGGAAGGCGACTTCGCGCGCACGGTCGAGCGCCGCGTCGACGGCCGAGGCGGTCAGCTCGGTCTGGGATGCGGCTCCTTCGCAGATGCCGCGCAGGATCTGCGACGTGATGACGCCGGAATTGCCGCGGGCGCCCATGAGCGCGCCGGTGGTGACGGCCTTGCAGATATCGTCGCCCGTCGCGCCGATTGGAAGCTTCGCGAGGTTCGTGACGACCATCTGGAGGGTCAGGGACATGTTGGTGCCCGTGTCGCCGTCGGGGACGGGGAACACGTTGAGGCGGTTGACTTCTTCCTTACGGCCGTCGAGGGTCTTCGCAGCAACGGCAACGGCATTGAGGATGCCGTTGAGCGTGTAGTCACTCATACGTTACGTACTCTCTCTTCCTTGTCGAATAGCCCCTGGCCGCGTTACTTGCGGACCTTGACGCCCTGCACGTGCACGTCGATGCCGTCAAGCGGCACCTGGACGTACGTATCGAGCGTATAGGTGATGTTGTCGATGAGGTTCTGGGACACGGTGCCGATGTTGGTGCCGTACTCGAGGATGACGTAGACATCGACGTGGATGCCGGCCTCCGAGGACGTGACCTGGATGCCGCGGCGGAGGCGGTTCGCCGGCAGCAGCGTCGCGATGCCGTCTTGCAGCGAGGGAGAGGACATCCCGACGATGCCGTAGCATTCCATCGCAGCCTTGCCGGCGATGTCGGCGATTACGTCATTGGAGACATGCAGGTTGCCTGAAACCTGGAGAGCCATGAAATCATCCTTTCTCACGACCGCGCGTATATGGGAAAAGTATAGCCCATCGCCCGCTCTGCGCTGCGGCGTCGCCGCATCTCACCTGATTTCACAAACGGAGAAGGCGACCGATACGAAAAAAGCCCGCGAAGGCGGGCTTGATGCATGCGAAGACGGACGTGATTATGCGCGCGTGACCTTGCCGGAGCGCATGCACTGGGTGCAGACGTTCTTCTTGACCGGATGGCCGTTCTCAAGAACCGTGATCTTCTGCACGTTAGGACGGAACATGCGATTGGAGACGCGGTGAGAGTGGCTGATGCTGCGACCCGCCACAGGGTGCTTACCGCAGATATCACAAACCTTGGACATAATTCACACTCCATCATAATCAGATATCTATCTGGCTATACGCAAAAAAGCTCAAGCAATATAGCACAGGGCCATCCGCCATTGCAAGCGGGTAGGCGCAAGAACCTGGACGTCGTGCGCCTTACGTGGACACGATGATACGGCTTGCGCAAGGCGACGTGCCGCACAGGAATTCGTCATCAGGAGATTCACACAAAGGAACCTACCTCTCGGGAACGACCATCATGCGGCCGCATCGCGGGCATGCGCCGAGCGGCGCCTCCGCACGGAGGGCGAGGATGCGTTCCGGCTCGATGGGCGCTCGGCAGGCGGTGCACTTCCCTTCCTCGAGGCGCCCGACCGCCACGCCGCCTTTAAGCGCGGCGATGCGTCCGTACTCGGCGACGATATCGTCGCCTGCAGCCGCGACGAGACGCGCACGGCGCTCCTTCAGGGCTTCGAGCTGCGATGCCAGCCCCGACGCCGAATCGCGGAACGCCGAGGCGAGAGCGTGTTCGCGCGCATCGAGCGCAGCAAGGGATCCGTCGACCGCCTCTTCGAGCTCGGACGCTTCGAGCACGCGGGTCTCGAGCTCGTCGATCTTCGCAGCCAATGCCGCGCGTTTGGCCGTATGGTTTTCCAGCGCCCTCGTGCGCGTCGATATCTCATGATAGTTGCCCGCGGCATCGTTGATGGCCGCCTGGGCCTCGACCTGCCGTGAGGCGTGGACGGCATCCTGGTCTTTGAGGTCGTCGATATCGGCTTCGGCATCCTTGCGCATGCCGACGAGCGTGCGGCGGCGATCCTGGAGCGCCGCGCGCCGACGGCGGACCTCTGCGATCTCGGCGCGCTGCGGGAGCGCCTCGATCTCGCGTGTCAGACGCGAAATGGCCGTATCGGCCTTCTGCAGCCCCTCGAGGGCTTCGACTTGCTCTTCGGTCGCGCGCATGGTGGCCGCCTTTCCGTTCAGAGGGTATGCCAGGAGTCTTCCCGTCCGATGATGAAGGCGTCGTCCGAGGGGACCCCCGCCCGCACGCAGGCGCGCGCGAGCACGTCGGCGAACGGAAGCTCCGACGCGTCGTGGCCGAGCTCGACGAGGGCAAGGCCCTGCGAGGCGGCGGCCAAGGCCGCGTGGTACTTCACCTCGCCGCAGATAAGCAGATCGATACCGCGCGCAAGGCATTCCCGTTCGCACCCTCCGGCAGAGCCCGTCCAGGTGACGAGCGTGCGTATCGACAGGCCGGACGCACCCCAGATACGCGGCATGCGCCCGAAGGCACCCACGCACGAACGGGCTATGTCGTCGAGCGCGCAGGGGGCGTTCAGGCGGCAGATATGCCCGTATCCCTTGTCGGATCCAGGAGATACGGGTTCCAGAACGCCTTCGACGGAAAGGCCGAGCATCGCCGGAAGCGTCTCGCGGGCATCCGTGCTCACGTCGAGCGCCGTATGGAAGTTCATGAGCGCGACGTCCGATGAAAGCGCGGCCATGACGATGGACGCTTCGTAGGAAGCGCGGCCGCGCACGAAGGACGACGGAGGCTCGAGAAAGGCGGGATGATGCGTGAGCAGCACGTTCGCGCCTGCATCGCGCGCCTGGGCGATGGCATCGGGAGTCGCATCGAGCGCGCAGGCCACGCGCGTGACGGCGGCATGCGCATCGCCGACGAGCAGGCCGGTGCGATCCCACGGCTCGGCGTCCGAGGCCGGATACCGCTCGAGAAGCCTGCGCTCGAGCTCGCCTACCGTCAGCATAGCCATCACCTATCCCCTGCCGAGACGATATCTTCGAGCGCCTGCGCGACGGCTTCCACGTCTTCGATCGTCGTGTCGGGGCCGAACGACAGACGCAACGACCCTTGGGCACGCTTGCCGTCGATGCCGCATGCGGACAGCACATGAGAAGGCGAAAGGGAATTCGAGGAGCAGGCCGATCCGCCCGAAACGCTGAACCCGCGCATATCGAGGCGCAGCACGAGCGATTGGCTTTCCCATCCGCGCACGCATACATTGACGATATTCGGAAGAAAACCGGGGCCGATAGCCGATGCGAGCGTCGGCGTCACGCCCGGAACGGCCGACAAGCGCGCGTAGGCCGCGTCCCGCAGGAGCGCCAGACGCGATCCTTCCGCATCCGCATGCGCAGCCGCCTGCGCGAAGGCGGCGACCGACCCCGCGATGCCCATGACGTCCTGGGTGCCGCTGCGCAGCCCGCGTTCCTGCCCGCCTCCGGCGAGATATGCGACGAAGGGCGTGCCCGTGCGCAGGTACAGGATGCCCTGCCCCTTGGGTCCGCCGACCTTATGCGCCGAAAGCGAGAGGGCGTCCGCTCCGAGGGCGTCCACATCGACGGGAAGCTTTCCGAACGCCTGGACGGCATCGGTGTGGAAGCGCGCGCCATGCGTGCGGGCGACGCGTGCGAGCCCGACGACAGGCTGGACGGTTCCCACCTCGTTGTTCGCCATCATGATGCTGACCAGCACGACGTCATCGTCCATGACGCGCTCGAGGGCTTCGGGAGAAATGCGGCCGGCGGCGTCGTTATCGACGAAGGACACATCGAAACCGAGGGCGCGCAGCATCCGATCGCAGTTGAGCACGGCATGGTGCTCGATGCGCGACATAACCACGCGCCCCGAGGTCGCACGACCTGCAAGACGGCGTTCTTCGCGCATGCCGAGCGCGATGCCGATAAGGGCGGCGTTGTCCGATTCGGTGGCCCCCGATGTGAAGACGATCTCGTCGGGACGACGTGCGCCGAGCGTGCGCGCCAAGGATACGCGCAGATCTTCGAGCAGGGCGAAGGCATCGCGCCCCGTCTGGTGGAGGGAGTTGGCGTTGCCGAAGAGATGGCCCGCATCCGCGATGAAGGGCTCCATCGCCGCACGCGCCTCGGAAACGAGCGGCGCGGTGGCGGCGTAGTCGAGATAGGTCATCGCGCGCATCCTGCCCGAGCCTCGGATGCCGCCGCGCGGATAGCGGCGATGTTCGTCGCGAAATCGCCGTTCGAGAACACGGCGCTGCCCGCGACGAGCACGTCCGCTCCGGCGGCGACGACCGCACGCGTCGCTTCGTTGGCACCCAGGCCCCCATCCACTTCGATCAGCGGAGAAGCGCCGGCGACGCGGGCGATTTCGACCACGCGCGCGACGCGCGCATCGGATCCTCCGATATAGGACTGCCCCGAAAAGCCCGGATAGACGCTCATGATGAGCACCATGTCGAGATCGGCGATGACGGGCGCGAGCACATCGACGTCGGTGTCGGGCCTAAGCGCGATGCACGCCTTGGAACCGGCGGCATGGATGGCATCGATGGCCTGCGAGAACTCGCCCGCCTCGGCATTAAGCGCCTCTGCATGAACCGTGACCAGATACGGTGCATGCTTCAGAAACCACGGCAGCTGATCAAGGGGATTCGAGACCATGAGATGCACGTCGAGCGGTATGCGCGCGACGTGCGACAGCCCTTCGACCACGGGCGCGCCTATCGTCAGATTCGGGACGAAGTGCCCGTCCATGACATCGACGTGGATCAGATCCGCGCCGCCCATCGTGATCGCCTCGATATCGCGTTCCATGTTCATGAAGTCGGCCGAGAGGATGGAAGGTGAGATGCGGACATCGGAATGCATGCGGGACTCCTTGGAAGGCGCGTGTGACTTCATGTCATTCTACCCCAACCGGGAAGCCCTTCGGCGAGGGTGCGCCGTTCGCGTCTAAGCAACGCCGCACCGACGCGTTTTTCACGCGATGCCGCAGGAAGGCCGGAAACGCACGCCGAGACGAATCCGTATAATCGGAATACGAGCCGAAGGAGGATCGATGAACCACTACGTCTATGCCATGCCCCAGGGCCGCATGACCATCGTCGACAGCGGAGGAGCCGTCGTCCGCATCGGATTCGGCGTGCTGGACGTCGAGGGCAGCGCGCTTTCTCCCACGGCGCTCACCAACGAAGCGGCGACCCAGCTCATGGAATACTTCGCGGGCAAGCGCCGCACGTTTTCGCTGCCGCTCGCCCCGAAGGGCACGCCGTTCCAGAAAGAGGTCTGGCAGGCGCTTTCATCCATACCGTACGGCCAGACGCGCAGCTATGCCGACATTGCCGCGCAGGTGGGACGGCCGAAGGCGTTCAGGGCCGTCGGCATGGCGAACAACAGGAACCCCATCCCCATCGTCATCCCCTGCCATCGCGTCGTCGGATCGTCGGGGGATATGGTCGGTTATGCATACGGAACCAAGATCAAGCGCTATCTGCTGGAACTCGAGGGCATAGACGTGGATGCCCTCGGACGGAGGAATGCGCGCTCGTAGGCGTCCCGACCGAGCGGCGGGAAAATGCGTGAAGGGCACCCGTCCGACCATCGATCCCGCAGTATCGGGACGATCGGACAGGCGCCCTTCGACGCAAGGAGCCACGCCTATCGGACGCGGCGCAGCCTGACCGCGTAATGCGCGTCGGGACCGCCCTCGACGAGTTTGACGGCCATCGTGGATTCGACGACGAACGATTCGCCCGTCTTCATCTTCAAGAACCGATCGACGACCTGTTCGTTTTCCTCTTTGAAAGCGGTGCAGGTCGAATACGTGAGCATGCCGCCGACGCGCACGAGACCGGCAGCCTCGATGAGCATGTCGAAGCCGGTCATCGCGAGCGTCGACACGTCCGATGCGGTCAGGCGCCACTTGATCTCGGGATGGCGACGGAGCGTGCCGATGCCCGAGCAGGGTGCGTCGACGAACACGGCGTCGAAGGATCCGGCGTCGAACGACTTCGAAAGCATGCGGCCGTCGGCGACGCGCGCCTCGACGCCTTCGATGCCGTAGGACTCCATGCGCTCGCGCAGGATCTCGGCCTTGAAAGCATGGTCGTCGACCGAGACCATATCCATGAACGCGCCGTACCGGCGATACGCGGCGCTTTGCATCAGGACGGTCTTGGTCGCCCGTCCGCTGCCGATTTCGAGGAAGCGCGCAGGACGCTCCTTGGGAAGGGCGAAGAGGGCGACGGCTTGGGCGGACTGGTCGGACACGAGCATCTTGCCTTCGTCGAAGAGCCTCTTGATGCGCGGCGTCTTGAACGCCTTGGCGCCGTGGACGCGCAGGCATCCGGGAACGCCCGCGATCGGTTCGACTTCGGTGCCGACCTCTTTGAATGCCTGAATGATCTCGGATACCTTCGCACGGACGAAATTCACCGCGACGAAGACCGGGGCATCGCCCATGGAGGCCCGCATGAACTCGGCGGCATCGGCGCGCCCGAGCTCGTCGATCAGGCGGCGCGATATCCAGCCTGGGAACGCGCATGAGCGGGCGAGCGCGGCATCGTCGGTCTCGGGATCGCCGAACGGGAAGTCGTCGGCGGCCTCGACCATGCGGTGCAAGACCGCGTTCGCAAGGTTCGCGGCCTTGGGCTCGACGAAGCGCACGAGCTCGACGCCCTGGTCGACGACGACATGCGGAGGCTTATGCAGGAACACGAGCTCGTAAGCGCTCACACGCAGGGCATCGCGCACGTCGGCCTGGATGTCGTCGGGCGACGACATGGTGCGATCGATGAATTCATCGAGGGTGCCCCAGGTGGCCGCGACGCCTTTGGAAAGGCGAGTCGCGAAGGCGACGTCTTTGGGATCGATGTCTTCGATGCGTGCGGTGACCGTCGGCGCGACGGAGGACACGTAGGCGCCGCGCTCGCGCACCGCGCGCCCGATGGCGTACGCGGCCACGCGGCCGTCGGCCACGCGGAATTTCCGTTCGATGCTCTCGTCCTTCAGGCGCAGCTTCAAAGGCGCGGGACGCTTCTTCGCATCGCGGCGCGGCTTATCGTCGAACGGGCGTCGAGGCTTGGCATCGAACCCGCGTCCGCCGCGAGGACCCGTGCGCGGACCGCTCATGCGGTCGCGCTTGTCCTCGAGGGCGCCGCGATACACGAAACCGCTTTCCTTGAAGCGCGCGTCATGACGTGCGGCGGGAGTCAGATGCGTACGACGTGCAGGCGCACCTGCACGGGCCCCTGAACGGGAATCGCGCTCGGAAGAACGCTTCGGGCGATCGGTCCCTCGAGCGTTCGGACGGGCGTCGGAGCGCTTCGCGTCGCGATCGAACGGCCGGCCTTGGCCGGAACCCGGCTTGCGATCGAACCCGCGTCCGCCGCCGGAACGCGGCGCGCCATACGGCGCACGCCCGTTGCTCCGACGCGGATCCGATGCATGCGGCTTGCGGTCGTTGCCGCGATGCGGACCGGATGAATACGACGTGCGGCCGTCGTCCCGACGCGGGCCGGATCCGTACGGCTTTCGGTCCCCGTCGCGGCGTTCGTCCGTTCCGTAGGGCCTGCGCCCCTGGGCCCCTCCATCGCGGGAACGATCGTTATACGGCTTCTTCCCTGCATACGGCTTTTTGAACCCATGAGGCTTCGAATCGCCGTAGGATTTCTTCCCGTCATACGAACGCGCGCCGTACCCCCGTTTCGCACCATCCGCGCGGTCGGACGAGGATCCCGGATGATTGGACCGATACGGCTTGCCGCCCCTCTGACCGCCCGAAGAACCCTTGCCGGCGTATCCGCCGTCGCGACGATCCCGCCTATCCGAGGAAAAGCCCCTCGAAGGGCCGGAGCCGTGCGACGATGACCCGGGCCTGCCCCCTTTGCCTGCGCCGGGACGCCCGCCGCGGCCCTGGTTCGACCCGTACGAACGATATCCCCCGCGCCCCGATCCGGGGCGCCCGCCGCCGTACGAACCCTGTCCGCCGCGCGGAGAGCCGCCCTGGCTGCGCTTGCCGTTCGAAGACGACCCGTTATGCGAATGCTCCGTCATTATCTCTTCTCCCAATCGATATCCGAGTTCTTCAATCCCTGCACGCCCGCGGCGAAGGCCTTCGCGCTCATCGTCGCCTTCCCATCGGGACGGACCTCATGCAATTCAACCGCTCCGTCCGCGCATCCCAGAAGGAGCTTTTTGCCGGAAAACGTCGCCATGCCCTGCGCGGGCGCACGCGCTCCTTCAGGAGCCGCCCCGGCGGAAACAACCGTTATCCCCTTCGCGCCGATACGGCAGCGCGACGTATGGGCCGTAGACGATGCCTGCACCCGTCTGAGGTTGACGGCGACGGACTCCGCAGGATCGAGATCGAGCTCGCCGCGCTCGATCTTGGGCGCGTAGCTCGCGCACGCGTCGTCTTGGTCGATCCACCGCACCGCTCCCGTTTCGAGTTCGGCGAGGGCGGAAAGCAGCGCGCATGATCCGATATCGGCGAGTTCCCCCGTCAGATGCTCGCAGCCCCGGCCGGCGACGGCGACCGAACGGCTGATGCAGAACGGGCCGGTATCCAAGCCCGCCTCCATGCGCATGATGCAGACGCCTACCTGCTCGTCGCCCGCGAGAATCGCACGCTCGATCGGCGCGGCGCCGCGGTACTTCGGCAGAAGCGAGGCATGGACGTTCAGGCATCCGAAGCGTGGAACGTCGAGGACGGCCTGCGGAAGGATCTTCCCATAGGCGGCGACGCAGACGACATCGGGGGCGAGGGATCTCAGGAAAGCGAGCTCTCCGGCATCGCGCAGGGTGCGCGGTTCGCGCACAGGAATGCCGGATTCGAGCGCCACGCGCTTCACGGGAGACGAAACGAGTTTGGATCCCCTCCCTCGCACGGCATCGGGTCGGGTATGCACGCACACGATGTCGTGCTGCTCCTTGATCTCGATGAGGATGCGTGCCGCGAATTCAGGCGTCCCCATGAAGGCTATGCGCATTGGCGCTCCTTTATGTCGCTGTCAAAAGGAATGCGGGGCATCGCGCCCCCTCGCGAAGATACGTGGCTCGAAAGCCGTCCTAGATGGACGGGACGGCCGTGTCGCCCGCCTTGGCACCCGCCGCCAAGGCGGCTTCGTAGGCCGTCATGGCCTTGATGCGTTCGTTCAGATCGCAGCTTTCGAACAACGTGATGCCGTTGAGATGGTCTATCTCATGCTGCAGGCAGCGGGCCAGAAGGCCGTCGCCTTCGATGATCCAGTCCTCGCCGTTGAGATCCGTATAGCGCACGATGGCATACGCGGGACGACGGATGGGAACCGTGATGCCCGGAACGGACAGGCAGCCCTCCTCTTCGACCACCTCGGGACCGCGCGTCTCGATGACGGTGGGATTGAGGAGCGTGATGGGGTTCTTGGCGCCGCTATCCTGATCGCAGTCGATGACGATCAAGCGCTTCAGAACGCCGACCTGGGGCGCGGCGAGCCCGCAGCCGTTGTCGGCATACATGGTCTTCGCCATCCTGCGCGCGAGCTTGCGCAGGCTCTTGTCGGCAGGATCGCAATCCTCGCAGACCTGGCGCAGGGTCGGGTCGGGGTATGCAAGGACCTCGAGAGTATCCGCAACCACGTCGTATCGCTCCAATCATGACAGGCAAGCCCCGCGCCACCCGTCGGGACATCGTTTTTCCGAAAGGCAAGTATACCAGAGCGGCGCACATCCGTGCAGGCAGCGGGCATGGCTCCATGAAAGAAGGAAGCCTGCACGGCCAAGCGCAGGCCGCTTGGCGCATCGAATCGTCGCGCAGAGCGAAAGCCCTTGTGAGGGGCTTGCCGTGGGATGCGCGCTAGAGAATGGATTGAGGATCGACGTCGACGGCGACCGACACGCCGCGCGGCGTGCGCCAAGGTCGCAGCACGGAGGCAAGCGCCGAAGAGATATCGGAAGCGGGCGGCGCCTTCACGAGAACGTGCCAGCGATGCATGCCGCGCAGCTTGCCGAGCGTGCAGGGGGCGGCGCCGAGCGTCTGCCAGCGGGCATCGCCTTGCTCCCTCCGCGCATCGGCGACAACGGCGGCGATCGCGCCCGCGACGTCGTGCGCGCAGGCACGGACCTCCTGCTCCGAAGCGCCCCAGATGCGCACATCCGCGACGCGCGCATACGGCGGATATCCGAGAACCTTTCGTTTCCCCAATTCGCACGACAAGAATGCGCTGCGGTCGTAGCGTGCGGCGCAGGAGATGGCCGCATCTTCGGGCGCGTAGGTCTGCACGAAGACGCGTCCGGGGAAGCGGCCGCGTCCGGCGCGTCCGGCCACCTGTTCGATCAGGTCGAAGGTGCGCTCCCCGCTGCGGAAATCGGGCAAGGCGAGCTGCGTGTCCGCATTGATGACGCCGACCACGGTCACGTCATCGAAATCCAGGCCCTTCGCGATCATCTGCGTGCCTAGAAGCACCGAGGCGCCGGGACGCGAGAATCGCTTGAGCAGGCGCGCATGCGCGCCGCGCGATGAAGTCGTGTCGGAATCCATGCGGATGACGTCGGCGGCGTGCCCTTCGAGCAGGCGCTCGAGTTCGGATTCCACGCGCTGGGTGCCGGCGCCGAACTTCTTGAGATAAGGGCTCGAGCATCGTGGGCAGGCAGGCGGCACAGGCAGGCGCCTGCCGCAATGGTGGCAGACGAGCGCGTGATCGACCTCGTGATACGTCAGGGATACCGAACAGGTCGGGCATTCCGGCACGAATCCGCACTCCCGGCAGAGCAGAAAGCTCGCGAACCCGCGCTTGTTGAGCATGAGAACGACCTTGCGCCCTGCATCCACCGCTTCAACGATGGCGTCGGAAAGCTCGCGCGAGAACATCATGCGCGATCCTGAGCCGAATTCACGCGCCATATCCACGATGCGGATATCGGGAAGCGGCCGTCCGTTCACCCGGTCGGGCATGGACACGCGATGCCAAAGCTCGTCGTGGGCGCAGGCGTCGAGCGCTTCGATGGACGGCGTGGCAGATCCGAGGACCAGGGGGATCCCCCGGCGTCGCGCGATCCACGCGGCCACGTCGCGCGCGTGGTAGCGCGGCGCGCTTTCCTGCTTGTAGGTGCTTTCATGCTCCTCATCGATGATGATGATGCCCAGATCGCGCACCGGGGCGAACAGCGCGCTGCGAGGCCCGACGACGATGCGGCAGGTGCCGTCGCGCGCGGCCTTCCATTGGTCGAAGCGCTCGGCCTGAGTCATGTTCGAATGCATGACGGCGACGGTCGACCCGAAGCGCGCCTCGAACCGCGCGACCGTCTGGGGCGTGAGGGATATCTCGGGCACAAGCGCGATGGCGCCGCGCCCCTGCGCGAGCACGTCTGCGATGGCGCGCAGATAGACCTCGGTCTTGCCGCTTCCCGTCACGCCGTCCACGACGACGACGTCGCCGCGCGCGAGCTTCCGGGCCCGGGTTATGGCGCGCACCGCCTTTTCCTGCCCTTCCGTGAGCGCAGGAGGCGCCGAAGGCGGATCCTGCTCGGTCGCGGCGGGCGAAGAGGCCTGCGCGCGACGGGCAGGCGGACGCTTGAGCACCCATGCGCCATCTGCATGCGAGACCGTGGGACGACGTCCCGCCGGCGTCAGGAGGCGCGCGCATGAAGCAGGCGGAGCGACATAGCGGCTCGCAAGGAAATCGACGAGAGCGGCGCCGTCCTCGTCGAAATACGGTTCGGACAGCACCGAGAGGATCGGCCTGACCGCATGCGGCACATCGTCTTCCTCGACGTCTTCGACGGCCGTCACGTATCCGACCGCGCGACGTTTGCCGAACCCCACGAGCACGGCGCACCCCACCTGCACCGAGGCGCAGTCCGTCGGAACCGAGTAGGTGAAGGCCCCGTCAAGCGACCGGGTCGCGATATCGACTATGACCGACGCGACGCGCATAGGACCCCTTCCCTACCGGCTCGAGATATACGGGAAAGGCGCCGAGGCCATCGCCTGGCGCCTTGGATCGCAGAGGCGCGGCGCGCCCGCACGAACCCCCGCAAAACCTATGCGAGGCCGCAGGCGGCGCGCAGATCGTCCACCTTGTCGCGGCGTTCCCAGGTGAACTCGGGAAGCTCGCGGCCGAAGTGACCGTAGTTCGACGTAAGGCGATAGATCGGACGACGAAGGCCGAGAGCGTCGACGATGGCGGCCGGGCGCAGGTCGAACACCGAGCGCGCGGCCGCTTCGATGTCTTCGACGGGCACGTGCTCGGTGCCGAAGGTCTCCACCATGACGGAAACGGGACGCGCCATGCCGATGGCGTAGGCGATTTGAACCTCGCATCGGTCGGCAAGCCGTGCGGCGACGACGTTCTTGGCGACCCAGCGGGCGGCGTAGGCGGCGGAACGGTCGACCTTGGTGCAATCCTTGCCGGAGAAGGCGCCGCCGCCGTGGCGGCCCATGCCACCGTAGGTGTCGACGATGATCTTGCGGCCGGTGAGCCCGACGTCGCCCTGGGGCCCGCCGATGACGAAGCGGCCGGTGGGGTTCACGAGGATCTCGACGTCGTCGGAAAGCCTGACGCCTTCGCGTGCGAACACCACGCCTATCACGTGCTCGGTCAGCGCCGAGCGAAGCTCGGCCGGCGTGACGTCCTCGGCGTGCTGCGTCGAGATGAGGACCTTTTCGACCTGGGTCGGAACGCCGTCGATATAGCGAACGGAGACCTGCGTCTTCCCATCGGGACGCAGATACGGCAGCGTGCCGTCCTTGCGGACCTCGGCCAGACGCTCGGCCAGGCGATGGGCGAGGTAGATCGGCATCGGCATGAGGGTCGGCGTTTCGTTGCAGGCGTATCCGAAGACCATGCCCTGGTCGCCGGCGCCGACGGTGTCGGCCGAATCGGAAGCTTGGTCATGCTGGGCCTCGTATGAGGAATCGACGCCCATCGCGATATCCGCCGACTGGCCGTGGATCGCATTGAGGACGCCGCAGGTGTCGCAGTCGAAACCGTATTTCGCACGGTCGTACCCGACGCTACGCACGACGTCGCGCACGATGTCGTCCACGTCCACGTACGCGTTCGTGCGGATTTCGCCGCTGACCATGACCATGCCGGTCGCGGCCATGGTCTCGCACGCGCAGCGCACGGCGGCCACGTCCGCAGGCTGGCCGGTCGGATCGACATAGCCCTTGGCCTCGAGATCGGCCTCCTTCGCGAGGATGGCGTCGAGGATGGCGTCGGAGATCTGATCGCACAGCTTGTCGGGATGGCCCTCGGTCACCGATTCGCTCGTGAACAGATAGGAAGAATGGGTATCGGGCATAGTTCCGCCTCCTTCAGGCGTCGCGCATCATGCATTCATAGAGAACCATGGATGAACGTGGATAGATGAGAAGGAATGCGACTGTACCACAGCCTGACCCGCTTGAGCGGAATGCGCGCGCAAGACCCCATCATTTCGTTCGAAAGCGCAGGAAGCGTCTGCACGCGGATGGGCCGCCGTTCGAGGAAACGGTTGCGAAGAGATGTAAGGATTGCGCAAAAGCGCATCCGCGCAAAACCCGATGATACACTTCGACGGATGACTGCACGCCCGGCTCGCACCCCTGACAGGTGCGCGTTTCCCGAAAGGTCGCCGCATGAGCGATAACGCCGCGTTCACCGCCGAGTACCTCGGCATCATAGATGCGCTCGACGGCGATGAGCCGGGCCGCCGGGCCGCGCGCGATCACATGGAGCATTCAACGGCCATCTGCCACGGCATCGTCGTGGATTCGTCCTACGTGCCGCGCCTGTACGACGCCCGGACCAGACAGGCGTTCGAGCATATCGCCGAGACGACGCACGCCATCCTGGTCAAGGTCATGCGCGCATACCTCGAGAACCCCGCGTACCGCCATGTCTACGACCTCGACGAACGCCTCGTCGACCTGATCCTGCTTCCCCGAGGATACGACGCGCTTCTTCCCTTCTGTCGCCTCGACGTCTTCTTGGACGAAGACACGCTGGAAGGCCGGTTCTGCGAATTCAACGCCGACGGCTCGAGCGGCATGAACGAAAACCGGGAGATCACGGCATCGATCGTCCATACGCGCCCCTTCGAGGAATTCGCCCGGCACCATACGGTCGGCACCTGCGACAGAACCCTCTTCGACGGCTGGATCGAAGAGTTCGTCTCCATCTATGAATCCTACGATCTGCGCGTCGACAACCCCCGCTTCGCGATCGTCGATTTCCTCGAAAACGCGATCGTCGACGAATTCGGCGTATTCAAGGATCTTTTCGAGAAGGCCGGGCACCCGTGCTCCATCGCGGATGTGCGCGACCTCTCCTTCGATGGCGAGACCCTGCGCGATGGCCAGGGCAACCGCATCGACGCCATCTGGCGCCGCTGCGTCACCAACGACATCATCGATCGCTGGGAGGAATCCCAACCGCTCATCGAAGCCGTCCGCGCACGCAAGGTCGCGCTCATCGGCAGCTTCGCGGGGCATCTGGTCCACGACAAGCAGATCTTCGGCGTTTTGCGCATGCCCGAGACGCGCGCCCTGCTCACCGATGAGGAGAACGACTTCATCGAACGCTTCGTCCCCTTCACCGCGTTCCTCGACGACGAGCACGTGGACGTCGCGCGCGTCATCGCCGACAAGGACGAATGGATCATCAAGCCGACCGACGAATACGGTTCGCACGACGTCTTCGCGGGCAAGGATTTCGACCAGACGGAATGGAAAGAGATCGTCGCCGCGCACGCAGGCGGCGCCGCAGGATCGCCCTTCCTCGCGCAGACCTACTGCACCCTCTACCGCACGCCCGCGATCGGGCTGTACGGCGACGAGGAGGACTTCACGACGCGCTCGACCGTGTCGTGCGGGAACATGTCCGGCATCTACGTCTACAACGGACGCTTCGCGGGCATCTTCTCGCGCCTGGGACCCAACCCCATCATCAGCAAGGCGACGCGCGGCCTGACCGCCGCCAGCATCTGGGTGGACTGAAGCGAGCACAAGGGAAACGCATGACCGAGAAGACCATGCAGGACGAACACGGAGGCTTTGCGAGGCGCGCGATGGAAGCCGCCTGCGCCGTGCTCGTCGCCGTCACGCTCGTATACGCGGGATTCCTCGCCTGCGCCCTGCCTCGCGGCATCACCGAAATGCTTTCCGAGAAGTACTCGACCGCGGATTCGTCGCCCTTCAACCGCGAGGAGCTCGTGAGCCTGGCCGTCGCCACGCAGGACTACACCGTGCGCAGCCACGACCTCAACGCACTCATCGCGGCGGAAACCAGAGCCAACGTCTCGGTCATGAACGACAATCGCGACCGCATCCCCGGCGCTCCGAACCTTCCGAGCAATCTTGCCTCTGCATCGCCCGAGCAGGTCATGTTCGCCTTGAACCACGCCGGCGAGCAGTACGTGCTGAACGAAGATGCGCTGGCGCACCTCGACGACTGCCACGACGTGATATCGTCCGCCCGATTCACGCTCGACATCGTCGCTCTCGCGGCGCTCGCCGCATGCGTCATCGTCGGCGCGCGCCACGGGTCGCGCAGCCTCGGCAGCGCGCTCATGTCGGCCGCGGGCATCGTCGTCGGCGCCTTCGCCGTGATCGCGATCTGGATCGCGGTCGACTTCTACGGGTTCTTCACGGCGTTTCATTCGCTCTTCTTCCAGGCAGGCACCTGGACATTCTCATGGGATTCGCTTCTCATCTGCATGTATCCCGAAAAGTTCTGGATCGGCATGGGCGAGGTCTGGCTGTGCGCCACCGTTTCCGCCTGCATCCTTTGTACTATCATAGGCATCGTCGCACGCTCGATACGCCCGCGCGACGTCTCCGCCACGCGCTGACAGAAGGAGTCCCATCCCATGGCACAACCCGTACGGGTGCGCTTCGCACCGTCGCCCACCGGCAAGCTCCACATCGGCGGAGCGCGCACGGCCATCTACAACTGGGCATTCGCCCGCGCGACGGGAGGCGCCTTCGTGCTGCGCATCGAAGACACCGACCCCGAGCGCTCGACCGAAGAGAACACCCAGATCATTCTCCGCGCCATGCGATGGCTCGGGCTGGATTGGGACGAAGGCCCCGAAGTCGGCGGCGCTCACGGCCCGTACCGTCAGACCGAGCGCATGGAAACCTACGCGCATGCGCTCGAGGATCTGAAGGCCAGAGGCGCCGCGTATCCCTGCTTCTGCACGAAGGAGGAGCTCGACGCGAAGCGCGCGGCCGCGGAGGCCTGCGGCGGCGCATACGGCGGCTATGACCGCGCATGCCGCGATATCGATCCGGGCGAGGCCCGGGCACGCATCGAAGCGGGAGAGCCGCATGTCTGGCGCCTGAAAGTTCCCGACGACCGCGGTCCGATCGAATTCGACGACGCCGTATACGGCCCCATGAGCTTCCCGGCGGACGTCATGGACGACATGATCCTCGTGCGCTCGGACGGCACCCCTACGTATAATTTCGCTGTGGTCTGCGACGATGCGAACATGGGCATCACGCATGTCATACGCGGCGACGACCATCTGTCCAACACGCCGCGTCAGATACTCATCTACGAGGCGTTGGGATACGCGGTTCCCACCTTCGCTCACCTTTCGATGATCCTCGGCGCCGACGGCAAGAAGCTTTCAAAGCGCCATGGCGCCACGAGCGTCGAGGAATACCGCGACCAGGGATATCTGCCCGACACCATGGTCAATTTCCTCGCGCTTCTCGGCTGGAGCCTCGACGGCGAGACCACGATCATTCCGCGTGACGTGCTGTGCTCGGCATTCTCGCTCGACCGCATCACGAAAAAGGACGCCGTCTTCGACGAGACCAAGCTTTCTTGGATGAACGGGCAGTACATCCAACGCATGGACCCCGATGCCTGGGTGCGTCTGTCGCGCCCCTGGCTCATCGAGGCCGGCGCGACCGAATCCGACATCGACGAACGCCCCGAATGGTATGCACGGCTCTATCCGCTGCTCGCCGAGCGCGAGACGCGCCTGTCCGAATGCGCCCAGAAGCTTCCCTACCTGTTCTGGGGCCCGCATGTCGATCTGGACGAGACGTCGGTTCGGAAGGTGCTGCTGAAGGAAGGCGCCCGCGCCGAAGAAGCGCTGCGCGCCTGCCGCGCGATGCTTGCCGACGAGACGATTCCCTGGGCCTGCGATCCTCTGCAAAACGCCTGCCGCGCGCTCGTCGAGACGCTTGATATGAAAGCCAAGCTCCTGTTCCAGCCCTTGCGTGTAGCGGTCTGCGGAAACATGGTGTCGCCGCCCCTGTTCGAATCCATCGAGCTCATGGATCGCGCCGACGTGCTCGCACGCATCGATTCGACGCTCGAGCGCGCCTTCGCTTCGCAATGAAGATCATCGCGCTTCCCGAACTCTGCGTCCGGCCTCACGGCGCCTCATGCAGGCGCTGCGCGCTCGCATGCCCGGTGGACGCCATCTCGTTTCCCGATGACGCGTCCGCACCCGTCATCGACGAGGAACGTTGCACGAAATGCGGGATCTGCATGGGCGTCTGCGATGCCTTCACCTCGTCGACCACGAACACGCGCAGGCTGTACGAGCATTTGCGCCGCGTCGCCATGCGCGGAGAAATCGTCTATCTGACCTGCAAAGAAAATATCTTTCCCGGGTTCAAGCCCGCCGAGAACGTCACGGTGCTTCCCTGCCTTGCCTGCATCCCGCCCGAGCTCTGGACGCTGCTCCTCGCGGAGAACATCCCGCTCTGCGTCGCCTGCGACCTGCATTACTGCGAAGACTGCGATATCGCCCCCGAGCGCGGGCAGATGCTCTACACGCACGCGATGGACCTGGCCCAGGAATGGACCGGGCGCGAAATACGGTACGATCGCGAGATTCCCGAACGGCAGAGCAAGGCCGACATGGCGCTTGAACGCTATGGACGCCGCGAAGCCTTCGGCAGCCTGAAGAACGATGCCCTGGATGTGGTGAGCGGACGTCGATCTCTGAAGAGCTCCGATGCCCTCAAGGAAATGTATCGCACGCGCGAGAGGCGCCGCATGCAGGAGAAGCTTAAGCTTCGCGATGGCGAGATCGTCAATCCGCATGCCGACGCGGGACGCACGAAACGCATTATGATGCCGCGGCGGCGCATGCTTCTCGAATCCATCGTCGCCGAAGGCAGCATCGAGGATGCCGTCAGCCTCACCATCAGCGCGACCGATGCGCATGCCTGCATAGAAAACCATGACTGCGTCAAGGTCTGCGCGACCGGAGCGCGCAGCATCTCCCCCGAGACGGGCGATCTCGACTTCGACCCGAAGTACTGCATCGGATGCGGCGCCTGCGTGAACGCATGCGCCATGGGAGCCATCTCGCTCGAAACCGTCTCTGCACGGACGTTCGGGCTTTCCGATGAATCGCAGACCGAGCTCACCTAGCGGACGCTTGCACGAGAATCGACGCGAACGGCGAGACGAACCCGGCATTCCTTTGCCAGCCCGCGTTGCCGAATCGAAACCGAGAAAGAAGGCCCCATGAAGATCGTGAACGAGTTCAAGGAATTCATCTCCAAAGGCAATGTCATGGATATGGCCGTCGGCATCATCATCGGCGGCGCATTCACCGCGATCGTCACATCGCTGACCAACGACATCATCAACCCGTTCATCAAGCTGGTGACGGGCGGCGGCGCCGAGGTCGCGGGACTCACCATTCCCGTGCCGGGTACCGAGAACGGCATCGATTTCGGCGCCTTCATCAGCGCCGTCATCAATTTCCTGATCATCGCGCTCGTCGTGTTCTTCCTCATCAAGGCCGTGAACGAATTCAAGAACCGCTTGATCAAGGAAGAGGCCGCCAAGCCTACCCCCACCTGCCCTTTCTGCAAGGAAGAGCTCAAGGAGGGCGCGACGCGCTGCCCGCATTGCGCCGGCGAGCTGCCCGCTCCTGCCAATGCCGCATAGACGGCTCCGCATCTCTCGTCCGCCGCATTCCTGCGTGCCCGCATCTTCGAATCGGCCGCCGTCGCCTGCAGCGAAAGGCGGCCGATCCATGCGTACCGAGCCTGTCGCGACGCGCTGGAAACCCGAAATCTCGGCGATCCTCACATGGCCTTCGGGGACGGGTAGCCCTTGCCCGTGCTTTCCACCTGGCAAAGCGCCGAGCGGAAAGGCGGAAATCCCGTGATGGGATCGAAGTCGCGCGATGTCAACAGGTTGATGTCGGCCTGGTGCCAGCCATGGAGCACGTCTACGACGCCCGGAAGAACCATGTTGGTGACCTCGGCGTTCACCACCACCTCGCCGAACTGGTTGAATACGCGCACCTGCTCCCCGTCGCCGATGCCGCGCTCCTTCGCATCGAACGGATGCAGCCGGACGACCGGCCTTGGCATGAATTGGTTCAGCCAAGGAAGGTTGCGCAGCTTCGAATGGGTGTAGTACGGCGCGCGGCCGCCCGTGTTGAGGACGAGCGGATACGTCTGCGCAAGATCGGGCGTGCTGACCGGGCTGTACACCGGCTCTTCATAGACGGGACGTCCTTCGAAGCCTAGATCCTGAAGCACGTTGGAGACGAATTCGATCTTGCCGCTCGGCGTGTTGAATCCAGGTTCGCCGTCCTTGCGGATCTTGCCGCTCTCGTACTTCCTGATGTCCTTATTGCCGCCGGGAATCTCGATTCCCTCGGGATGCGCGCGCAGGTCGTCCACGGTGCAGCCGAGGTCGGCCTTCTCAAGCATATCGTTGAGCGCCGCTTCGACATCGCCGCCGAAGCACTCCTCCTCATAACCGAGCGCGCACCCCATTTCGAGGATGATGCGGAAGTCTTCTCGCGCCTGGCCTGCGGGCTTGACCACGGGTTCGCGGAAGAAGATCCTGCGGCCGAAGATGGCGAACGGAGCCATGCGCTCGTAGCACATCGCCGCCGGCAGAATCATGTCGACATAATCGTGCGTCCATGGGCGCATGTAGTAATCGATGGCGACCGTGAATTCCATATCGCCGATGGCTTTCTGGTATTCCGGCGTCTGAGGCCACATCATCGCATTGGCGCCCAGAAGAACGCCTGCTCTCAGACGCCCGTCAGCGACCATCTCGGGAAGCCTGTTCACCTGGATCATCTTGAAATACTTGGCCCAGACGGGAAAATCGTCCTTGTCGGGCCTGATGTCCTGCAGGCCTTGCTCCATATACGATTTCTCCATACGGAAATCGGCGGTGCTCGCCGTGTAGTCGAAGGGCAGGCCTCCTGTCGGCATGGTCAGACCGCCGGGCACGTCTATGCAGCCGGTCAATGCGATGATGGAGAAGACGGCGCGTTCGAAATGGCCCACGTTGGTCGCGTGGCATGCGCCGGCAGAGCTGCTCACCAACGTAGCGGGCGTGTTCTCGCAGACGAGCCTCACGGCCGCTTCGAGCTTTTCCTTGGGAACCCAGGTGATTTCCTCGACCTTCTCGGGCGTGTATCCGGAGGCGAGCTCCTTGAGCTCATCGAAGCCGACGGTCCAGTTCTCGACGAAGTCTTTGTCGTAGAGCCCGTCGCGAATCATGATGTTGATGAAGCCGAGGGCAAGGGCGCCGTCGGTGCCGGGACGAAGCTGGAGATGGATATCGGCCAAGCCCGTCACGGTCGGCGTGATGCGCGGATCCACGACGACGAATCTGCAGCCGTCCTCCTTCCGATCCATCATCGCGCCGAAACGGTAGGGCTGTGACCAGGCGGGATTAAGCGACCAGATGAGGCACGACTTCGAATCGGGCGTAGGATCGACCCCCATGCTGAGCGACCCGAGCGTGAGAAACGTCGACATCCATGTCGCGGCCGCGCAGGTCGAACTCTCGAATCCGCATGAGGGCGATCCGAAGAGAGTCGCGACGCGCTGCATCGCCCCGCGAGGCTCCTTAGGATCTCCGCAATAGAAGAACACCTTGTCGGCACCGTAATCGTCTTTCACGCGATTGAATTCCGCCGCGATGCGCGCATAGGCGTCGTCCCAGGATATCGGCTCCCACTCAGGCGCGCCCGTACCCTTGGGGTTGGTGCGCGCCATCGGATAGAGCAGACGTTCGGGATCATAGAGCTCCTGCAGGCTGGCGATCCCCTTGGCGCAGATGGGATCGGCCCGGTACCCTTCCGTCGCGCGCGCTTCGACGCGCACGACCTTGCCG
Organism: Slackia sp. CM382; assembly: GCF_000293015.1. Taxonomy (NCBI): domain Bacteria; kingdom Bacillati; phylum Actinomycetota; class Coriobacteriia; order Eggerthellales; family Eggerthellaceae; genus Slackia; species Slackia sp. CM382. Next base: position 297,752 of record NZ_ALNO01000016.1, read on the forward strand.
TCCTTGATCGACGCGGCGATGCCGCACTTAGGAATATGGTTGCACATGTCGCAGTACGTGAATTTGATCTCGACCGGCGCGTCTTCGGCGAAGGCGCCTTCGGGATGGATGATGTCGAAGCCCGTCGATCCGACGGCCGATACGCCTGCGGCGGCAGCTGCGCCCTTCAAAAAGGAACGGCGCGTGACCGTGCATTCGGATCCTGTCATCGCTGATCCCCCTCCCGATGGCTCGAAGCATGCGCGGCGACGTCATCATCCGCGTCCATGCGCGCCTTGCGCGCTGCATACGCAACCCCTGCAGCGGCTGCAGCCGCGACGCCTATCCCTATGCCGACGACGGCGGGACCGACCGCCGCATCGGCCTCCTCGACGGAGTTCGTGCCGATGGCGAACGGGAGCGCGCCTTCGGGCGTGCCTGCGACCGGCAGGTAATAGCACGCGGTCTCATCGACGCGCACGGCATCGTGCGAGGCGAGAAATGCGGATACGTCGCTTTCCGGGTCGTCGAGATCGCCGAAATACCGTGCCTTGCCGGGACAATTGGATACGCAGGCGGGTTTCAAGCCCTCCGCAAGCCGCTCTTCGCAGAAGATGCATTTCTCCACGACCATGCTCCTCTGCACGCCGAAGGCCTCGTAGGGCGCGGGCGCATACGCGCCGAAGAAATGCGCATCGGTCTCATTGATGCGTCGCGCCTGGTACGGACAGGCGGAGATGCAGAATCCGCACGCGATGCACGCGTCGTAGTCGACCACGACGATTCCGTCGTCGCGCTGCATGCTCGCGCCCGTCGGGCACGCATGCACGCACGGCGGATCGTCGCATTGCATGCAGGCATGCGGCACATAGGTTCGACCGGATTCCCCTACCTCGTCGCCCCACTCGTACGAATCGAGAACGTTCCATGAAACGCCCGGGCTTTGATTGTGCTGCATCTGGCACGCGACGACGCACCCTCCGCATCCTGCGCATCGACGTAGGTCGATGGCCATGCCATACCTCGCCATGATCGCTCCTTCCCCCTTGGAGCGGCCCGGATCGTCATGCCGGGCCTCTAATGATCTTCACGATATCTTTATGGAATCATCATTCAATATGCATATGCATACATCGCACGCTGGCGTGCGCAAGGTCGAAAACATAGCGTCGACCAGTCTTTTCGCGGAGTTCCGAAACAGGCGGCCACGCAATTGCGACGCACGCCGCAAGACCCTACAATCGCATAGAGGGGAAAGACCGAAGGCATGACAGGGGGACTATGGCCACGCAGCAGGACTATGATGCGATTCTCATGCCGGACCGACCGTTCAGGCAGCTTAAAATCGCACGCTATATCGACCGGGCGAAAAAGAAGAAGCTCTTCAAAGGGGAGATGCTGCGCCAGAAGGCGAACGGTCCCGACGACCTGTACTACTACTACATCGACGAAGGCCGGATCCGCATCACCTTCATGCAAGAATCAGGGGAAGGCGTCTTCGTGTACCAGCGGAACGCCGGCAATGCGTTCATGTGCGAATACAACGGCCTTGCAAGCATCGGGGACTACGCCGCACGTTTCACCGCAGTGAAGAACACCGTGCTCTACGCCTTCACGCAGAACCAGCTGTACGACCTCATACGCGAGGATAAGGATGTCTTCTTCGAGCTCATCTATGTCTACCACATGTCATTCGCCCAGTTCGGACATCGAATAAGCGGTACGGGCAACCAGAGCGCGATCGCGCGTTTCACCATGTGGGCCGACAAGCTCTGCGCGACGCGCACGCCCACGGACGACGGCATCTACATCGTTCCCTGCACGCTTACGATCAAGACGCTCTCGCAGCTGCTCATGGTGCATGTGACCACCTGCAACAAGCTCATCCTGTCGCTCGAGGGCCGAGGAATCGTCCAACGCTCACGCACCGAGCTGCGCATCGACCTTGCTGCGCTCAAGGCATACGCCGAAGAGGTCCGCTGACGACGCCGCGGCCCCGACGAGCGCAGATACGCGTCGGGGCCGCACAAGGCCGCGTGAACGGGCGGCTCAGAACTGAAGGTTCTTGAACGCGTCGGGCACCTCTTTGTATCCGCGCGACTTCACGGCGCCCACGATCAGACCGATGACGAACCAGCTCACGCCGACCGTGTAGGTCAGCATGTCGAAACCGGTGAAGACGTAGGCGAGAATCACGATGCCGAACCAGGGGCAGACGATGTATTTCACGATGTTGCCGATGCCTGCACGCCTCTTCTCCTTGATGAAGAAGAACCAGAACACGGCGAAGTTCAGCATGGCGAAGGAGCTCAACGCGCCGAAATTGACGAGCGTGGCAAGCGCGCCCATATCCAGGAAGAGCGATAGGATGAGCGCGATCGCGCCGATGAACAGGGCACCCACGTACGGGGTCTGATACTTCGAATGCACCTTTCCGAAGATGGCGGGAATCGTCTTGTCGCGGCCCATGCCGTACAGCAGGCGCGAGGCGGCGGTCTGGGCGTTCATGATGTTCGCGATGCCGATGGCCACGATATTGATGACGAGCATGATCTTCTGGAACACGGGCCCGCCGATGAGCGCGACGCCCACGAAGAAGCCGTTGTCCTGATCGATATTCGCCCAATCGGGCTGAATGAGGGCGGCGATATAGGTCTGGGCGATGAACACGACGACGATGAGCGTCAATGCGATCATGATGCCGCGCCCGATGTTCTTCTCGGGCTGCTCGGTCTCTTCCGCCAGCGTGGAGATGCCGTCGAAACCGAGGAAGTTCAGCGCCGCGATGGAGATGCCGGCCGCGATGAAGTGCGCGTCCACCTTGCCCGGCTGATAGATGGGATCGAGCGTGAAGGCGCCCGCACCGCCGCCTCCCAAGATGAATTTGCAACCCAAGGCGACGAACGCGATGACGGCCAGGATCTCGATGATGAAGATGACGATATCGATGCCTTTGGTCATCGATATGCCGCGAATGGTCACGAACGTATTGAACGCGACGAAGGCGATGACCCACACATACCACGGGCTGCCCGGAATCAGCAACGTCCCCCAGTTCGCCACGATGACGTACAGCAACGCGGGAGAGAGGCAGTAGTCGAGCAGGATGAGCCAGCCGGATATGAAGCCGACATGGGGATTGATGCCGCGCTGCACATAGGAATACACCGATCCTGCGATGGGAAAGCGATTGCTCATCCGCATATAGCTCAAGGCCGTGAAGCTGATGGCGATGAAGCCGATGATGTAGACGAGCGTGGGCATGCCTTGGGACTGGAAGTCCACCAGACCGTAAATGGAATGCGGGGCGATGATGACCATGAAGAGCACGCCGTACAAGACGACGTCGCGCAGTCCCAGCCCTCTTTTCAGTTCCTGCTTGTAGCCGAACTGCTCGATGCCCGCTCCTGCGCGGACGGCTTCGCTGTTCTCCGCCATGCGAATCCTCCTCCCATGCCGATGGCCTTATGGGATGCCCTTGGGAACAGATTCGAGACGAACGTGCTGCCAGAGATATCCCGGTAAAACCTGTCTCACCTAACCGACGTCGAAGCCCGGATCGCATGCCGCATTCGTTTCAGGCTCCGACTGAATCGAAGGAACCTACCTATAATACCGCTAGGTTTAAGGTGAATATAGCTCCCTTCGATTCTTTAAGCAGAGCATCTTGGTGTCTAAGGTGTGCGACACCACCTTCGAAAACGGCGGAAAGAACAAAACTATCGGCAAACGGAGGCAAGCTGCAGCGAAATGCCGTCGACGGAGCATCGATTCCTGTTCGGAATCGCTCGATTGGCTCGAACCTCCGCATGCCTCGTCGCGAACCGAGACCAACGGCGCCGGAACGTGCCTCGCGTGCACCACACGCCGAGTGCAGCGGAAGCATGCGCCGGGACGAAACGGCCTCGAAAGGGAAATACCGGATTACGCGACGTACACGATACGAAGTAAATCCCCCATTTTCGAGACAAAACCGATGGACATAGGACCAGCCGTAGTTTAGAAATTCACCTATCGTATACATGGATTGCCTCATGCGTGTTGATAGCGTCGTACATCCATTCACCAAGGCTATGACAGGATTCAGGTGTCTACATGAAGAAACCCGGCTCTCCCCCTTCGTTTTCCCGAGAGCAGATCGGGCGCTGCGCCTTCGATCTCATCAACGAGATCGGCATCGAGAACTTCTCCATGCGCGAGCTTGCCCAGAAAATCGGCATAAGCCCCATGGGCATCTATACGTATTTTCCTTCGAAGCGCACGCTGCTCTGCACCGTGTTCTCCATGCTCCTCAATAAGATCGACAACCATCCGATTCCCGAGGAATACTGGGAAGACACCGTGCGCCGCGAGTTCCGCTCGATGCATCAGACCTTCAAAACGCACCCGAACATCCGCCGCATGACGCTTGTCGAGTCCATCCCCTGGCCCGATCATTTCGCGCGCCATACGTATCAGCTGCACATGGACCAAGGCGTGCCCGAAGAGATCTTCACGCGGCTGTTCTGGGTCTTCAGCTCCTATTTCACCGGATTCATCGACAACGAGATGTACCTTTCGCTCGGCCGCCGCATCACCGACGGCGACGCGGATGCTCCTTGGAATCGCGAGAAGATCCACGCCTACACCGACGAGACGTTCGAAGAAGGCATCAATCTGCTCATCAACTTGGCGAAGAAGAAGGCAGGCGGCGCATGCGACTGGCGCACGCCGCTCGATGCCAGCACCTGGAGCTGGACGCTGTAGACGCATCGGAGATGCAGCATGGATCAAGCTCATCCATGCTGCGCTTGATCCATGCTGCGGTCGGGACGATTCCATCGTTTCTGCCCCGCGGCATCCGAACATGAAGAAGCCCGCCGTCGACCGCCGGCGGGCTTCTTCATGCAATCATCGTTCGAGGGCGAGCGTCTCATCAGTCCATGTTCCGTGTGGCGATGACGTCGACGCCGGTGCCGCAGACGTTTGCCAGGACCACATCGCCGATGCGCACCGGAGGCATGATGTCAACGGAACGCAGGGCTTCGATGCAATCGGGAATGAGGGCTTTAGGAACGGCCGAGGCCGATCTGACGCTTGCGGGCATCGTGCGGCCGTCCACGCGGACGAGCGAGGTGAGGACACGCTTCGGGTCGGTCACTTCATCGATGGCGTACGTGATGCCGCGCTTGCAGGTATTGCCCGCAACCGAGGCGACGGCGCCTTCGTCGTCGACAGCGACGTCGAGCTCGCACCCGATCGGGCAGCTCACGCATGTGAAATGTCGAACGGAAGCCATGCTTACTCCTCCTCCCCTTCGATGCGCACCTCGATGGCCGAACGGCCGGCGATGAGCGCGGGGTCGATCCTGATCTCGGACATCTCGGCGGGAACCATGACGGGGCGCTTGAATCGTTTGACTTCGGCGCCGTCGGCAAGCACTACGATGGACGCCTTCTTATAGATGCGACGAACGCGGAAGCGCATGAGCACCTTGGATGCCGCCTGGGCGGACACGCGTTGCGGAACCACATAGCTCACGCCCGACCCTGCGTTTACGCGTGCGGACGCGACGATATCGCCTGCGTCGTGCGCCTGTTCCGATGCTCCGACGCCGCAGGCCCCACCGCCGGCCAGCACGAATGCGGCCGCCGCCTTGCCTGCGCCCTCGCCTTCCTCGGATACGAAGTCGACGAGATCATGGATATGCAAGACGTTGCCCGCAGAGAAGATGCCGGGGATCGTGGTCTGGTACGTCTCATCGACCGATGCCCCTGACGAACCGCGATCGATCGCGACGCCCGCCTGACGGCTCAGCTCGTTTTCAGGAATGAGTCCGACAGAGAGCAGCAGCGTGTCGCACGGGATGATCTCTTCCGTGCCGGGAATGGCCGCTTTCGTCTCCTTGTCGACCTGCGATACGCCCACCGCTTCGATGCGGCTCGTACCGTGGATGGACGTGATGGTATGCAGCAGGCGCAGCGGAATGCCGTAGTCGTCCAGGCACTGCACGATATTGCGCTTCAAGCCGCTCGAGATATGCGAACGGTTGAGCACCATCTTGACGTGCGCGCCTTCGTACGCGAGACGGCGCGCGACGATCAGGCCTATGTCTCCCGATCCGAGCATCACGATCTCCTTGCCGGGCATGATGCCCTCGAGGTTGATCATGTGCTGCGCGGTGCCGGCGGTGTAGACGCCTGCCGGCCGAGCGCCCGGGATGCGCAGCGCCCCGCGCGTGCGTTCGCGCGAGCCCATGGCGAGGATGACCGCCTTCGCATGGACCTCGAGCATGCCTAACGTGGGGCTTACGACGCTCAAGACGCGGTCGCGCGAAAGCGACAGGACCGATGCCTCGTATTCGATTTCGATGCCGCGCATCTCCGCAGCCGCAAGTTCGCGCGCAGCGTATTCGGGGCCGGTCAGCTCTTCCTTGAAGCGATGCAGGCCGAACCCGTTATGGATGCACTGCTTCAGAATGCCGCCCGTCGCGTCTTCCCGTTCGAAGATCACGACGTCCTCCACGCCCGCATCGTATGCGGCGACCGCCGCCGCAAGGCCGGCCGCACCGCCGCCGATGATCGCGATGCCTACATCACGCCTCATGCGCGGCCTCCTTCCAGAACGACCGTCGGCAGGTCGTCGAAGCAGCCGCGGTGCCCGAACGAATGCTCGGAGCCTGGGCGGCCTTTGCGGATCTCGGTGATGTCGCATCCCGTTTCACGCGCGATGATGCCGGCGACGAGCGGCAGGCAGAAACCCCCTTGGCAGCGGCCCATGCCGGCGCGCGTGCGCCACTTGACGGCATCGGTCGTGCGCGCCGGCACCGGCGAATGCACGCAGGCGGCGATCTCCGCCTCGCTCACGCATTCGCAGCGGCAGACGATGCGCCCCCATGCGGGATCTTCGGCCACGAGCCGTGCGCGGGATTCGTCGTCCAAGCGAGAGAAATCGACAGGCGCTGCGCGGCGCGGATCGTGCCCTTCCCTGCGAGGAGCGGCCATGCGCGTCGCGATGGCGTCGGCGATATCCTTGCCGACGGCAGGCGCCGCGGTCAGGCCTGGAGAATCGAATCCGAGGATATTGAAGAATCCCGGCGCGTCGTCGGGTTCCCCGATGTGGAAGTCAGGATCCTCGACGCACGAGGCGCGCAGGCCGGCGAAGTTGGTGATGGCATCGCGGGCGGGAAGGTCTTTCCAAGTCTTGCGCGCATGAGCGGCCACGTAGTCGAGCCCTTCGGGCGTCGTGTACGTGGCGTCGGCGTCGTCGCGCGGCACGGCGTTCGGACCGACGATGATATTCCCGCCGGTCGTCGGGGAGACGAGCACGCCCTTGCCGGCAGCGGTAGGAACCTGGAACACCGTGGAATGGAACGCGTCGCCCCAGACGGAATCAAGCAGAAGATATTCGCCGACGCGCGGCGTGATCGCGAACGCATGCGCACTCACCATGTTATTGAGTTCGGCGGCATGAAGACCCGCCGCATTGACCACGAAACGCGCTTCGATGTCGATCGCCTCGGCGACCGATGCATCGCCTGCATCCGTGCGAACCGCATGCACCCGCCAGGCGTCCCCTGCACGCTCGACGCCCTCAACGTGCGTCAGAAACGAGAACGCGACGCCGTTGTCGGCCGCATTCTCCGCGAAGGCGAGGCAGGCGCCGTACGGGTCGGCGATGCCGCCGGTCGGAACCCAAAGCGCCGCGACGGCTTCGGGCGCGAGATTCGGCTCTTTGACATGCAGCGCATCGGCATCCAGAATCTCAAGGCCTTCGACGCCGTTCGCCACGCCGCGCTCAAGAAGGCCTTCGAGCGTGGGAATCTCTTCATCGGAAAAGGCGACGACGAGCGATCCGCACCTCTCGAATTCGAAGCCGAGCTCGTCAGCAAGCTCCGGATACATGCGCGAGCCTTCGATGTTGTAGCGAGCCTTAGCCGTACCGGGCGCAGGATCGTAGCCGGCATGGACGATGCCGCTGTTCGCGCGCGTCGTGCCGCACGAAACGTCGTACGCCTCGTCCACCACGACCACATCCATATCGTAGAACGCAAGGTACCGTGCGCACGCGCACCCCGCTATCCCTGCCCCGATGATGCATACGTCACGCATAGGCGCCTTCCCCCATACTTTCGATCGTTCGGTCGCCGAGCCGCATGAAATGGCCGAATCGCATTCTGGGCGCAGCATTCGCAAGTGTACTCCAACGACATGCATATAAGCGCACGGACTTCGCAAAGGTTTGCGATGCGATGATACTTTGAGCATCAAGATAAATCGCCGCTGCGCCGACGGAATGCCGCCGCGTTCGATGCCTGCTTCGGATGCCGAAACGATACGGAGCCGTAAGAAAACAGAACCCGGACGCGCCTCCCGAGAGAAGCGACGTCCGGGTTCTCGAGGTTCCCGATATCGGATTCGGCTATTTCTCCTTCGGCAGGGCCGATCCGGCCGCGAGCATCTGCTCGAACATGGACGAGGTCTGCGTGAAGTCGCTCGGGAGCACCACCGTGGAGGCCTTGCCGGTCTTCGCGAACTCATTCATCATGTCGGTCCACTGCGTGAACAGGAAGAGCTGGTTCGCCTCGTTGGCGGACACGCCGGACTGTTTGATGACCTCGAGCGAATCGGCGATGCCGTCGGCAATGGCCTTGCGCTGGGCCGCGATGCCGCGCCCGGCCTGCTCCATGGCCTCGGCGGACGCCTTGGCCTCGGTCACGATCTTGATGCGCTCGGCTTCTGCCAAAGACTGCGCAGCGATCTGCTCGCGTTGGGCGGAATTGATGCGGTTCATGCTCTGCTCGACGTCTTTCGGCAGCGCGATGCTCGTGATGAGCGTGCCGACCAGGTCGTAGCCGTACGAAATCATGAGGGCGGACACGGTGGCGTTCACGTCGGAGGCGATGGAATCCTTCTTTTCGAACACCTCGTCGAGCGTGTAGCTCGGCACCGAGCTGCGCAGCGCGTCGATCAGATACGAGCTCATCTGCGCGACGGGATCGACCAGCATATAGTAGCTGCGATAGACGCCCGATTCCTGCGGGATCTGGCCCCAGCTCTGGTTGACGTGGTACTGCGCGGCGATATCCATCGTCACGGTGACGTTGTCCTTGGTCTTGGCGTCGATGCGGAACGACACCTGGTTCGTGCGCATATCGACGCGCTTCGCCACGCGCTCGAAATACGGGATCTTCACGTGCAGGCCGGGCCCCGTGATGCGGTTGAACTTGCCCAGACGCTCGATGATGACGAAGGTCTGCTGCTGCACGACGTAGATGAGCCCGCCCGGAAGCCCGAGTATGACCAAGACCACGACGATGAAGAGAAGGAAGGACAGAAGTCCGATGAATGCGCCCATGCATGCTCCTTTCGAAAATGACAGGGTTCATTCTCTCATAACGCATTCCCTGTCATGCGTACGTTCAAAAAGAGGCGAAGCGGACGGAAAGGGCGCGAGAAGGCTTCGTGGACGATACCGGCCGCGAAGCTCTCGAAGCATGTCCCGCGCCGAGGAAAGCCTGGAATCGACCATACGCGTTCCGGCGAGGCAAGCCTTCGCCCGACTGAAGCCGTTTAGAACACCAGGATGAAAACGCGGGCCAGCACGAATCCGATGACGCCGCACGCGGGAAACGTGAGGACCCAGGCGAGCAGCATGTTGCGCGCGATGGACCAATTCACGTTCTTGAAGCCCTTGCCTGCTCCGACGCCCATGATGGCCGAGGTCGAGCAATGCGAGGTGGACACCGGCATACCGGTCATGGACGAGAAGAACAGCGTGAACGTCGTGGTGACCGACGCGGAAAGCCCCTGGTAGATTTCAAGGTCGACCATATCCATGGCGACCGACTTGATGATGCGCTTGCCGCCGATGAACGTGCCGGCGGAAATGGCAAGAGAGCAGAGGATCATGAGCCACAGAGGAAAGCCGTGCACGCCCGTCGTGTCCATGCCGAAGCTGAGCATGATGCCCATGATGCCTATGGACATGAACTTCTGGCCGTCCTGCGCGCCATGAAGGAACGCGAGCATGCAGGCAAGCACATCCTGAATCGCGGCGAACACCTTGTTGCCGGACTGCTTCGACACGCCGTTGAACAGAAGCGTCACGACCTTCACCGTGATAAGGCCCAGCACGAAACCTGCGACGAGCGAGAACACCATGCCGTAGATGACCTTCGCCCATTCTCCGATGATGACGCCTTCGAACCCGTTGAGCGCGATTGCGCCGCCCGTGACGCCCGCAATGAGCGCATGGGACTTCGAACAGGGAATGCCGAGCACCCAGCAGAACGCCCCCCAGACGATGGAGCCTATCATCGAGGCCATGAGCGCCATGAGCGCTTGATGGGAATTGCCCGAGAAATCGACCATATTGAACATCGTGCTGGCGACCGATGTGGAGATGTACGTCATGCCGATAAGGCCGACGAAGTTGAAGACGGCGGCGAGGATTAGCGCCGTGGAAGGCTTGAGGCACCGCGTGGCGACGGCGGTCGCGATGGCATTGGGGGCGTCGGTGGCGCCGGATACCACGGTCACGCCTATGACGAGGAAGATGATCACCGCAAGCGACGGATACGCCGACACTTGGTCAAGCACGGAGAAAAGAGAAAGGTCCATCGGACTCCTCGTGAACGAACCATGGTTCCTGCCCTGCGAAATGCTGGTTCATTGTAGCTCAACCGATTTCGTATATCACGTGCCGTTCATCCCCATACGTTCTCTGCAAAACCTCGAAGCACACGCATCCGCATGCACGTCGACGCCTTATCGGCATGCCAGTTTCCTTCCCCTCGAAGTTACCCTCGGCGAACCTGAAGAGACCCTTCACATGTTGTCATACCAACATACGGATGCCTTCATCGTCCCTATCGTTCGAATCACCGTTTTGGGGGACTCCGAGGCGCATCGCGTCCCGGACGGACAGAAAGAAGGAATCCATGATCAACGAGATGTTCTGCTTCCAGTGCGAGCAGACCGCAAGCTGCACCGCCTGCACCGGCCATGCCGGCGTATGCGGCAAGACCGCCGAGGTCGCCGACGACCAGGATAAGCTTACGGGCGCGCTCATCGGCCTCGCCCGCACCTGCGCCAAAGGCGCGCAGGCCACCGACGAGACCTACGGCCTTGTCATCGACGGCCTGTTCACCACCGTCACCAACGTGAATTTCAACGATGAGACCGTCAACGCCCTCATCGACCGCATACATGCGGAGTCCGCCGCGCTCGCTTCGGCGGCCGGCATCGACGCCGCCGCCGATTACGACGTCGCGAACATCTGGAACGACGACGAGGACATCCGCTCCCTCAAGTCCCTCATCCTCTTCGGCCTGCGCGGCACTTCCGCCTACGCATCCCATGCGCGCGTTCTCGGCAAAACCGACGCCGTCGCCGACGCGTTCTTCCTCGAGGCGCTTGCCGCGCTCGGCGAGGAAGGCTCCATGGATTCCCTCCTTCCGCTCGTGATCAAGACCGGCGAAGTCAACCTCGCCGTCATGGGCCTGCTCGACGCCGCCAACACCGGCGCGTTCGGCACGCCGGAGCCCACCGAGGTCACTCTGGACGTCGAAGCCGGCCCCTTCATCGTCATCACCGGCCATGACTTGGGCGACATCAAGGCCCTGCTCGAGCAGACCGAAGGCCGCGGCGTCAACGTCTACACCCATAGCGAGATGCTGCCCGCCCACGGCTATCCCGAGTTGAAGAAGTATCCGCACCTCAAGGGCAACTTCGGCACCGCTTGGCAGAATCAGCGCACCGAGTTCGCGAACATCCCGGCGCCGATCCTGTTCACCACCAACTGCCTCATGCCTCCTGCGAAATCCTATGCCGACCGCGTTTTCACGACCGGCGAGGTCTCCTTCCCCGGCGCCCCGCACATCGGCGCGGACAAGGACTTCACGCCTGTCATCGAGCGCGCGCTCGAACTGGGAGGCTACTCCGAGACCCAGCGCTTCACCGGCATCAACGGCGGCTCCAAGGTGACCACGGGCTTCGGCCAAGGCACCGTCCTGTCCATCGCAGGCGACGTCGTCGAGGCCGTCAAGGCCGGCAAGATCCGCCATTTCTTCCTGGTCGGCGGCTGCGACGGTGCACGCAACGGACGCAACTACTACACCGATTTCGTCAAGCAGACCCCGTCCGACACCGTCATTCTGACGCTTGCCTGCGGCAAGTACCGCTTCAACGACCTTGACCTGGGCTGCGTTCCCGGCACTTCCATCCCTCGCCTGCTCGATGTGGGCCAGTGCAACGACGCCTACGGCGCCATCCAGATCGCCGTCGCCCTTGCCGGCGCGTTCGAATGCGGCGTGAACGACCTGCCGTTGTCCATGGTGCTTTCCTGGTACGAGCAGAAAGCCGTATGCATCCTGCTGACGCTTCTGTCCCTCGGCATCCAGGGCATCAAGCTCGGTCCCACCCTGCCGGCGTTCGTAAGCCCCAACGTTTTGAACTTCCTGGTCGAGAACTACCGGATCGCTCCGACCACCACCCCCGAGGCCGACCTCGCCGAGCTCCTCGGCTAGACGGCGTGCGCCATCCATCTCCCGCCGGCTGCGGCAGCTCGGCCGCCGCGCGTCCGCTTCCCCATAACTGTGCGCGATGCGCCGTGGGCGGCTTCCCCTCCATCGGGCGGGCCTGCATGGATCACTCATGCAGGCCCGTCTCGCATGCGTGAGGTTTTCCGGCTGAAACCGTTCCATCACACGGCATCCGCACGCAGTCGGTATACTTTCAGCTCGGCAATGAACGACCGCGCGCCAAGCAAGGCGCCGAAGACGATATCGAGGATCTACGCATGGAAACGCCGATCGAAGTCGTGCGCACGCACGGCCGGGACATCCTTGCATCGGAAGGCATGCAGCTCGAGAAGACCTTCATGCAGCATGGCGACGTCAGCGTCTACGCGCACAGCGTCGGCGCAGCCTGCATGAGCATCCGCATCGCGCGCGCGTTGAATATCAGGCTCGACGAGCGCTCGCTCGTGCGCGGCGCCCTGCTGCACGACTACTTCCTCTACGACTGGCATGTTCCCAGCCCCGAGAACCACCGTCATGCCACGATGCACGCGCGCTATGCCTTGCGCAATGCCGAGCGCGACTTCGTTCTCAACGACATAGAACGCAACGTGATCGAACGGCATATGTTTCCCGTGAATCTGCGGCCGCCTTCGACGAAGGAGGCGGCCGTCCTCTGCCTCGCCGACAAGATCTGCGCTACGCAGGAAACCGTCGCGGGCTTCGCGAAAGCGGCCCTTGCGTTCTTCAGGGGCCCTGCAAATGATCTATGATCTCGCCCTTCTGTTCCTGTCCTTCCTCTTCTACAGCTTCTGCGGCTGGCTTTTCGAGGTCATCTATTGCTCCCTCAAGGAAGGTCGGCTGATCAACCGCGGATTCCTGAACGGACCGTACTGCCCCATCTACGGCGCCGGCGCCATTGCGGCGGTGATTCTGTTCGGCGATGTGCGAAACCCCATCGCCCTCTTCTTCGCGAGCGCCTGCACCTGCACCGTCATGGAGTACGCCACATCGTATGCGATGGAGCGCATCTTCCACGCGCGCTGGTGGGATTACGACGGACGTTTCCTCAACCTCAACGGACGCGTCTGCCTGGCAGGGTTCATGCTGTTCGGCGTCGCCTGCATCGTCGTGATACGCATCATCCATCCTGCGCTCGCGAGCTTGGCGGAAGCCGTTCCCGTCAAAGCCGTCGTCATCGTCGGAAGCGCCGCGTTCGTCGCGTTCGTCGCGGACATCATCGTCACCGGCATCGGGCTTGCGAACCTGAGGGCGCGCTTCGATGCTTTCTATGCGGGCGTATCCGATCGCACCCGCGCGCTCTACGAAGCGCTTGCCGCCGAGGAAGGGGCGTTCGAACGGGTCAGGAACGCGCTGCCTCAGAATGCCGCGACCGAAGGCATGGCTGCAGCGGCGTCCAAAGGGCTTGATCTTTTGCGCAGCATACCCGCCAACCGCGTCGCCGGCGACATGTACCGGCGCTTGAAGGATCGCGGCGTGGATCTTTCGCCTGCCGATCTGATCGATGCGTTCCAAAGCAAGCTCAACGACCAGGAGCGCCGCATCTTCGCCGCATTCCCCCATCTGCAGGCGATCGATTACAAGGAAGAATTCGCCAAGCTGCGCGAACGCATCGACCCGCGTGCGAAATAGCAGCAGGAACGACAGACCCTATCCGTTTCGCATGAATCGTTGCATGCGCGGATGGAACCTTTGGACATGCGCTGCGCGGCCCCTCGCATGAATCATCGCGCGCGGATGGAACCTGAGATATGACACCGATGGGATTGAAGCTTGAAACCGTAAGGACCGGAGAACCGCTTCTTAAAAGGCCGCGCGAGAACGCGCGCGACGGTTCACCCCTTGCGTCTGACAGACCGAGAGAACGGCACCACCTCAAGATTTCCATCCACAAGCTCGCCTAGGAAGACTTGTTTCATCGAGGTATATCCCTGCGTTTTGATCTGCTCCATCATCCACGCCTCATCCTTGCCCGCAAGCTTCAGACCATCCTGCACCAGATGGCCGTCGCTCGCCAACGGCAACAGCAAACCATCGCTTTGCGTGCCGCCCGCGCGGATCGTAAGCCTGCCGTCGGTCTCCATGACGGCCGCTTCCACATCCTTAAGAGCGGAAATGCTGTTCTCGCGCAGGCTTCTGCAAAGCTGCTCGGCCGTAAGGCCGACTTTGGCGCAGCGCGAGACGTCCACCTCCCCATCGCAGACGATAAGCTCAGGACGGCAGGCGACGACCCGCCTGAACGTCTTGCTGCTCCCGAAAAGGAGCTTCGCCGCCACAACGACGAGCGACCAGATGAGAAGAACTATCAGGAACCGGAGCACCGTGACCGACGGATTGTAGATCACTCCTCCTATGATGCCGCCCAAAACGTAATTCTGAACTTGATTGAGCGGAGTATTGAGGGAGAAGTCATGCTTTCCGAGAATGTTTATCTGGAGGATCATCACGAGCATGCCCAGCGAGAACTTGATGGCCGTCAGCGTATAGAAGTCCATGTCAGCGCTCCCCGTTCACGTAGACGTTATGGTCGATGATGTGCGTTCGCTCAAGCGTGTAGGAGTTATTGTCGTCATTGAGATGAACGAGGTAGTCCTCTTCATTGAAGCGCACGATGATGCCGTCTTTCAGAGATGTGGAATTCACCAGCACCTCGTTTTCCGAGACATGTTGGTCTTCAGCGACTCCCTCGACGAATCTCACAAGCAGCTGGGACTGGGATATCCGGTTGCTTACCTGGAAATATTGCTCGGTTTGCACACCCACCAGCACCAACAGGAGAACGATGGCGCCCACCCCCGCGTCTCGCCAGCGGGTCCGTATTCTATCGCGTAGGTAGAGCACGGTGAAGACGATGCCCGCCAAGAGCAAGGCGAGCATCATGCCCACGCGCAGGACCGAATCGACGGATTGGTGCGAGATGATGTAGTCAAGGGTATAGAAGTTCATGCGTCGCTCAACCTCGGTTCCGATGCGCCCCGTATCTAACGGCAAGATCCTAGTATCCGTCTGCATCGCGTGCGTTCAAACGATCTCTCTCGAGAGCGCAACCTCCGATGCGCCGGCTACAGGGCAGTAAGCGCAGCGAGCGCACCGAATATAACGCCAGGCACATTGGCTACGACAATAGGCCAGTCCTTCTTCTCCTGGAAAAACCCGTAGCTGACCCATAAGGTGCAATTGATTGCCGCAACCAGAGGCTGCAGAAAACCGCTCTTATCTCCATGCAGGTTGTGGATGATCTGAGGGAAGTACGCTATGTACATGAGCATGGCCGTGCAGGTCGCTATCCATCCCACGATTCCAAGCGTCTTCTGATTCATGGTTTCATCCCCTCCTCCACGGTCAGGGGATGCTGCCCGATCGTGCATCATCGCCTGCGGTGGAGCTTCGGCTTCCTGAGCGCAGCCGTCGATGCGGATCCTTAGCTGCACGCGCATTATAGTGCTGTCTTTTCGGCAATGCCTCCGGATACGCCCGAATCTTCGCGTTCAATCGAAAGCGGATGCGCATGCTCGATGGGCTTCGCGTATCGGTCTGGCCTTGTTTTGCAAAATACCTAGTCTTCGGCAAGCCTGTATCCGACTCGCCATACGGTGGTGAGGTAGCGCGGCCGCGACGGATCGTCTTCGATTTTCTCTCTGATTTTACGCACGAACACGGTGATGCTGCTTGGATCAGCAGCCGCGGCATCGCCCCACAGATGTCGGATGATCTGCTCGCGGGTGAACACGTTTCCTGGATCGGACGCAAGCAGCTCCAATAATTCGAACTCGCGCACAGAAAGCGAGACCGGCTCTCCCCGAAGGCGCGCCTCGTATTTCCCGGGAACGATCTCCAGGTCCTCCACATGATAGACACCGCGGCCGCCGCCAGCACGAGAACTGTTTCGAGGCGTAGAAACCCTGCGTCTCAGATGCGCTTTGATACGCAAGGAAAGCTCCATAGGTTGAAACGGTTTCACCAGATAATCATCAGCCCCTGCCTTGAATCCGATGCTTTTGTCGACGATATCCCCCTTCGATGACAGGAACAGAACCGGAAGCTCTTCGCCCTCGGCGCGGATGCGCTCGCAGATTTCAAATCCATTCGTGTCAGGAAGCATGACATCGAGAACGAGGAAGTCGGGGCGCTCAGCACGCAACATATCCAACCCATCGACGCCGTTCGAAGCGCAGCAGTATTCATAGCCATCCCTTGCCGCGATTTGCCCGACGAGAATCTGCAGGCTCTCGTCATCATCGATAAGCATGATCTTCGTCATGTACGTCACCTTCCTGCTTGATCGGCAGTCGCACCGTGAACGTACTGCCCAAACCAGGCGTGCTGATCAAGGAAACGGATCCGCCCAGCATTCGGGACAGTTCCTTGACCAGAGACAATCCTAATCCGCTGCCACCGTAACGCCTTACCGTCGACATATTCTCCTGAGAGAACCGCTCGAAAACCAAGTCCCATTTATCCTCGGGTATCCCGATTCCGTCGTCAACGACTTCAAGCGCAACCGATTCGGAGGGTCCATCATAGGAAACCCCGACATGGACCGTCCCTCCTCTTTCGGTGAATTTGATCGCGTTGCTGACGAGGTTCACAAGAATCCGCCGGATCTTCTCCCAATCGCCTCGGATAACCGGCACATCCGCATCTATGGCAACGGTGAATTCAATCGATTTCTTCTCGGCGAGAGGCCGGCTGGAGGCTTCGACCATGCCCACCACGTCTCCCAAGTCGATCCATTCCAGATTGAGCTTCTCAGACCCGACTTGAATTCGCGCGGTTTCCAGCACGTTGTCGACCATTTCGAGCAAAATGCGTCCGTTTTTCCCTATTTCTCCAAGCTGAGTGCGCGCAAGCTCGTTGCTCGGGGGAACGCTTTCCTCCATCAAGTCGGCAAAGGCGAGAATGGAAGTGAGCGGGGTCCGCAGCTCATGGCTTACGATGGCAAGGAAATCCGATTTGAACCGATTTTCTCTTTTAAGCCGATCGTTGATGCGCTCCACATGCAGCCTCTGGCGCTCGAGCTCTTCATTGGCGATGGAAAGCCGCATCGTCCGATCCTCCACCTGCGACTCGAGGTTAGAATACATCGACGATAGGCTTTCGGCCATAAGCTCGAATTGCGCAAGCAAATCGTCTATCTCGGTCGATGAATAGACAGAACGCACGCGTTCGACGGCGGTATCGAGACCTGATCCCGATGATTTCGACGACATCTTGACGAACGTCCGCCTCAGATTCGAAAGCGGATTCGTAACCAGACGCGTAAGCGCGAAGTAAACGATCCCCGCCATGCAGACCATCGTCGCGAGGAAGAACAGCACTCCTCGAATGATGGCATCGTACATGTTGGAGAAATACCAGTCGGTAGGAACCGTCACGCTTACGACTCCGGCCATATCGCCGACTTCCCAGCCTTCTTTCGGGAACCCCGTCGGATCGATCTCTCCAACGGGACCTCCATGACATTCCGTGCAGTTCTCCGAGACTCTCATGACCGAAATGTAGCGAAACGCAGACTGCCCGCCTTGATCGGAGAAACCATAGTATTCATCCGACGAGGCATTATCCGCAAAATAATCCAAGGCCTCCTTCTCGTAAGCGTCCGGGGAGTTCTTCAAATTGCGGGGAGAAAGACGGGTGAATCGGATCGAGTAATCGGAATCGTCCGAAAAAAACGTGGCTACTTCCTCCCCGGCAAGAGCACAGTGCAGACCCTTGTAGTCGTATGATCCGTCCGCAGAATGATTGATGGCATCTTGGTTTATGGAAACGAATTTCCATATCGCATTCATTTCCGTGACGAGTATGCGCGACTCCTGGAGCATGACGCCCTCGGTCGCTTGCTTTTGCGTATGGTACGTCCAAGCGATATCCACCAAGACAAGCGCAAGCAGCACTGCTCCTAAAAGCCCAATGATCTTGGTTTTCAACCCGATATTCGACTTCGCGTCATGCTGCACCATGCAAGCCCTCGATCTTTCCTGGGCGATTTCTCGGTTCGTATTCGGCAGACCGGCCTTTCCATCCATCAGGATTCAGACGCATCAGGCCTAAAGATCTTTAGAACGAGGATACCCGAACATGCGAAGGGCACGCGAGGAATCCGCCTGCCCTTCGCACGAGCTATGCCTTCTTGATTTCGACCCATAGGTCGAGCTGAGCAGCGCCACCCCCGATGCGGTCCATAAGCCCTCCTCCACCTTCGAGCACATCGTCTGGCAGAAGTGCATTATGCCTGAATCCCCGATTTCGGCCTCCGGCCAATCCTGTTTCCTGGTGTCCAGGAATCTCTCCGTCCTTCACGCGCGATTCGACAAGGTAATCGGGCGCTGCATCATACGTGATGCCATCGACGACGATCGGATAGGCGCGCGACCCTTGATGCCCGAACGAATACGAGCTGCCCACGACGCCGGGACGAATGCCCTCGGTCACCTTCACGTGGCCTCGAGCAATGCCCGTCGAACTCGATATTTCTATGGCATCCCCGTTCTCAAGACCGCGATCGAAGGCGTCTGACGGTGACATCCATACGAAATTCTCGGTCTCCACCTCACGCAACCATGACGAAGGCATCAGACGATACGTGCCGTTGGCTCGCGCCTTCCAGGTAATCATGGCCAGTGGGAATTCCCGGGGCTTTTCCACCTCGGTCCCATCCGCGTACGTGATCGGCGTCGTATGCGCAAGCCCATCATGGTTCTTGCCGCTCAAGGCGTCTTTGGTCGCCGCCGTTTTGGGGTCGTAGAACGCGCAAAGCGCGCCATAGCGGTACTGGAGCCATTCTCCTTCGAAGCCGTCTCCCGCAAGACGGTCGGCAGGAGCGAAGCGTCCTCCTCGATTGAGGACATACACCACCTTCGGCCATTCCTCCGGCGTCACGGCCGCTTTCCATTGCGCGATATCGAACCCGCCGCGCAAAGCCCGAGAACGTACCTTCTCGAAAAGGTCGAGTTCATCGGGATCGGCATCGGGAACTGGTTCTCCGGAATAAGCGACGTTCGCAACCAGCTTCATCCAGTAATCGTATTCGTTGTCCAGAGCCGAAGGAGCATCGTCCGAAGCGTTCTTCCCCTTCGGAATGGCTCCCTCTCCCACCCCTGGCTTTCCCATCCTTTTCAAAAGCTCGATATACACCGCCTCGGTCGGGCGCGGTCCATCGAACGCCCGTGTCGTCGGCTGCCCGAGCGGAAGCAGCTTGAACGGCTGCGTGGGATAGATGCCTTCCTGCGTGAACCGTTCAAGGAATGTGCGGTCGGGCAGAATGAAGTCGGCATAGCGCGCCGTGTCGCCTATCTCCACATCGAATGCGACGATGAGCTTGATTTTCTCGGTATCGGTCAGCACATCGGCCATACGATCGCCGCCCGGCGCCGAGTCCACAAGCGAGTACCGATGCATGAACAACGCGCCCAAATGGTCGTAAATATAACCCGCCCTCAGCGTGGGCACCACTTCCTGTATGAGATTGGTGGACAACGATAGCCACAACCGTTTGGCAGGATACCCATCCTCCTCGAAATACGAGGTCTTTTCATAGGGAACGTTATGGCGGGAAACCGCTATGCCCCACGGCTTATATCCGCCAGGAACCGAAACCAGGTCGTAACGGCCGTTATTGGTCTCGAACTTCGCACCGGAAGCGAGATTCCCGCCCTTCCAATCGTTATTGCCGATGAGGAAGTTCAGGTAGTTTATCGCCCGTATTGCATCGTATCCGTTCGTGTGCATGCAAGGACCGCGGTACGATGTGATGGCTGAACGCTTCCCGTGCGACGTGAACTCATGCGCTACCTCTTCGATGATCGAGACGTCGATGCCGCACTCCTCGGCGTAGTATTCGATCGACCGTTCGTTTATGCGTTCCTCGAGCAGAGAAAACACGCTCTTCACACGCATAGTCGTTCCGTCGGACTCTATTTCCGCATCGACACGCAGGTCTGCAGCGCCTTCGACCTCGTCCGCCAAAACGAGCTCTCCGTCGACGAACACGAAGCGTGCATCGTCGGCGATGCCGTCATCGACCAGACCAAGGAGCCTAGCTGTAACCACAGGTCGGTTCGGCAGGTCTATAGCCACAAGATGCGTTGCATCCGACCAGGTAGGTTCACCGATAGCATCGGCCGCCTTCTTTCCTGGAGCAGAAAGGTAACGTTCGTCATAACGCTCATTCGCCAAAATCCACGACGCCATGGCGAATGCGAGTTCCGTGTCTTTCCCAGGGATGACGGGAAGCCATAGATCCGCCTTCGTTCCGCTGCGTCCCTGCCGCGGATCGACCACGAACAATTTCATGCCGCGCGCACGGGCGACCGAAAGACGCGGGGCGAACCAGGTAGGACCTTTATTCGCCGTCATCGGTTCGGTGCCCCAGATAATCAGGCATTCGCAATAGTCTATCTCGGGATACATGCGATTGAAGCCGGTGGTCGGATGGGTGCGGGCATTGCTGACGGCACCCGTGAACCCGCACACGCCGCCATGCCCATACGTGTTAATGGTTCCGAGACCCTTTTGAACAAACCGGCTGTTTATGAATCCTCGGTCGCTTCCGAACGAGCACAGCAGGTTCGATTTGGGTCCCAAGTCGGGATGATCGACATCGATCAGCGTGTCACGCCATTTGTCGTCGAATTCCTCCTTGGACATCGAACCGGATTTCATCAGCTCGACATCCGCCTCGACCTTCTCCTTGGGAGCGTACGCCCACCACGAGGAGATGCCCGGCGTGCCCAAGGCGCTCGATCCTCCGATGATTTCATCAAGCGCCGTATCCCATGACACGCTCTCCCATGCGTCTTCCCCGCGTTTTCCGACGCGCCTCAAAGGTTCGGTGACCCTTAGGGCATTATGGGCGATCTGAATGCCCGCCTGTCCTTTGAGGCAGGTAACGCCGCCGCTTGCAGAGCGTCCCTTCGTCTTGAACGAGCCGTCGGGAACCAAAGCGCTATGAGGAGAGGTCTCATAGGGTATCGGAGCATACGGCTGCGTGTTCAGTGGCGAATACGGATTGCCCGATATCTTGCGCAGCAACGGTGTCGCGCCGTCGGCGTCTTCCGCCGCATCGCAGATGCGCACCTTTATAGGACATGAGGTGTTGCATCCGTTGCACATCGACAGGATCACATCTTCGGCCGTGTAGGAATCCGTAGAATCCCCGCGCCCATGCGCATCGTCGGTATAAGGGTCATCATGGGTCACATGCAGGCCAAGACCTGCTCCCATAGCAACCGCACCGAGAGCCACGGCGCATCCCGCGCCGACGATCGCCCGTCGGGAAGGCGTCCCGAACCGATCGTCTATCGGTTCGGCGACGTTTTCTAGCCGGCCGGTCCTCACATCGAACTGCTCCTGTTTCATTTTTCGGCTCCCCCTCCAATAACCTGCTTCGCATCGCCCCAAGCCACAGTCGTCCCGTTTCTGCCCACTCCTATGGAGGCAGGATCGAAGAGCCTGATAAAAAGGCCGAATAAGCCTAGCGCGATACCCGAAGCGAAAACCACCACGCCTATTTCGAAGACGCTCGGAACATACGAAGCCGTCGGAAGGCCGGGCAGCAACGGAACGAGGAAGCCGACGGTCACGAACGCGTAACGCAATGAGAAAACACCGATCAACGCCGAGAAACCCGCAATCGCAGCGCACGTTCCACCGCCTTTGCGCAGGGTCTTTACTGCTAAGGCGATGGGCAGGACGGAACCGATCCCTACCGCTCCTATCCAGAACAACGGAGCGAAAGAGCCCATCAAGATTAGCCGCGCGGCCTGGCCGCCGGACGATTCGACAGGAAACAAAGAGGACATTAGCTGGAAGAACGTTACGAATATCGATACGGCCAACGCAGCAAGAAGCACGTACGACAGCCCTTTCGTCGCTCCGCGTTCAGGAGCCTCATGCCTAAGGCGAGCCAAGACGATGCAGACGATGAGAAGGAACGCTGCTGCCATGACCAAGGCCGCAGCGTAGAACGACACGACGGTCGCGCCGCCGCTCCAAAGGTCACGGGCGCCTACGGCCGCGAACAGCATTCCCGTGCCGCTTGGCACGCCGACGAACGAAAGCGCCACGCCCACCCCCGCAAGGACGCGTATAGCGAAATTACGATTTCCTCGTTGCTCTTCGCGCACGGATCCGCATGTAACGACAAGAGCCAATTGGACCGTCATGATAATCAGGAGCACCGTGCAGAGCTTGACCTCCCAGGAAAGAGCAGACGACCAACGAAAGAACAAAAGCGCTCCTGCGACATTGCCCAATACTCCTAGATCAAGAGCGATGAGAATTGCAGATGCGATTAAAAAGACCAGGCTTCCTACCAGAGAAAGCCGTGCGATGGCGGCAAAAGCCTTGATTCTGAACAGATACCAAAGCGACGATATGAGGAACATTCCCCCGGCAAGCCCCGAAAACCAGGTATACGCGACCACCCACAAACCCCATGGAACGCGATTCGTGGTATCGGCAGCCATAAGTCCTTCAGACAATCGAATGAACAGAAACGGAGCCCCCAGAGCTATCAAGACCACGGTCGCCGAAGCCCATACCAACGCCGCCCTTCGAGAAAGGGCATGCCTACCCGTCGCGGTATTTACCTCATTAGACGCCATGGTCATCACCTCAAGTAATAGACGGATGGATTGGTGCCCAGCTCCTCTTTCAGCCGCGATGCACGTGATGAGGACGCGAGCTTGGAAACAACCGAATCGGGATCGTTCAGATCGCCGAACACGCGAGCATCCCCCAAACATGTTTCGCAACAAGCCGGAACCTCTCCATGGGCGATTCGATGCGAGCAGAACGTGCACTTTCGAACGCTGCCTTGCAGGTTCCGCTTTTCAGCAGATCCCGAACGCTCGACACCGTATTCGGGAACCACTACCTGATCGGCAGCTTGCATCTCAGCGATATACGACATCCCCTCATCTACCGAACGCGCCCCGTAGGGACAGGCCGCAATGCAGTATCGGCATCCGATGCAGCGGTCGGCATCGATTACGACGATGCCGTCCTCTCCAAGATACGACGCCTTTACCGGACATGCTTCTACACACGGCGCATCCTGGCACTGCATGCATGGCCTAGGTGTCATATGCACGCGCATATTGGGATACACCCCTACTTCTTCCTCAAGCACCACGTTGTACGTAATGCCAGGCGGCGTCCGATTCTCCGCCTTGCAGGAAACGGTGCACGCGTCGCATCCGATGCACTTGAACAGATCGATAACCATCCCCCAATGCGGAACGCGCTCGGATGAGCTTTCGTTCGAAGCCCCCATGTCTTCTCCCTTCAGTTGTCCCCCTATGAAAGCAAGTATAGAAAGCTGTGTGCATAACCTCTATAGAGGTCATCTTCATTCTTTATTCGCTAACTATTAGCAAACGATTAATTCGCAGCTCATATGCTTTGTCGCAGCCGATAACGAGATGGATGCGAGAACTATCGGCCAGATTCGGAGCCTCGGAGAACGAGTCTGCTGCTTCCTTTATCCGATCGACTACAATAATCCGACGACGGAAAGGGGAATTGTGGAAACCATTGATGTTGTTGCGGCCATCATCAGGCACGATGACAAGATATTCGCAACCCAGCGCGGATATGGCGACTTCGCAGGCGATTGGGAATTCCCCGGAGGCAAAATCGAGGCGGGCGAGACGCCAGAAGCGGCGCTTACGCGCGAGATTCGCGAGGAGCTTGCCACGCGAATCGCCGTGGACTCGCACTTCATGACCGTGGAATACGATTACCCCGCCTTCCACCTGAGCATGCGATGCTATCTATGCCATGTGGTCGAAGGAGATCTGACGTTGCTCGAACACGCCTCCGCACGTTGGCTGGATGCCTCGACCATCGACGAGGTGGCATGGCTTCCTGCCGACGGCTCCATCATCGAGAGAATCAAATCCGAACTATTCCGCTATTGATCGCGACGGCTCTACGCATGCCGCTTCATCAGCACGCCGGCATGCGCGCTTCGATCGCCATGGCTTCTGCATGCGTCGTCACGAAATCCACGAACCGGGCCTCATGTTCGGCGAATACGTGCGAAGGTATGTAGGACAAGCCGATCGACCAGTTCAGTTCATCGAGCGGCACGGCACAGACCTCGTCGCTGGCGCAAAACGCCTTCAGCGCCACGAAATGCTGGACGGTCAGCCCGATCGATCGATTCAGCAAAGCGTTCTCGTAGTGCCAATACACCTCGGGCGAATTGAAGAACGTCGGCGCAGAGCCCGCCTCTGCAAGTCTCTTCCTCAAAACCGCGTCGCACTTGATCCCGTCCCCGAACGACGAAACGCATGCCCCATCCAGATCGCGCATGGTCACGCACTCCTTCTTGGAACGTGGATCCTTCACGTTGATCCATAGATAGAACGGCTCCGTGAACAAAGGAACGTTCGCAAGCCTCCCGTCGAACGGCGCGAGCGTGAAGCCGAGATCGACGCGTCCGAGCGAGATGGCCTCGTCGCAGGCATCGTCGCTGAGCTCGATAAGATCTATGCGCACATCGGGGTTCCGTGCTTCGAAAGCCTCTTTCAACCGCAAGCCGATGAACCCGGATATTCCTAGGCAGGACGCAACACGCACGCGCTTCTGCCTTCTGGCGCGAATCCGATCGAATTCCCAAACGAGCTGGACACGCTGAAGCTCTGCCTCGTTGACGAAATCCATCATGCGATCGCCGAATTCAGTCGGGACGCGGGCGCCCGACGCATCGGCCTCGAAGAACTCCACATCGAATTCCTGCTCGAGCTTGCGAATGGATTTCGCAAGACCCTGAGGCGACATGGGAACCTGAGAAGCAGCCAAGGTAAAGCTGCGAAGCTTGTAAACCAAGGCGAAGTGCTTGAACTGATCGGTATTCATAGGCGCCTCCCCGCCGAGACCTCGACCACGCGATGCGATATGAACTCACCTTTCGTTTCAATGCAGAACTTACAGTTCATTGATTAGGAACTATACCGCACGTACTTTGTATGTATAGGGAGTTCGAAGGGAACGGAATGGAGAGGAGATCGTCATGACGACGAAGCGCGAGCACGTACGCACGAACCTGAGCCGTAGGAGCTTCCTTGTCGGAACCGGCATCGTCGCCGCAGGTCTGAGCGGAGCGATTGCAGGCTGCGCGCCGAAAGCCTCGACGGGCGCAACCGAATCGGCATCTGCAGAGACCGGCGCGACGAAACCTGCCGCAAACGCCGAGGACAAGGTCTGGGAACTCGAAGCCGTCGGCGAACCCGAAGAAACGCTTACGGCCGACGTCGCAATCATCGGCGGAGGAGGCACCGGACTTGCAGCGGCCATCCAAGCTGTCGACCTCGGCCTTAAGCCTATCATCGTCGAACGCCTCGCGGGCTACGGCGGTTCGTTCATCGGAACCGAAGGCATGACGGCGCTCGAATCGCATTATCTGGTCGATGAACCGCCCATGTTCGCCGGCGCCTACTTCCCCGATCGCGTCTATGATGTGAACAACGCGATGAACACCTGCATGAATTTCCATCACTGGATTCCGCAGCACAGCCTATACAAGAACTTCTTCGGCCAAACGGCCGAGACCATCGAATGGCTGGAGGGACACGGGCAGAAATTCGCCGAGGTCATCGCCATCGGCGCCGGTCCTAAAATATGGCATGTCTACGACAAGGGCGACAGTCCCAGCCCTGGCGGCTATTTCATGAAGACGTTCGGCGAAGAGGCCGATCGCCTGGGAGTCGAGGTCCACTTCGAGACCAATGCCCGCAAGATAATCATCGAAGACGGCAAGGCGGCAGGCATCCTGGCCGTCGACAAGAACGGCAAGGTCATCAAGATCGAAGCGCCCGTTGTCATGATCGGATCCGGCGGATACGCGAACAACTCCGAATTCCTCTATGCCGTATCGGAGACGAAGAACGTCAACATCCAGGCACTCGGCATGGACTGCCGCTCCGGCGACGGCATCAAGATGGCCAAGGACGCCGGCGCGGCCATGGCGGAAGGTCTGGGCACGGTCATGTGGTGTGGACCGGTCACCCTAGGTGCGATCACGGCGACCTGGACAACCGATGCATACACCGCCGGCGTGCAGCCCACCCTCTGGATCAACCAGAACGGCAAGCGCTATTGCAAAGAAGACCTCTGGCGCGACGACTTCGCGGGTGCTGGCATAGCCATGCGCAATCAGGAGAAGACCTACGTCCTGTTCACCGAGGCGGATATGCAGGAATGGGAGCAGAACGGCCCGTACGCGCAGTGCTTCTCCTTCGGCATTCCCGGAACGCCGCTTTCCAATGCCCGCGAAGACCTGCAGAAGGCTTCGGGATGCCATGTCGGCGACGACCTCGCCGCGCTTTGCAAGGAGGTCGGCCTCGACGCGGCCGCCGTGCAGGCGACCGTCGACGAATACAACGGATACTGCGAAGCGGCTTCCGGCCTCGACGGCGACGACACGTCCGCCGATGCGGAATTCGGCAAGCGCGCCATGTACCTTCACGCGGTCGAGTCGGGCCCCTATTGGCTCTGCGAGGTCGCCGATGGCTTCTACACCACCTGCGGCGGCATAAAGGTCAACGAGTTCGCCCAGGCGCTCAACGACGACGGCGACGTGATTCCCGGCCTTTACGCGGGCGGATCCGATGCAGGCGGCCTGTACGGCGACTCCTACGACGTGAAGTTCGCACCGGGTTCCCAGGCTGCCTGGGCAATGAATTCCGGACGTCTCGCCATGAAGAGCGCTGCGGAATACCTCGGTAAATAACGCATTTCGCACCAGAAGCGCGCCCGAACCCCTCCTTGCGGCGCTTCATCGGAAAAGGCTTCCCTGCGGAGGCCTTTTCTTCATTTTTGAAATGAAAACGTTGCTCATTGGTCATTTTTCGGTATGTGTACATTGACCATAGAATATCCTGAAAGTTACCATATTCGCATCAAACGGAAACGCCATCAGGACGTACGTATGAAGCGAGGTGAACCGCATGTCCGTCGACGGACGCGAGGAGACAGCCGCATCCCGCAGCAACGGCTACGACCGCCGGCATCAGATCGTCGAAGTCGCACGCAGCCTCTTCGAAGAACGCGGCCTTGCCCATACCACGGTCAAGGACATCGCGCGCGAATCCGGCGTCGCCCGCGGGCTGTTCTATTACTACTTCGCCGACAAGGACGCCGTCATCGAAGCTGTCCTTGACGCGTATGTGGACGACTTCATCGAGCTCGTCGAACATTGGAACGAATCCCGCACCCGCTACGACGTGCAGAGCGCGCTCCACGATTGCATCACCCTCATGCGACGCGCGATCTTCGACAAAGACGCGTTCCGCCACGCGCTCACCAATAAGGAGAACGCCGCTCTCTATCTTGACTTCCTCTCGCGCACGGCCGAAGCCGTCGCACGCTATGTCACCGAGACCACCGCGATCGAATACGGGCGGTTCCATCATGTCCGCATCGACCATATCTACGACACCTTCTACATGCTCATCGTCGGGATGATCGGCTACATCCGTCACCATCCCGATGCCGATGACGAGGTGCTTGAATGCCTGGTGGCCCAGACGCTTCATCTCGACCTGGACGGAAGCTACATGCTTGAAGGCGCGGCCGAAGCCGGTCAGAAGAACTAAAGCTGAAACCGCCGTCCCGCTCGCAGGGGCGCGGGCGCGAAGGGGAGATGCTCCGAAGCCGAAGGGCCTCGGCGGCATGGAGACGAGGATGCATCCGCTTGGGAGGCGGATGAGAACAGAAGGGAGGACAGCTATGCTGTTCCAAGTGTATGGCGACAACGCCATATTCCAATGGATCGGATGGGCCATCGTGTTCATCGGCCTTATCCTCTTGAATGAATTCGCCCGTCGTTCCAAGACCGGCGGAATCATCATGTTCGTGGCGCTGCCGATCGCGATGACGATTTACTGCATCGCCGTCACGGTGGGAGCAGCGGGCGGAGCCGAATGGGCCGTCAACAACCCGACGGTGCTCTTCCAGAACGGCTGGTTCCACTACGCCAAAGTCTATGCGGCGCTGACCGGCTGCATCGGCTTCATGATCATCAAGTACCATTGGGGGCGCTTGGGCAAAGCGACCTGGTTCAAGGCCTTCCCGTTCGTCATCGTGGCCATCAACATCCTGATCGCCGTCGTGTCCGACTTCGAGAGCGCCGCCCATTACTTCTCCGGCGATTACTTCCTGCTCGACAACGGTTCGGCCGCCTGGGTGACCTCCGAGCATGCCACCCAGCTCTGCGGCTGGCATAACGTCTTCAACGGCGTCGCCGGCCTCATCAACATCTTCTGCATGACCGGCTGGTGGGCCGTCTACACGTCCAAGAAGAAGGATGACATGATCTGGGCCGACATGACGTGGGTCTTCATCATCTCCTACGATTTGTGGAACTTCTGCTACACCTACAACTGCCTGCCCAACCACGCGTGGTACTGCGGCTTGGCGCTGCTGCTCGCCCCTACCGTCGCCAATGCGCTCTGGAACAAGGGCGGCTGGATCCAGAACCGCGCCAACACGCTTGCCATCTGGTGCATGTTCGCCCAGGTGTTCCCGCAGTTCCAGGATTCCTTCCCCGAGCTCGGCTTCGACAGCGTCTTCGCCGTCCAGTCGACGCTCAGCACGTCCACCAACACCACTGTGTCCGTGATCGCCCTGATCGCCAACATCGCGGCCATCGCCTACATCGCCTACCGCGCCAAGAAGCTCGGCGTGAACCCCTACAAGCATGAGGTCTTCACCGGCACCCGCGATCACAACCAGGCTCTTGAGCGCATCGCCGAAGGCGAGCTGCCCGCAGCCTAAGGACTCGCGCGCACGATCGCCGGACCTTCATCCGGAGTCGTGCGCGAAGAACCGCTCCGAGAGGCGCCGCATCGCAGCGGCGCCTCTTTTCATGCGCCCGTGCGAATATGCGCATTCGCATCGCGTCCGACCATCCCCCGTTAAAAATACGTATCAAAGCGCATCACGTTACGCGGACGTACGCTGTTCGCGTATCATGCGACGGATAGCGACCACACCATGACCAAGGGGGATCATGAGCAGACTCGCAATCTTCGCGCCTACGGACGCCGATCGCGAAAGCCGCGTCATCACCGATTCGGCCATCCGCAGGCTCAACGTCTCAGGCAACGCCAACTGTCCTATAGAGGCCGCCGCAGGCTTCTTCAGCCTCTGCGCATCGCAGAGCTGCGGCAAGTGCACGCCCTGCCGCATCGGGCTCCGCCGGCTGACCGACGATCTGGAAAACATCCTCGAAGGCAAAGGTGGCGAAGGCATCGTCGATCGCCTGATGGACACCTGCCAGGCCCTCTACACGACATCCGACTGCGCGATCGGCTTTCAAGCCGGACGGATCGGTCTTGCCTTCGCCGACCTCATCAAGGAAGATGCCGAATCGCACCTCGAGCGCGGCATCTGCCAGCAGCGTTTCACATCGGTGCCCTGCGTCAAGGGCTGCCCCACGCATATCGACATCCCGGCCTACATCGACCTGGTGCGCGCCGGGCGCTATGCGGATGCCGTGCGCGTCATCCGCAACGACAATCCTTTCCCGAGCGCCTGCGCATTCGTGTGCGAGCATCCGTGCGAAGCCACCTGCCGTCGCGGCATGATCGATGCGCCCATCAACATCCGCGCCATCAAACAGCACGCGGTGTTGACGGCAGGATTCGTGCCCGCTCCGGCGAAGGCGCCTGCCACCGGCAAGCGCGTCGCCATCATCGGCGGCGGCCCGAGCGGCCTTTCGGCAGCATACTACCTGGCGCTCATGGGCCATGACGTCACGGTATTCGAGCAGAACGACCACTTGGGCGGCATGATGTACTACGGCATCCCGCGCTACCGCCTGCCCGCCGAGAATCTGGACTACGATATCGACGCGATCCTGTCGCTCGGCGTGGAAGTCCGTTACAACACCAAGGTCGGCGTGACCGTCACATGGGAAGAAGTGGAAGGATCGCACGACTGCGTGTTCGTCGCCATCGGCGCGCACCACTTCCGCGACCTCGGTATCGACTACGCCACGCGCGAAGGGGTTTTCTCGGCCGTGCAGTTCCTGCATCGCTCGTCGTCCGGCCGCCCCATAGACATGGCCGGCAAAGACGTCGTCATCGTGGGCGGCGGCAACGTGGCCATGGATGCGACGCGCACGGCCAAGCGTCTGGGCGCCGCCAGCGTGCGCTGCGTCTATCGCCGCCGCAAGAAGGACATGACGGCGCTTCCCGAAGAAGTGAACGCCGCCGTCGAGGAAGGATGCGAGATCGTCGAGCTCATGTCGCCCGTGCGCGTGGACGCCGGCACCGACAAGCCTATCCGCCTCGTCGTCCAACCGCAGATGCCCGGCCTCTATCGGGGCGGACGTCCCGGTACCAAGCCGACGAGCGCCGAGGAGACCGCATTCGAATGCGACTTTTTGATCGAGGCGATCGGGCAGGTCATCGAATACGAGTACTTCACCTCCAAGGGATTGCCTGCGGAACGCGGCCACTTTCAGGCCGACGAACACGGACGCGCCGTCGGCATGGACAAGGTATTCGTCGGCGGCGACTGCGAAACCGGTCCTTCGACGGTCATCCGCGCCATCGATGCAGGCAAGGCCGTCGCGGCGAATATCGATGCCTTCCTCGGCTTCCACCACGACGTCTACGACGAGGTGGAGATCCCGCCCGTATCATTCGATTCCAAGCTCGCCTGCGGGCGCGTGAACATCCGGGAGCGTTCGGTCTTCGATCGCGCGCACGATTTCGACGGCGTCGAGATACCCCTGCGCGATGAGGAAGCCGAGCAGGAATGCAGCCGCTGTCTGCGCTGCGATCACTACGGCATGGGAACGCTGCGCGGAGGGAGGCCCGTCAAATGGTAAGGCTCACGATCGACGGCACGCCCGTCAGCGTCCCCGAAGGGACCACCATCTTGAACGCCGCGCGAGAAGCCGGCATCACCATCCCGACGCTCTGCGAGCTCAAGGGATTGAACGAAATAGGCGCCTGCCGCGTCTGCGTCGTGAAAGTCGAAGGAGAAGACCGCTTTCCCGCCTCGTGCACCACCCCGGTCGCCGAAGGCATGGAGGTACGCACGAACACGCCCGAAGTCGTCACCGCGCGCCGCAGCAATGTGAAGATGATCCTGTCCGAACATCGCAGCGAATGCACGAGCTGCCTGCGCGCCGACACCTGCGCGCTGCAGCAGATATCGCGCGATTTGGGAGCGTGGAACCTCCCCTTCCCTTCGAACCAGACGAAGGCCGGCGACTGGGACCACGATTTCCCGCTGCGCCGCGATTCGTCCAAGTGCATCAAATGCATGCGTTGCGTGTCCGTCTGCGAAAAGAACCAGCATTGCGCCGTATGGGATTTCACGGGCACAGGCCCGCATATGAAGGTCACGGTGCGCGAGGGCCTTCCTATCGCAGATGCCGGCTGCTCGCTGTGCGGCCAGTGCATCACGCACTGCCCCACCGGAGCGCTCACGGCGCGCACCGACATCCACCGCGTCATGGAAGCGCTCATTGACCCGACCGTCGAAACGGTGGTGCAAATCGCGCCTGCCGTACGCACGAGCTGGGGAGAAGGCGTCGGGCTTGATCGCACGCTCGCGACGCAGGGCCGCATGGCGGCCGCCGCGCGCCGCCTCGGATTCGACCGCGTCTTCGACACCGACTTCGGCGCCGACCTCACCATCATGGAAGAGGCGAGCGAATTCGTCGAATACGTGAAGGCGGGCAAGAAGCGCCCGATGTTCACATCGTGCTGCCCAGGCTGGGTGCGCTTCGCCCTCCAGCACTATCCCGACTTCGCCCCGCAGCTGTCCACGTCGAAATCGCCTCATCAGATGCTGGGCGCCACGATCAAGAACACGCTTCGCGAGCAGGCGGAAGCCGAAGGGCGGAAGCTGTTCACCATCTCCATCATGCCGTGCGTCGCCAAGAAGTACGAGGCCGGCGTGCCGCAGCTTTCGACCGAGGGCGGAACCGACGTGGATGCCGTCCTGACCGTGCGCGAATTCGACCGCATGCTGCGCATGTTCAGCATCGACTGCGCGTCGCTGCCCGAAGAGGGGTTCGACCATCCCCTCGGCACGTCGACGGGCGCGGGCACGATCTTCGGGCGCACGGGCGGCGTGATGGAGGCGGCGTTACGCACGGCGGCCTACCTGATAACGGGAACGACATTGCCGATCGAAGCGACCGACTGCACCGCAGCGACGCCCGAGGAGCCTTGGACATCCAAGACGCTCGATGTCGGCGGCATGGAGGTGCGCATCGCGATCGCAAGCGGGCTCGAAAACGCCTCGAAGCTGCTCGACGCTTTGGCGGCCGACGAGGTCGAGTTCGACTTCGTCGAGGTCATGGCCTGCCCGGGCGGCTGCGTCGGAGGCGGCGGGCAACCGATCGCCTTCAATCAGGAACTCGCGAAGGAACGCGCTGCGGTCCTGAACGCGCTGGACGGAGCGGACGTGCTGCGCATGTCGCACGAGAACCCGGATGTGCAGAAGCTCTACGCCGACTGGATCGGCGAGCCCCTTTCGCCGACGGCCGAGGCGTGGCTGCACACCGACCAGCTCGCATGGGATATATAAGGGCACCGTGGCCGATGAATCGGCCGATGCCGCCGACATGCCTGCCGGCCTCGCACCTGCACGGGAATGGAGGCTTTACGCCAAAGGCCCCTGCGATCAGCGACGTGCGGGGCTGCAAGCCGACTCGAAGCTCGACTTATGCTGGTTTTGAAAATCGGTCTTGAGCCGTACGATTCGAAACGGTAGAATACTTCCTTGCGTCAAGCAGACGCATGAATTGCATATCGGGTGATGGCGCAGCTTGGTAGCGCACTTGACTGGGGGTCAAGGGGTCGCAGGTTCGAATCCTGTTCACCCGACCATGAAACTGCAGACGGGAGACCTAAGCGTCTCCCGTCTTTGATATACGGAACCATTCCGCGATTCTATTCGGAACGCTTCGGCGCATGGCTTCCAAAACCAGAACCCGACGAAATCGGAGCATCCTCTCGGCGCATAGCGGACGGCGTCAGTCGCCGCGCACGGCGGTTTCGGGATCGATGGCCATCGTCTGGAAGCGATGCTCCATGAAGGCATCGTCAAATCGATCGTCGCAGAACCGCTCGATCTCGGTATTCGTCTGAATGCCGGCAAGCCGGTTGAACCAGCTGTCGAGCGCGACGAGCGTCAGGCCGCAATCGACGATCATGACCGCTGCGCAAAGCGACGTTGCCGCGTACCGCCAGTTCCAGGGGATGCGGTTGATAAGCCTGAGGATTCGCGGCAGGGCGAGCTTCACCCACGCCAAGCCGAGCAGCCCCCACATGGTCATGTAGAACCCGTTCGTACGTCCGCCGATCGAAAGGAAGGTGCCCGTGTAATCCCAAGACGTAATGCCGAACGCCATCTGCATAAGCCAGCTGACGGAAAACTCGAATGCGCCGCCGATCACGGCTGCGACCAGGAAGATGATCAAGGGGTTTTTCCGATAGAAGCGGTTGAGGGCGATCGTGATGAGCACGGCGCCCACGCCGTATATGATGGAAAACGGCCCGAACACCGTCGCCGCGCGATCCTGCCATTCTCCATACAGCGCCAGATGGTAGACCGTCTCAAGCCCGAGCCCCACGACGCTGCAGATCGTGAATATCCAGAACAGGTTGATGAAATTGAGCGCGATGTAGCCGCGTCCCGTTTCATCGCGTCCGATCGTCCCCTCTTCCGCCTGCGAACGCGCATCCATGTCGCGCAGACGGCGTTGAAGCTCTCGCTCCTGCGCCAAAGAAGGATCCATATAGCTTGACAGCGTGACGAGGAAGAGCGCGACGCCGACCAGGAAAAGCGCGATCCAGTCCATGCCGAGAAGCATGACATAGCTTGCGGCAACCACGAAATCGACGCCGGTCATCGCATAGGCAAGCTCCGCCGCCAGACGCCGCTTGCTGCGCAGAAGCCTCACTCCCAGCAGCACGAACATCCCGATAAGCACCGCCGCCGACACCAGGTTCACGATGACCACGACCAAGGTGACCGTCGACCAGGTCTCGAAACGGCCCAGGGCGAACCTCACGAAGGCGCGCAGGATGAAGAAGACGAGGGGAACGACGACCGCGGTTCCCACAACGATGCTGAGTATGCCGAAAACGCGCAGGGCAAGCGGCGTCCGCCCTGCCTGCGAGGAAGGCACATCGCGCGCGCCCGCGATCTCGGACAGGATGAAGTCGGGCGCTTCTCCCAGGCGCATGCGTTCCCGCACGCTGCGAAAGCCTCTGCGACCGGACCGCGCGTCATCGGCATGCTCGGAGGATCCATGCGGACGTCCAGCCTCGGTCGACCTCGTCCGTGCTTCCCCTGCCATGCATCTTCCCTTCGTTCCCGCGCGACGGCGCGCACATTCCCGATCCCTATGGGCACGCCGGGCTTCATCGTGCTCGGCATCTGCGTTCCCCTTATTCTATCGCCTGTCGCACGCGCATTCCGGCATAGGGCATGCAATGCACACACCGTCCGTCCACGCGTCCTGCACGGCCCGACGCTAGAATGGATGGCGACACGGACATGAAAGGAGCTCCATGACGCCTACCGAAGCCGCCGCCAAAACGCGCGAGCACGAAGCCGAAGGCATCACCCTGCTCGGCAACCAGCACGCATCGTACCCGAACGATTACGACCCTTCGGTGCTGGAGACGTTCGAGAACGCGCATCAGGACCGCGACTATATGGTCACCTTCCGCTGCCCCGAGTTCACGACGCTCTGCCCCATCACCGGCCAGCCTGACTTCGCCACGCTCTACATCAACTACATCCCCAGCGTGCGCATGGTCGAGAGCAAGTCGCTCAAGCTCTATCTGTTCAGCTTCCGCAACCATGGCGACTTCCACGAGGATGTCACCAACATCATCATGAACGATCTGGCAAAGCTCATGGATCCGAAGTACATCGAGGTCCGCGGCATGTTCTATCCGCGCGGAGGGATCTCCATCTATCCGTTTGCGAACTGGGCGAATCCGAAGTTCGGCTACCAGGACGTCGCGGTATCGCGCATGTTCGCGCAGCTGTCCGACCTCGACCGCGGCGACGGTGCCCGCGCATGAGCGGGCAATCCAAGATGACGGAAAACGCCCCGGCCGCAGCTTCGCTGCCCGTCTCCGGCGGGATGCATGCCTCGTCGCCCACGTGCCCGACCCGCGCGCTCGTGCTGTCGA
Source organism: Slackia sp. CM382 (assembly GCF_000293015.1). Taxonomy (NCBI): domain Bacteria; kingdom Bacillati; phylum Actinomycetota; class Coriobacteriia; order Eggerthellales; family Eggerthellaceae; genus Slackia; species Slackia sp. CM382. The sequence goes on from NZ_ALNO01000016.1 coordinate 333,434, forward strand.
GCGGAGGCATCGATTCCACCACCTGCCTGGCGCTTGCCGTCGAACGCTTCGGCACGGCGAACGTATCCACCGTTTCCTTCTTCTACGGGCAGCGCCACCGTAAGGAACTCGACGCCGCACAGGCCGTCGCCGAACGCTACGGCGTCGCGCATTACGTGCTCGACATCGCGAGCGTGCTTCGTTATTCCGACAACGCGCTCATGGCGGGCAGCGCGCAGGATGTCGCACGCGGCACCTACGCCGACCAGAAGGATGCGGCCGGACGTCCGAACACCTACGTGCCCTTCCGCAACGGGCTCATGCTTTCCGCCGCAGCCGCTCTGGCCGCATCGCTCTATCCCGACGAGGTCTGCGCCGTCTATCTGGGCGCGCATGCCGACGATGCGGCAGGCGACGCCTACCCCGACTGCTCGCCCGCCTTCACGGACGCCATGGCCGACGCGATGCGCATCGGCACCTACGGCAACGTGATGCTTGAGGCGCCCTTCGTGAACGACACCAAAGCGGGCGTCGTTGCCTGCGGTCTTGAGCGGAGAGTTCCCTACGAGCTCACATGGTCATGCTATGAGGGCGGCGATGTCGCCTGCGGCACGTGCGGAACATGCCTCGACCGCATCGCGGCGTTTCATGCGAACGGCGCGGAAGACCCGATTCGCTATTCCTCCGCACCGAACGGCGCATCTGCGCTATAATCCGGCATCGCGCCCCTTCGCGGGCGCAATGGAAAAGCCCGATCCCGGCGGCACCGGGAGGTTGTTCGAAACCATCCAACCTAAAAAAACTAAGGAACCCTTCATGAAGAGAACCAATGAGAACCTGCTACTCTGCGCGATGGTCTTCGTCGTCGCCCTCGTCATCTCAAACGTCGTGACGGGCAAGACCATCCAGACGGGCATTCCCCTGTTCGGAAGCACCATCGTGCTTCCCGGCGCCGCGCTCTGCTACGCGATCACCTTCCTTATGACCGACGTCATCGGCGAGGTCTGGGGGCGCAAAGAAGCCCAGACGATCGTATACTGGGGATTCGCCGGTCAGCTTCTGGCAACGCTGCTCATCGTGTTCACGCAGCAGCTTCCCGCGGCCGACCCCGCCATGCAGACGGCCTACGATTCGCTGCTCGGGCAGAACGTCGTGTTCGTCATCGGCAGCATGGCCGCCTATCTCATGTCGCAGTCGTGGGACGTCTGGATCTTCCATAAGATTCGCAACCGCGTGCTCGGCGCTACCGCTAACCCGCGCTGGCGCTGGATATGGAACAACGCATCCACGATGACGTCGCAGATCATCGATACCGTCGTGTTCGTCGGCATCGCGTTCGGCATCGGGTTCGGCTGGCTCTTCGACTCGGCCATGCTTCCGCAGCTCGGCGCGATGATGGTCGGCCAGTACCTGATCAAGTTCATCCTCGCCGCACTCGACACGCCGTTCTTCTATCTGCTCACACGTCGCACGCATGCAGCCGCCGAAGGTTCGCTCCGAATCGAGGCGAAGACGCGCGCCGCGGCGGCAGAAGCGTAGCCTTCGTTTCCTCCGCATCGTATAGGTGCGGACCGAAAGACCGGTTCGATTCTGCGATCCGTCCGCCTGCTATGCGCATGCCGACAGTGCGCGCGCACGAGATTCCATCGGTCGGCCGGGCCTTCATCCAGCCGACCGATCTTCTTATCGAAGCGGCCGCATGAAGCCGATGAACGCTTCGCGATCGACCTTGGCCAGCATCTCGATCGCACGTGCGATCTCCGCATATGCGGGTGCCTCGAACAGGTCGCATTCAAGTGCCATCTGATGCAGGTAGCCTAGGTGGTCGACCAGGAAATTCATGGCGACCCCCGCGAAGCGCATCGCTCCTCGCGCATCGCCGGTTGCGCGCGCGTCTTCGCACGCGTTCAGCACGAACGCGAGGAATCGCAGTTCGTTCGCTATATGGCAGAACGGGAAGCTCGCGTTCGAACCCGTGAATCCCATGCTGTCGAACGTGCGCTTGATCGCGCTTTCCACCGAAAGAGGGTCGCCGACGTATCGGGATTCCTGAAGCAGATACGTTCCTTCGTCCTCAAGCGCATAGACGACGTCAAACTGTGCGGCCAGCGCATCGAGCGAAAGGATTGGAAAGGCCGATGCGTCCAGGCCCGCCGCTTCGAAGGCCGTTCGAAAACCCTTCAGCGCATCGGCGGCCGGTGCGGCATCGAGCAGGTCGGCCGCGCGTTCCTGAGCCAGCGCAAGCGCGCGGATGCGCGCCGAGACGGCTTCCGCATTCCTTTCATCGGTCATGATGCAATCTCCCATCGGCACCTCCGTGACGGAGCGTGCGAGCGTCTGTCTCTCGTGGAGCCGCAATTATAGGAGAGGAACGAACGCACTTCGACCGATCCCGCGCAACCCTGGAAGACACGTCGGCCGACGGCCCGATCGACATCCCGTAAACCGTATCGGATCCCGACAGAACCCGTCTTTCGCCTTGTTAGGAAGACGTCTTTTCGGTCTCGAGCGGCACATCGTCTTCGTGAAGCTCTTGGGCGGTAGCGGGCTCAAGATGCACGAGCACTTCGCGGATCTGGGGAATTCTCTCTTTGATGAGCGCTTCGGCGGCATTTCCGATCGCATGCGCGCGGCTGATGCTCATATCCGGATCGACCAGGATATGCAGATCCGCGAACACCTCGCCTTCGGGGCCGCGCGTACGGATGTTATGGCACGCCGCAACGCCTTCGATAGAGAGCACATACGACCTGATGCGCTCCGGATTCACACGAGCCTCGTCCGAAAGCGTCTCGGTCACGTCTTTCAGCACCGACAACGCCGTCGAGAAGATGGCGATGGTCACGACGAGCGCCGCTACGGCATCTGCCTCGGGAAATCCGAGCTTCACAAGCACGAGTCCCGCAATGACGCCTATGGAGACGAGCGCATCCGACAGCGTGTGCTTCGCGTCGGCATCGAGCACGGCGCTGCCGAGCGCCCTGCCCTGCCTTCGTTCATATGTCGTGACACCCAGATTGATGACGAGCGTGACCACCATCACGGCGAATGCGACAGGAGATGCCACGACATGGGACTCGCCGCTCATGAGCGACTGCACGGCGTTCCATCCTACCTCGTAGGCCGCGAACACGAGCAGCATCCCGATGAACAAGCTCGCGAACGTCTCGTACTTGGCATGGCCGTACGGATGGTCGCGATCGGCCGGACGGGCGGCGATGACGATGCCCGCCAGACCTACGACGTTTCCCGCCGAATCGAAGAGAGAATGGATGCCGTCGGCGCGCACGGATTCGGACGAAAACGCGCTGCCGCAGATGATCTTCGCCAAGGCGACGCCCAGGTTCAGAAGCAGGATCACGAGCAGCACGTGACGGATGCGCGCGCCTCTCTCGGCCGTCTCCATACGGACCTCCCCTTCTCCTGCCTTCGCACGTCGGCCCCCTTCGATCGCCTTCATGCGCCGCTCCCCCTTCGCCATGCCTCTGCATCGTCTCGACAGAACGCGAACCGCTCCTGCGCCTACTATAGTAAGATGGCAGCGCGCTTCAAGCGCAAGAAGACGCGCATGGCATTGAAATCACCTGAAAAAGGACCTGATGCACGATACATGAGCGTGTATACGCCGAAACGCGCACGGCGGTTCGCATGCCGTCGCGCCGCGCGTGCGGCGCACCCGACCCGAAAGGACGCACGATGGAGCAGTACAAGCAGGAATTCATCGAGTTCATGGTCGAAAGCGACGTCCTTAAGTTCGGCGAATTCACGCTCAAGAGCGGGCGCACCTCCCCGTTCTTCATGAACGCGGGCGCCTACGTCACGGGAGATCAGCTGCACCGCCTGGGAATCTACTATGCGCGCGCCATTCACGACGCCTTCGGGCTGGACTTCGACGTCGTCTTCGGACCGGCCTACAAAGGCATTCCCCTGAGCGTCGTGACCACAATGGCCCTGCATGAGCTCTACGGCAAGGAAGCGCGCTACTGCTCCAACCGAAAAGAGGCCAAGGACCACGGGGATGCCGGCATCCTGCTCGGATCGCCTTTGAAGAACGGCGATCGCGTCGTCATGGTCGAAGACGTGACCACCTCGGGCAAGTCTATCGAAGAAACCTATCCGATCATCACATCCCAGGCGGACATCGAGGTCAGAGGGCTTATGGTGTCGCTCAACCGCATGGAAGTCGGACGTGGCGGCACGATGGCCGCGCTCGACGAGGTGCGCGAGCGCTACGGTTTTCCCACCGCCGCCATCGTCGACATGGAAGAAGTCACCGCGCATCTGCACGGCCGTAAGGTCTGCGGGCGCGTCGTCATCGACGACGGCATCAAGGCCGCGCTCGATGCCTACTACGAACGCTACGGCGCCGTGAAGGAGGCATAGGCATCATGCTGTTCATCGAATACCCTAAGTGTTCCACCTGCAAGAAGGCGAAGAAGTGGCTCGACGATGCGGGCTTCGGCTATACCGACCGCCACATCGTGGAGGACAACCCGACAGCCGCCGAGCTTTCCGCATGGCAACGGATGAGCGGGCTTCCCATCAAGCGGTTCGTGAACACGAGCGGCATGCTCTATCGTGAAATGAAGCTCAAGGACCGTTTCGCGCACGCCGACGATGCCGAGATCATCGAGGTGCTGGCAACAAACGGCATGCTGGTCAAACGCCCTATCCTCATCAATGGCGACATCGTCTTGACCGGTTTCAAGGAACAGGTGTGGGCGGAGGCCCTGAAGGCATAGGATCCAAGGGCGCGCGAAAAAGCCCGCGCGCCCTCTTTCGACAGCACTCCGCATGCGACCCCCCTCGTCAATCGCGCGGCGCACGATCCGCGACGTCCATCGCACTGCGCGCGCGACGGCTATCTCAAGTAATACAGGAAGGAGCGGAGGCGTTCCTCGTTTCCTTGGTCGAGAGTGCCGTCGAAGGCGAGGCTGAGCATGGGCGCCTCGCACGCGATCCTGCGTTCTGCGAGCTTCAGCACGAGATCGACGTTCTCGTACATGGACGCGACGAGGATGACGGCATCGGCATCCCTCGACGCATCGCGCGCCTTGGCGGCCCGATATCTGCCGTTGCCGGCCATCAGGGGGCCGACGATCTCATCCGCATGATCGAAGAGCGCCGGGAAATCCTTCGCGAAGGGGCTCGACGGCCCGAGCGCTTCGGATACGCGTGCCATAAGCCCCCCGAAGCCGCGCATGATCGCACGCTTCTCCTCTGTCGAAGGCTCCTCGAGCGCGAGGTCGTCGTCGCGCCTATGCGCACGAAGCCGGTTCTCGAGCTCGGGAGCCACGGGCGAAACGCGGGTGCCGGCTTCCGACGTCCTATCGAGAACGTGATCCATGAAAAACGGGGTGCGCGGTCGCACCCGTTCATCTTCGTGCGCCATGTCGATCCAGGCGAAGAGCAGGTATTCGGACAACGGCATGCGCCTGACGACGAAGCCGTCGTCTTCGAGCCTCGACCACGTCCCATCGACGAGCGCATCGTCGTAGACGAACGGCCATTCCCCGCACGCGAAGAGCACCTTCGAAGATGCATGCGCATGCCGCCGTGCTTCCGCGGCCGCTTCGAGAAGGACGTCCTCATCGATCGCGCCGGCCATGAAGCGCTCAAGAAGCCTCCCCCGCAGCGCAGGAGGCGCCGCAAGCAGAATATCGCCTGCAAGGACTGCGCGGAAGACATCCTGCGCCACGTCTGACCCCACACGCCAGGGCAGCCGTTCGAACATCACCGACGCGACGCGCGCATGCGTGAGCCCGCGGCGGTCGAGGACGGCGCGAAGAACCCGTCCGTACAGGCCGTCTGCTTCGGCAGAAGCGGACACCGGCATGACCAGCCGCACGTCGGATGCCGAATCATGCGCACGCTCAGCCTGTTCGATACCCATGCCTAAAAGCCACGAGAAACTGAAGTACTCCTTGCTCGACAGCTCGCGGGCGGCACGTTCGCGCGAATGCTCGGAGAAACCCATCAACCGGATATCGGCGCCGCGCCGCCGCATCACGCTCGCAATGATGTCGCCATACGGGCCGACGGACGGAATGAACGTCCGCACGCCGTCGTCAAGCGATGCATACCCCTCGTCATCGACCACGTGCGCCAAGGCCCGCGTCGGCGCCCCTTCCTCCTTCCAATGCGCGATCGCGTTCAGGAAGGCTTCGATGCGCGTGATGACGCCCACTTTGGAAAAGTGTTCGTCCACCTCTATCTGCAGATAGGGTTTATCGCCCATCTCCTCTGCAACGAGATGCGACAGCATGGCGTCGGGCCCGCAGCCGTGATTGGTGAGGTACACCGCGAACAGGCGCGGATCGCGTCGGATAAGCTTCATGCCCGCAAGAATATGCTGGCCGAACGGCCAGACGACGCCCGGATAGTCGATGCTGACGTCGATGTCGTGCGCCCTGAGATTCGAAAGGGCGATGACCTTCTGGCCTCGGTCGATGAGCAGGTTCGGGATATCCATATTGAGCACGGGGTCGTTGATGCCGTACTGGCGCGTCACGATCACGAGGGCGCGATCGTCGGGTCCGAGCCCTGCCAGAAGCTCTTGGCCGATCGCTTCGGTCCTCGCATCAAGCTTCTGCACCGCGAATCCGCCTGCCATCATCGCCTTCGCCGTGCTCCGCGCATCGAACCCGAGCCGCTCTCCGACGCCGAGCATCGCGGATGCCAGCGATTCTTGGCCGAAATCCATGTCGAGCATGGGAGAGAGCAGCTCGATGCCGCGCTCCTCGAATCCTAGGGATTCCGCGACCAGCTTCGGGGCCGATTGCATATAGGCGCACCCGTAGTTATGCCTCACGCGGCTCGTCACATGCCGAATGGTATGCACCGTCGGCATGAACACGTAATCGACGCCGGCATCGGCGAGCTGGGCCATATGCCCGTACATGAGCTTGATCGGATAGCAGGTCTCCCCTGCGGCATGCTCCTGAGCTGCACGCACCGTCTCCTCATCGGTGGCGTCGGAGAGGAGCACGTTGAAGCCGAGCTGGGTGAAAAACGCATTCGCCAAAGGGAAGAATTTGTACATGAGCAGGCTGCGCGGTATGCCGACGGTCTTCTTCGACGCGTCGCGCGACGGGACGTATCCATCGAGCATGAGACTCTGCGTCTCCTTGAACAGGATACGGTTGGTCTCTCGCTCCTGCGCATCGGCCTCATCACGCGTCCCGACCGCCCTCGAAAGGTCGAAGCCGCGAAAGACGCTTCCCTCCTTGCGAAGAAGCGAATCGGAGCAGCGAAGCTCATCGAGCGCAAGCAAGGCTGCGCCGAAAGCTCCCGAGATGGCGAAGTGCGAAGAGACGCGCAATGCGTCGCCGAGATGCTGTCGGAAAGCCTCGACGATGCCGGGATTGTAGGCGACGCCGCCTTGCAGGACCACATGCCGCCCTACGGGACGCGAACCGACGACGCGATGCAGGAAGTTGCGCACGACGGACTGGCACAGCCCGGCGGCGACGTCCTCCAGGCGCGCTCCCTTGGCGAGCGCGGCGTGTATGGCGGTCTCCACGAATACGGTGCAGCGTTCCCCCAGATCGACGGGCGCCGTGCTCGAAAGCGCGAGGGCACCGAATTCATCCAGCGGGATTCCCAGGCGGGCGGCCTGCTCCTCCACGAACGAACCGGTGCCGGCAGCGCAAATCTTGTTCATCTGGAATTCGACGACCTGCCCGGACGCCATCGAAACGTACTTCGAATCCTGGCCGCCTATCTCGAACACCGTATCCGTGCGCGCATCGACCTCGGCTGCCGCGCGCGCCTGCGCCGTGATCTCGTCGCGCACCAGATCGGCACCGATGAGCTCGGCCAGACGAGAACGCCCCGATCCCGTCGTGACGACAGCCCTGACGTCCAGCTCGTCGCCGAGGCGCTTGCCGAGGGCGGCAAGCCCGTCGCGCGCAGCGCAGAACGCATCCCCGCGCGTGCGCAGGTACTGGGCATCGAGAAGGCGCCCTTCAAGATCCGCGACCGCGATGTTCGTGCTTGTGGATCCGGCATCGACTCCTATGACGCAGGAGACGCGCCCATCAGGCCCTGCGCGCCAAGGCCGAGGACGGCAGACGTACCCTTCCCCCGGCTCGTATCCATGGTCCACGAGAGGCGCGCAGCGCGGAAGCGCGTCGTCGAGGGACTTCGCCTCGAGCAGCCCTGCGAGCCGTTCGAGCGCATCCTCGTCGATGCCGTTCGTTGCGGAAAGGGCGGAACGCGACGTTCCGTCTCGTGTTCCATCGCGCGTCCCATCCGCATCATCACGCCCGGCGAATCCATCCCGGGCATGCAACGCCGCCCCCACGGCCTGGGCAAACTCAAGCTCTTCTCCTACCAGCAGCTCGTCGTCCCCAAGCTCGAACGATTCGCGCACGGCGCGCACGACTCCAGCGTTTCGCCAAGTGCCGCCCGTCAGCGCGACGGGAGCCTTGACGGGCATGCGCCGAACGATCGTCGCCTTGTAGCTTTTGACCGTCGCGAAGCATAAACCGAGCAGGATGTCTTCGACGGGAACGCCTTCCTGCTGACGATGGATTATGTCGGTTTTCGCGAAAACCGAGCATCGCCCCGAGAGGCGTGGAACGCTTCGCGCATTCGCCACCAGGCGCGAATAGTCTTCGATGCGCAGGCCGAGACGCTCCATCTGATCCTCGAAGAACGAACCGGTGCCTGCGGCGCAGCCTTCGTTCATGGCGAACCGAGGCGCGGACCCGTCTTCAGACAGGGCTATGAAGCATGCGCTCTGCCCGCCGATCTGGACAACGCTGCGCGCATGGGGGGCAATGGCGGAAAGGCCTCGGGTTATGGCCGGAACATCCTCGAGCGCACGGACGGAGCGATCGAAATCGCGCAGCAGCGAACAGCCTGAGCCGCTTGCCGCATACGCGGTGCAGACCTCGCCTTCGATCTCGTCCGAAAGATGCGCGAGCATGCGTTTCAGGCACGCGACGGCTGCGCCCTTATGGCTTTCGCGCAGCATGCGGACGATCGCGCCCGAGCCGTCCACGACAGCGAGCCGGATCGTCGAAGCGCCGATGTCTATGCCCAGAAAGAGCATGGTTCCCCCTTGGTTCTTCCCGATCCCGCAGCGGTCCTAGGCGCGCTGGGCTTTGTACGCTTCGAATTCCGCGAGGAACCCGTCTTTGTCGAGCTCCCTCATCTGCGCGACGTCGTCGAAGCTCACGATCTCGGTTATGGGATTGTCGATCGAGAAGGGAAATCCTTTGGACTGCAGGAAGCCCTCGAACAGAGGCTCGTCCTCGCAGATCTCACGCATGGTTTTCGCGGTGTCTCCGATCATGTCGGTGCCTTTCTCTCTATACAGGCCGTCCCGAAAAACGCAGGACGCGCCCGGGCCGCAAGGCGGTCTGGTTTCCGGATGCTCGATATGAAACCCTCAGCGGCGAAGGATGCGGAACCGTCGGTCTTCGACCCAGAGGACGCCCTCCTCCTGCATTCGCTTGATCTCGCGCAGCAGCGCCTTGTCGTTGACGCCCAGGTATTCGGCCATGTCCTTGCGCGAGAAATAGACCCGTATGCTCCCGTCCTCCTCCTTGTCCTGGTCTTCCAGGAACAGCAGGATGCGTTTACGCAAGCGCGGCTCGTTGAGCAGGGCTATCTTCTTGGAAAGCCAGGTGATGCGCCGCGCCATCATCTGCATGAGGTTCGCCTGCACGATCGAGGCGGACGGATGGGCGCAGTGCTTCAAGCCCTGGGCCGGAATCTGCAGGAGCACGGTGTCGCACAGGGCGCGTATATTGACCGGACAGACGCCCGGGCCGCCCGGCACCGCTTCGGCGAAGGATTCCCCGGGAAGGAACCGGGCGATGATCTGCTCGCTTTCGCCGCGCGGCATGGCCGATTGAACCTCTCCTTCGAGGATGACCGGATAGAAATCGAGCTCATCGCCGGCGTGCCTGATCACCGTATCCTTCGCGTAAGCACGCGTATACGCATGCAGCTGATCGACCAAGGCTTCCATGTCCTCCTCCGCAACGCCGGCGAAGGGGCTTGAGGCCTTGATGCGCGCCATGGTCTTATCGTCTATCGACATCGCAGGCTCCTCTCGACGTTTACGCGATCGGATGGCCGCCGATCGCGCCCCTGCAGATCGGAAAGCATGAGCTTCTGCGCACCGAGCAGGGCGGCGTCCTCTTCTCCATGCGTGGAGACGAGCAGCGTGCGCCGTCCTCTATGCGCGAGCACGAACTCGATCGTCTGGCGACGGGTCTTCGCATCGAGTCCCGTGAACGGCTCGTCCATGATGATGGCGGCGCCCGGATACGCAACCGCCCGCACGAGCGACACACGGCGGCGCTGGCCGCCCGAAAGGCTCGTCACGGGACGGTCGAGGCATTCAGGCGGAAGGAGCTCTTCAAGAAGCTCTTTGACGCTTCGACGGCTCGTCCGACGGCCGAGCACGAGCGCCACGTTGTCGATCGAGGTCAGCGATTCGCACAGCCGGTCTTCCTGGAACATGGCCGACGCCTCGCCGCGGGCAAGGCCCGTCACGGTTCCCGAGTCAAGCGTTTCGAGCCCAAGAAGGATGCGCAAAAACGTGGTCTTCCCTGCGCCTGATGGACCCATCAGGCAATAGATGCCGCCGTCCTGCATGGTCAGGTTCAGATCCGACAGCACGCGCGTCGCGCCGAAGGACTTGCAGGCGCCTGAGACCTCTATGCTCATCGCACCTTCGCCTCCTTCTCATCGCGAACCCCGAGCAGCGAACCGAGCGGACGCCCCAATGCGTCGAGCAGAGCCATGAACGCCTTTTCGAAACCCCAGCTCAATATCATGACCACGACCGTCCATGCGAAGAGGTCGGGCGTGGCGAGGAATGTGCGCGCCTGGGCCATCTCCTTGCCGATCGACGGCTTGGGCGTGGCCAGGACTTCGGCCATGATACCGGCCTTCCAGCTCATGCCGAGCGAAAGCCTGCAGCTGCTCTTGAGGAAGGGCATGAACGCCGGACGGTACACGTACATGAACGTGCGCCACCATCCCAAGCGATAGCATCGCGCCATCTCCAGCATGCGCGGATCGACGTTTTCGAGCCCTGCGAGCATGTTGGTGTAGATGATGGGAAGCACGATGAGAAACGACAGATACACGGTGAGCATCTGGTTGCCGACCCAGATGAGCAGCATGATGATGATGCTCACGACGGGAATGGTGCGCAGAAGGGAGATGACGGGCTCCACGAAGTCGCGCACGATGCGCGCATGATGCGAAAGGAGCGCAAGGGATATGCCCACGAAGAACGAAAGCAGGAATCCCGCCGCGATGCGCGCGAACGATGCCGAGCAGCTCAGCCAGAACCCCGGCTCGACGACGCCTTCGGCAAGCGCCTGCATGACGCGGATGGGGCCGGCGAGCACGAGCCTGTTGTTCATCGCGAGGTCAAGCCCCTGCCACACAAGAATCCAGAACGCGATCACAAGAGCCTTGCGCAGACGCTCGCGCCGCTTCCGCCGTCGTTCTTCGGCGAGGCGCTCGGTCTGCAAGCGCTCGTCCTCGTCGATATAGCGGCTCGCCTCTTCGTCGGACAAGATGCCTTGGGCACGCATGAGCTCGGCCACGCGGGCCCTGGATGCGCCCATGCCTGTCAGCATCTGCATGATGAGCTCAGGGTCCAAGCCCTTGGACGATGCCATCTGCATCATAGGGGCGATCTGCGCTTCGTCAAGCCCGTTCTTGCGCACCTGGGCGACCATCATCGCGACGCGCTCTTCAGGCAGGCCGAGCGCCTCGGCCACGACGTCGAGGCGCGGAAGCGTGCCCGCGCTCCCGTCGGACGCGTCGTGCACGCGCATCCGAGAAAGCGCATCCCCGATACGACCCATCCGCGCGATCACTCCTCGCCCAGATAGCCGCGGGGCGGCAGGTAATAGAAATCGTCGCCGGGAATGGCCCCGCCGACGGAGTCGGGGTTGGCATCGTAGAGCTCCTTGACGTAGCCCGACATGGCCGTGCGCATCTCGGTGCCGGTCAGGGCGACGAGCGAGATCTGGGTCATGGCATCGAGCGCGACGTCGTTGTTGAGGAAGGTGCCGAGGCTTTCCTGCAGCGCTGCGGCGCTGGCGGGATTCTCGAGCGTCCAGGCGACCGATGACTTCATGAGCTGAAGGTATTCGATGACCGCCTGCTCGTGCTCCTCGAGAAAGCGACGGTTGACGATCGTCGTGGTGGTGACCGCCTGGCTTCCCGTGTCGGCGAACGCCTTATCCCATTCGTCGGTGATGTCCACCGGCACGTAGAGGGGATCCACCATGATCTTCGAAAGCGATACGAAGGGCTGCGGCAGGATGGCCACGCAGTTCTCCTCCTGCTGCAGCAGATTCAGGATCTCGAAAGGCGTGCTCTTGAATTCGAGGTTGAACGAATCGGCCATGCCCATCTTCTTCAGCAGCGCCTCGATGGTGTATTCGGGCGTGCCGCCCTCGCCGTAGCTGTAGACCGTGCGCCCGACGAGGTCGGACATGCCCGAAATGCTCGGATCGGTCGTCATGACGTAGAGGACGCCCAGGTTGTTGATGCTTATGATCTCGTATTCGTTCTGGAGATCGTGGTTGTTGTAGAGGATGGGGCCTATGTTGGAAGGAAGCGTGCAGATATCGTAGTCGCCTTCGTTGAATGCGGCCGAAAGGCCGATATAGTCGACGCCGTTCACGGTGAACTCGAAGGAGTTCTCCGTCACGCCCTCGTTCGCCGCAGTGATGAGCTGGGAGAGCCCCATGGAAGGAGGCCCCATGATGAGCCCGATGCGCGCCGTGCAGGGATCGGGGCTTCCCATGAGCGCGCGGCTCTCGGGCTGCGCCATGGATGAGGGGGCGGCGCCGGCATCGGAAGCGACCGTCTTATCCGAAGATGCGCAGCCGGCAAGACCTGTGACGGCTAACGACGCGACCGCCAAACTCGAGCCGAGAATGAACCTTCTGCGGGAGAGCATCGTCTACTCCCCTCCTTCCACTGCGCGCATGCCCTGCATGCGGCGCCTGATCAAAACGTATGAGGCTCCGCCGATCGCGGCAAGCGCGCACAGGCCTGCGACGGCGGCGGCCACGGGATTGCGCGCGGCGGCGTCGGCGATGTCGGACACGGCGGAGGCGACGGCGCCGCCGGATGCCGATGCAGCAGACGTCCCTGCGGCATCGCGTGCGGCGCGCGCCTCTTCGGCAGCCTTCGCGGCTGCATCGGACACATCGTCCTTCGCGGCCTTGACCGCCCCGCTCGACTGGGCCGACGTCTCGCCGTTCATCGCGGCGAGCGCGGCGGCGGGAATGGTGCCGCCGCCGGAATTAGGCACGCCGCTGAAATTCACCTGGAAGAAGCATGACCAGTTGCGGTTCACCTCTCCGCCGATGATGGTGCGCGCAAGCGAGCCGAGCTCGATGGATGCCGAACAGTTCTTCCTGATCACCTTGTCGCTCGCATCAAGGACGCCCAGATCGACCGTGATGCTCGTAAGCCCGCCGCCCGAGCTCGACGAATCGACGATGTTCAAGCCTCCGATGCTCTTCACATGCATGATGCGGTCCTGGATGACGATGGGGACCGTCACGTAGGCATGGCCGTCGGATTCGACCTTCAAAGTCGCGTTGTCGGAAACCGGATCCTTCGGCGGGAACGACGGATTCGTGAAGTGGGGCTGAAGCGGAAGGCCCGCGGTCGACTTATCGACCCAGATGTTCGCGGACACCGTGTACGTGCCGGCGGCAAGCGTGCCGGACTCGCCGGAAGGCTTGTCCGACGTCGCGGGATCCTTCGAAGACGGGTCGTCGCCCGGATTCGAGCCGCCGCCCGGATTCGAGGGATCGAATTCGGGATTCGGCGTATCGGGGGTTGGCCCTGGATCTATGCCGGGATCGGAAGGACTCTCTCCCGGCCGCGCGAAGGCGGGAACATCCGTGCTGTCCGAAACCTTCTTCATGCTGCCGTAATCGACCGTCAGCTGCAGCGATACATCCCCCGAAGGCGCAAGCGTCAGATCGAGCGGGACGGCGTACAGGACGCTGCCCTTGAAATCGTAGGTGCCGATGCCTGAAGACGCATCTGCAGGAAGCGTGGCCGACATCATATGGATGCGGTCCTTCATGCGCCCGTAGGTGCCGCTGAAGCTCCCTCCGCCCGCAGTCGGCTTCACGCGTTCGGTGCGAACGTCGCCAAGCGTCGCGCAGGTGCCGAGGGACTGCGTGGTGAAGATGGGATTACGCACAGGCAGGACCAGGGTCTTCTTTCCGTCTTTCGACACGACGATGCGCGCGTTCGCCTTCATGGGCACGCTCGGCACGGTACCCCTGACCGCAACGTCCGAGTTCTCGTCGATCGTCGGACCGAACGGGTTGTCGGGGCTGTTCGCATACACCGTGAGTCCCTTGATGGCCGGGTTGTACTGTCCGGGCATGGCGAGATTGGCCGTCACTTCGTAGGTGCCGGGGGAAAGCGTATCGCTCGGCGGCTCTTCAGGAGAGACGGACCCTGCAGACGCCACGACGAGATACCCTATCTCGGAAGAGGAGGAAAGCGGGCCTTGCGCGGTCCCGTCGAAGTTCGCCGCCGCATTGAAGAGCGGTACGGCAGCCGCGCTCATGCCCGTCGATTCCTTCGTGAGCGAGACGATGCCGTAGCCGCCGTCGACGGTCGCCGAAAGCTTCTTGACCTTCGTCAGGCCTGATCCGACCGTGCCCGTGACAAGGTAGACCGAGGAATCGGGCGAGGCCATGGGAATGGCCATGCTCGTCGGATTGCACGCATCCGACAGAGCGATTCCTCCGCCAAGCAGATTGGCGGGAACCCCCATGAGGGCTTCCATGGACATTCCGGCCGCGTAGATTCCGGAAAGCTCGGGGTTCGCAAGCGACCCTTCTTGCGTGATGAGGGCGAGCGCGGATTTCCTGGTCGCCTCGTCGGCCTTGTTGACGGCAGGAAGGGAAAGATACTCGGAATACCACTCGAGCATCTGGCACGACTCTTCAGGAGTGCTGGCGATAAGGGGCGTCTCGGGCGTGCCGTCGGTCGCATAGGACATGGAGACGCCGGTGGCCGGATCTTTCAGGGTCCGGGACCACTTCCTTTTCTCGCAATCCCCGGAGGATGCGAGCACGAAGGTGCCGAGCGCGCCCGGCGCGGCCGAGATGCGGCCGTTTTCGATCGTGCCGGCAAGATCTGTCAGCATGCCGTTCGCATACGAGTCCAGGCTCGATCCGGAGGATGCCGGCATGCTCAGATGCGTTGTCGTCTTCCCGTCGAGGGCGACAGGATCGCCATCGGCGATGAGCTGCACATCGTAAAGGGCGAAATCGGGAACGCTCACGTAGCGTTGGGAAAGAAGGGCGGACACGGCGGCGCGCGTCGAAACGTCGTCGATCTTCCGCACGCGCAAGGACGCCTTGTCAAGGGATCCGATCGAAGACGATCCCGCATCCGCACGCACATCGAGGCTCACGCCCGTTGCGTCGTCTTCGAACGACCACGTGCGGTCGCCTTCGACCTTCTTGACGGCCGTCTTCAGATCGACGCTCACATCAAGAGACGAGATGGCGGGATACGCGGCGTTCGGGAAGAAGGTGTTAAGCGTCGTCGCATACACCGACCAGCCGCCGAAACGGTACAGCCCGCTCCAATCGTTCAGGCCGAGCGTGAGACGCGAGATGCGCTGGGTGACGCCGGCCTGCGCGACCTGCTGGTTGTAGTCCTCGTCGTCGGCCTTCTGCTCGATAGGAACGTAGGCGGCATCGAGGACGGACAGGTTCGCGCCGTTCTGCGCCCTCTGGACCGTGAAGACCGGATTCACCAGGTCGACGGTCAGGGTGCGCGAGCCGTCGGCGCCGACGACGAGCGTGGCGTTCTGGCTCACGGGCATATCGGGAATGCCCGCTTTGCCGCCGATGCCCTCAGGGTTGATGGGATTGGTCGTATACCCGGGGATTCCGAGCGGCGTCATCATGGATATATTGGCTGAAACGGTATAGGTTCCGGGTGCGAGCTCGGCGCTGCTGTATGGCAGTCCGCCGCCCTCGAATGCAAATGCGCTGTGCAGGATGGCGCTCCCGTTCGCGACGGACGCACCCGCATCGGAGCCTTCGCCTGCATCCGGGCCGTCGGATGCAGGCGGCGTCTGCTGGAAGGCATGTCCGTCGTCGGAGGCTTCCTCGACGACCGCATCGTCGGAGGCCGCATCTGCATCGGCCGCCCCGTGATCTTCTTCGGCGGCAGGAGGCGCCACGACGAAGCAACCCATGCCGTTCGTCCTCACCTTGAGCGCATCGGCGTCGCGAGATGCTGAAAGCCTCTTCGCCTTGCCGTCGCTGAGGCGAACGACCGACGATCCCTCCGTGCCGGGAAGCCATGCATCGACCGCATCGGCATCGGCAAAGGAGTATTCCTTCCCATCCTTGGCGAAGCTCAGCGCGAAGGCGGCGACGCCCGAGGCATCGTCGATGCCGGCACGCGACAGGGCATCGACGCGTTGCGACCCGGAAAGCTCTTTGACAGAGAAGGCGTATCCTTCGGGATCGTCGTTTTCAGAAGGGTTCTTGATGGAGACGTGCGCCCGGATGCCGGTCTTTCCGTCTTTGAAATCCTTGTCGAAGGACGCAGGCGCGGAGGGCTCGCCTGCATCGTCCGCTTCGGTCGGAACAGCATTTTCGGATGCTGCTTCGTGCGTCGCGCTCTCCTCGTCATCCTCCGGCGAAACGGGTGGCGCAAAAGCGACCTGGACGTCAGGTGCTTCGGCTGCGGAATCGGCATTCTCCGGCGCCGAAACGGTCTGGCCTTCCTGCGATTCGGCAGGCTCTTCGGGTCCGGCCGCCGCAGCGGTCGGCACCATCGAGAACGCAAGCACGAACGCAAGGAGAACGGCCGTTACCCCGCGTTTCGAGCTCTTCGCCCGCCTTGCATGAATGCGATACGCTTTCACCATTTCTCGAACTCCCATCGTCGGGCGCTGCGGCTCCTGATGCATCGTTCGAAATCGCCGTTCGGCCCATAGTGCATCCGTGCCGAAGCGCGGATGCACGACCGAATCGCGGCCTTTCGGCCTTCAATCGCGCGATTCCCTGCAGCGCACACTGTGTCCACGCTCGATTATGAGCGGTGCGCGACCCGCGCGAGGTTGCCATAGTAACCTTTAGGTAACTTTTTACAGAAAATTCGAGTTGCTCAGTAAGGCGACGAGACGTTTTGGATAGATCGGTATCAGAACTCCGGCTTCTGCGGACGATCCAGAAGATCCTGGGCGGCCGCGACCGCATCGTAGCCTTCCCAGACGATCGCACGGACGGTACGCGCCAGAGGAAGGTCCACGTCGTGCGCGAGCGCCAGATCGTGCAATGTGCGGCACGCAAGCGCTCCTTCGACCACCATGTGCGTCCGCGCGCGGTACGCATCGAGCGTGACGCCCTGGGCAAGCTCGTATCCGAACGTGCGGTTGCGCGAGTGCGGGCTCATGCACGTGACCTCGAGGTCGCCCATGCCGGCAAGGCCCATGCAGGTCATCGCATTGCCCCCGCAAGCCGCGACCAGACGGCTCATTTCGGCCAGGCCGCGCGTCATCAGAAGCGCCGCCGTGTTATCGCCCATGCCGAGACCGTAGGACGCACCCACGGCGATGGCGATGACGTTCTTGTACGCGGCGCACACCTCGGCGCCCACGACATCGTTGCCCACATAGATGCGGAAGGATTCCGTGGACAGCAGGCTCTGGAAGAATCGCGCCGTACGCGGCACGTACGACGAGACGACCGTGCCCGACGGCACGCCCCGCACGACCTCTTCGGCATGGTTGGGTCCGGTCAGCGCCGCAAGCCGTCCGAGGCCGCCCAGCACCTCGTCGAATACCTCGACCGGCAGCATGCCCGTCTCGGCCTCGACGCCCTTGGCCGCAAGGGCGACAGGCGTTTTCGCGCCGACGTGCACAGCGATCGCGCGGGCCGTCTCGCGCATGACCGACGAAGGCGTCACGATGACGACGGCATCGGCGCCGCCGACCACGCGCACGATATCGGTCGAGGCCTCGATGCGCTCGCTCAGGCGCGCATCGGCCAGATAGCGAGGGTTGACGTGATCGGCGTTGATACCGCGTGCGACTTCTTCCTTACGCGCCCATAGGCGCACATCGTTTCCCGCCGTGGCGGCAAGCTGCGCCAAAGCCGTTCCCCACGACCCCGCGCCTACGATCGCGACCTGCGCGTCCATCATGCAGTCCCCTTCTTCGATCCGATTTTCGATTCGGTTCCGGATGCAAGCCGCGCGATATTCGAGCGGTGCGCCCACACGACCGTCGCGCCCACGAGCGCATAGACGGCAATGGCAGGCCAGTCGCCCCAGAACAGCACCGCCGCGACAAACGGGCACGCGACGGCGGCGGCGATCGATCCAACCGAAACGTAGCGCGTGAGAATGACGAGCAGCGCGAAAACGGCGAAAAGCTCGATGCAGGCGCCGATCCAGCCGAACGTGACGAAGAGAGCCCCGATCGCGACGGCGATACCCTTGCCGCCCTTGAAAGAGAGCCAAGGACTGAAGATATGGCCGTATACGCAACCCCAGGCGGCGACCGCGCCCATGAGCGCAGGCGTCAGGATCGCGGCATCGGGCGGCGCCATGTGCGCGCAGCCCCAGGCGATGGCGCCCGAAGCGAGCCCCTTGGAGAAATCGAGCAGAAACACCGCCGCTCCTCCGGCCTTGCCCATCGTGCGCATCGCGTTCGTCGTCCCGATATTGCCCGAGCCATGTTCGCGGATATCGGTATGGTAGATCGTCTTAGACACGATGACGCCCCACGGGATGGACCCGAGAAGGAATGTGACCGCGAAGATTCCGAACGCGATGCCCAACGACATGGAATGCCGACCTCGATTCCGTAACGTACCTGCAAGTCCCTGATGAAACGAACAGGCGCCGGACATCCTCCGGCGCCGGCGATACCTCGGTCAATCACGCTTCTTGAACTTGAACACGATCGGCGTGCCCGGAAGCTCGAACGTCTGACGGAAGCGGTTCTCCAGATAGCGCTCGAAATTGTCGTTGACCAGATCGGGCATGTTGCAGAAGACCGTGAACTGCGGCGGGCACGTGCGCGTCTGGGTGACGTACTTGAGCTTGAGCCGCCGCTTCCCCTTGCTGACCGTGAAGCCGAATTCGCGGATGGTCTGGAGCCACGCATTGAGCTTGCCGGTGGTGATATGCGCCGAATAGCTGGCGAAGACGTCGTCGATCATGTTCCAGATGCGATCGACGCTCTTGCCCGTCAGCGCCGAGATGCTCAAGACCGGCGCGTACTTCACGAAGTTCATGCGCTCCTCGATATCTTCGCGCAACGCGTTCAAGGTATCGCCCGATTCGACCGCGTCGCGCTTGTTCAAGAGGATCGCAAGCGCGCAGCCGCGCTCATGCGCATAGCCGGCGACGCGCTGGTCCTGATCGGTCAGGCCGAGGGTCGCATCCACGACGAGCAGCGCCACGTCGGCGCGATCGATCGCACGCATGGCGCGCACGAACCCGTAATACTCGACATCTTGGTCGATCTGGGCCTTGCGGCGCAGGCCGGCCGTGTCGACGATCGTGTAGAAGGTGCCTTCATGCTCGATCGTCGTATCGATCGCGTCGCGCGTCGTGCCGGCGACGTCGCTCACGATGGAGCGTTCTTTGCCGATCAGACGATTCGTAAGCGAGCTCTTCCCCGCATTAGGACGCCCGATGATGGCCACGTTGACGATGTTCTCGCGCTCCTCGGGCTCGCGCTCGGGAATGTCGCGGATGACGTCGATCACGGCATCCAGCAGATCGCCCGTACCGTGCCCGTGCTCGGATGAGATGGGCCACGGATCGCCTAGGCCGAGCTGGTAGAATTCCCACATCGCCGATTCGTCGGCAGGATTGTCCATCTTGTTGACGGTCAAGAACACCGGTTTGGACGTCTTGCGCAGGATACGGGCGACCGCGTCGTCATCGGCCGCGATGCCCGTCTTGCCGTCGACGATGAAAACGATCGCATCGGCCTCTTCGGCGCCCATGAACGCCTGTTCGCGAATGGAGCCCTGGAAGACGTCGTCGTCGCCCATCTCGATACCGCCGGTATCGATGAGGGTGAAATGAACGCCGCTCCATTCGGCCTCGTGATACGAGCGGTCGCGCGTGACGCCGCGCATCTCATGCACGATGGCGTCGTTGCCGTGCGTGATGCGGTTCACGAACGTCGATTTGCCGACATTGGGGCGCCCTACGACGGCGACGATTGGCAATGCCATGATCACAATCCTCTTACTAGCTCTTCGATCTGATGCACGTATTCTTTGGGGTCACAGGATACCACGGTGACCGGCATGCCCGCCGCATCCCGGATATCGTCGACGGTCATGTCGTCGAGCGTCATCATGTCGGCGTTGAACATCACGCGCGGCAGCACCACGTAATCGCGCGCCGATACGCCGCGCAAGGCACGGGCGACGTCTGTCCCGGTCAGAAGCCCGGTAACGTTGACGTTGCCGCCGAAATACTCGTTTTCCACATAGAGCGGCATGAGGCGCCCGGCAAGCGGGCTCGACTCAACGATCGGCGTGAACGCGGGTTTCTGAGCGCAGCCGAGCACGTAATATACATGGGCGTCCTCCTCTTCGAGGGCCCGTGCAAGCGCATCGATGCCCTCCCCCGCCTCTTCCCATTCGTTCACCGTGGCGCGGATGATGCCGATTCCATCCTCGAACATGTCGAAGTCGCCGTAATGGCTGCTCGGAGGAAGATGATCCAGCAGATCGTCAGGATAGGCGTTGCAATAGAATTCATCGGCGAGATACGCGAACGCGCAGCCGCGCTCCGCCTGGGCATGGGCTTGGAAGCGCGAGACGATATCGATGACTTCGCGCGCTTGATCGGGTTCCGTGAAGCTGCGCTCGAAACGCGTCTGGTGCTTGGTGAAGCCGATCGGAACGATGCCGACGTTCGCGACGCCTTCGTGCGCATAGGCCCACGTGAGCGTCTTCATGAGCTCGCGCCCGTCGTTGATGCCGGGCACGAGCACGATCTGCATGTACATCTCGATGCCGCCGGCGAGCAGCTTCTCCATCATCTCGACGCCGTGCGGCGCATGGCGGCCGATCATCGTGCGCCTCACTTCGGGCGTGATGCAATGCAGCGACACGCGCAGAGGCGATACGTGCCGTTCGATGATCTCGTCGGCCTCTTCGTCGGTCAGCGCTGTGAGCGAGGTGAAGTTGCCTTGGAGAAAGCTCAGGCGCCAGTCGTCGTCGCGCAGCATGAGCGAATCGCGCGCGTCTGCGGGAAGCTGGCGCATGAAGCAGAACACGCAGGCGTTGCGGCAGGTCTTGATATCGTCGAAGATGGCACCGTCGAAGGTGATGCCCCAGCTTTCGCCGTCTTCGCGTTCGAGCGTGACCTCGCCCGAATCGCCCTCGGTATCCACGTAGGACAGCGTGACCTCGAAGCCGTCGGAATACCATTGCCAATCGATCATGTCGCGCAGAGGATGCCCGTTGACGGCCGTGATGACGCACCCCGGCGTGAAGCCGGCGTCGTCGGCGGGAGAAAGCTCCTCGACGGCGAGGATGCGGGCTTCAGGACGCTTGGGATCGCCGGGATAGTCGTGATGGAGCGAGAAGTCGGGCACGGGCGGCACCTCTCCGAGAGAAGAAGAAGCGGCCCGATTGCGCGGACCGCTTCGTCAGAGCATGATGACGGATGGGCTTACCAGCTGAAGTATTGCTGGGGGTCGACGGCGGTTCCGTAGATGCCGTCAGGCGAGTTGACGTTGATCTGGAAATGCAGGTGCGGGCCGGTGGAATGGCCGGTGTTGCCGGTGATCATCACCTGCTGGCCGGCGGAAACCGACGATCCGGAGCTCACAAGCGCCTCGGAACCGTGCAGATACCAGGAAACGGTGCCGCCGCCGTGATTGATGGCGACCGACAGGCCGCTCGTCGACGCGAGCCAGCCCGTGAACGACACCGTGCCGTCGCCGATGGCGTAGCAAGGTTCGTACGAGCAGCTCAGATCGACGCCCTGGTGGAAGGTGCCCGTGGAGGCACGCCAGCCGAAGGGACTCGTGACGTGCTTGCCCGGAGCCGGGTTCACCCAGCCGTCGACGGAGATGGACGGAGACGTGGACCTGGATGCGGACGAATAGCTGGCGGACGAGCGGGCCGTGGACTTCTGTTTGGCAAGAGCCTCGGCAGCGGCCTTCGCGGCGGCTTCTTCCTTCTCGCGCGCGGCGTCGGCGTCCATGCGCGTGGCTTCGATCTCCTGCTGAAGGTCGATGATGTCCTGATCCATCTTGTCGACCTGCTTCTGCAGGGTTTCCTGGGCGGCTTCGAGATCGTCCTTGGCCTTGGTCGCCTTCTGAAGCTCTTCGGCGGCCTTGGCTTCCTGCTCGGTGTATTCCTTATGGGCGGCTTCGGCCTCGGCCTTGGCATCCTTGGACTGCTGGACGAGATCGGCGTCCTGCGCGCTGATGCGGGACATGGCATCCCAGCTGGTCACGAACTCCTCGAACGACGAAGAGTCGAAGAGCACGTCGAAGATGCCCGGCTCGCCTTGGCGATAGATGTTGGTCACGCGGTCGGACAGCTGAGTCTGGATGTCGGCCAGGGCGGCTTCCGCGTTATCGACGCGCACTTGGGCGTCTTCGACCGCCTGAACGGCGGCCTCATGGGCGGCAGCGGCCTTGTCGTAGGCGACGAGCGCATCGTTGACTTGCTGCTTCAGAACATCGAGCTTGGCGGAAAGCTCGTCGTACTGAGCCTGCTGATCGGCAAGATTGCCTTCGAGAGCCTTCGCCTTGGCATCGAGATCGTCGGACTCCGCGCCGTACGCGAGGCGCGGGAACGTCATGCCCAGCGCGGCGAGGCCGGCGAGCTTGACGAAATTTCGGCGGGAGAAATCCCGGATCGAGCGTACAGAGCTTGGTTCGGTCATGGTGGTAATGCTCCTGTATCGTTTCGTCACGTCAGTTATTCGACTCGGGAGGCATCGGCGACACGCATGCACGAACTCCTCCGTCCCCTAAAAGACCAACCTATGATAGCAGCAATGTCGCGCAATGCGCAATTTCGACATGAACGGAGGATGCTCTTCCTGAAACCTTACAGTGATTCGATGCGGGCGACCACGGTCTCGATCTGCTCGTCGGGAGTTGAATTAAGCGTTGTTCTCGGTAGACGACGATACATACGCTACGGTCGACGGAATTGCTACGTCATCAAGAACGCCGCCTTGCATCCACGCAAAGCGGCGTTCTCTCGTCAGAATGCAAAACAGCTATTCATCGTCAGACACGCGCGGAAGCTTCTTGCCCAATGCGTTGGCAAGAAGGACGCAACCGCAGATAGCGACACACACAACGATGCAGAACACGAACACCATCTGAAACGAACCAGTGACCTCGTATAGCCTAGTGATCACGAATCCTCCGACCGACCCGGCAGCGAAACCTATCATCGATATGTATGCAAAAATCTTGCCGTAATCCTTCGTCCCGAACACATGGGAAACGACCGATGCAATACCGACGCCCAAAAGGACGTAGAGCGCATCGCCCAAGCCAGCGCCAAGATACGCAAGAAGCGGTTGACCGGCGCTGAACATCAGAATGACCATGGCAACGACCGAAACCGCCATCCATGAAACGAAACCGCGTATCGCTCCTACCTTGTCGATAGTGGCTCCTACAGTAGCGTTGAGCACGATGTCGAAGATGAGGGCCACCGAAATCATCAGCGCACCTACCGTCGGAGCGAAGCCAACGCTTTCGGCATACACCGGAAAATATGCGTTGATGACTGAAACGATTTGAGTAAGAGCAAGCGCCAATGCAACCAGGACGAAAGACATGGACTTCAACGCATGCTTCGCTGGCACGCCGACGAGCGGCTCGGTTTCACCCTCAGCACCCGCGACCTGCTCGTAACCGTAAGATTTCATGCCTTTACGATCAGGACTGTACGAAACCATGAACAAGGCGGCGGGAATAGCCAATGCGGCCCCAATGGCAGCGAAAACGATCATGGCCGACCGCCAGCCAATGGCGTCCATAAGCGTGACGGAAAGCGGACTCATAATGGCCGAAACGATGCTTGCAAGACCCCACGCTGCACCGATGGCAAAACCGGTTTTCTTGGTGAACCAATTCGTCAAGACGGTGGAAATGAACACAATGCTCGTGAAAGACATGCCGACACCGATGAAGAAGCCGCCTATCCACCAGAAGACTATGCTGTCGCTGAAAGCAAGAAGTGCAACGATGGCAGATTGCAGAGCCGCAAAACCTGCGATACCTGCCGGAGGTATCTTATGAAGCAGATTGCCTACGAAAGGTAACCCACATGCGATTCCCAGATACACGACGGTCGTGTACAGAGAGATGCTTGAATAGTCGACCTCGAGATCGGCCGCCGCAGGAACGAAAAAGTTACCTATGACAACGGTATAGAACGTCACGGACCCAGCGATGAGCATGCCGCATCCCAGCATGACGAGCCAGGCACGATGAAGCCCCTTGGTCTTTTCCATGGAAATCACCTCGCATGCAGGTCGCCTGAACCTAGACTCACGCGACCTGCGTCAGATTCGATTAGTCAGCTAGCAACCGATGCATGCCGTGAGCACGGCCTTGATGGTGTGCTGACGATTGCCTGCTTCGCGAAAAATCTCATGAGCGTGCTTCTCGAACAGCTCATCGGAAATTTCAAGACCGGAAACTATAAGATTCCTGGCCTCCTGAGTTGGAGCTTGCTCGACGAGCTGCCGGCCCAAGGAGTGGTCAGCGTTATGCAGGGAAGGCAGCATATGAAGAACGATGCAATCAGGGTTGTCTACAATTTCCATGAGTTCGCTGGTCAAGCGATAAGGAATCAATTCTTTGGCATAGTGCATCCAGGAGTCGTAACCGTGGTCGTCGCCGGTTGAGGAATTGGTATACTCCCATTCTTCGGTAGTAAGAACATCCATGCCCTTCAACAGGCTGAGGTCATCGGAGATGATCAACTTGTTATGGGGAGCGTGCTTGGCGAAGGTCTCCTCAAGCTCCTGAACATATTCGGGAAGCATCTTGTGATCGTACAGATCAGGACCGATGACATACAGGTCCATACCCATATATGCGCACATGCGGCCATACCATAGAGGCTCGATAGCCGCAGCTCCGAGATAGGCCATCTTCTTACCCTTGCAGGAACCGGCACCGCCCCACAACTCCTCGAGCGTCATGGCGTCGGCAAGCATCTGCGTGGGATGGTCCTCGGTAGTCAAGGCATTGATAACGGGGATGTCGGCATATTCGGCGATTTCGTACATGAACCTCTCGGGACCCTGCGAACGCCAAACGATAGCGTCATACATCTCGGAAAACACACGGATGGTATCCTTTACCGTCTCTTGCACTCCAACATGGGAGTTAGACAAGTACGTAAAACCGATTCCCAGATCGTTGCACGAGGTCTCGAACGCGCAGCGGGTACGCGTTGAGCTCCATTCGAACTGAGCCATGACGTTCTTCCCCACGAAACGACGCTGATCGACGCCGGCGCGCTTCTCGGCCTTCAGGGTATGCGCCAGATCAAGCAGATAGCGGAACTGGTCGGGCGTAAGGTCACGCAAGTTGATGAAATCCTGGCCACGAAGAGTATTGCGCATGATCGTTCCTTTCATAGAAATGTGACGGCTCGATACGTTGGGAGGTTCGCTACTGCGCATTCGCGGGAACGAAGACGTTCTTGGTCCAGCAATGCACGCCGCCACCTGCCATGTTCAAGGCAAGGCTGTTGATCATGACGACCTTGCGATCGGGGAAGCATCGGTTGAGCACCGCTTCGGCTTGCTCGTCTTTTTCCTTGACAGCCCGGTCCATCCCTTCGCGCCAATAGCGCTGGCCCAAAACCACACCGTTGCAGACTAGGAAATTGCAGTAACTCGTTGCGGCGAACAGATGCAGGTCGCGTCCTTCCGGCCAGGGAGTGCCATCCATGAAGGCGTCGCCGACAAGCTCGTGATAGTAGTCGTACAGATCATCTCCGGGACTCTGGATATACTCAATATGAGCCGAGGTTGGAATGCGGATGATTTCGAACGGGTTTCCCTCGAGATCGGTTTCATTGCGCAGAATCTCATAGCATGCATCAAGACGACGCTTGTTCTCCTTCGAAACCGGGCTGGACGCAGCCTCTTCCTCGGTGACTTCGGCGAGCAAGATTTTATTTCTGCCGATAAAGCGACACATTTCGTCGCTATGGGCGGCGAAGCTCGATCCAACGACGGGAGTTCCGTCCGCCTTGTAGTCAAGTGGGGCAATGCGGAAATCATCGTCATCAACCATAGGTTGAGGCAACCAGATGATCTTCCCGACGTTCCAGAGCTTCTTATATGCTTCTTCGATTTGCTCTTTGCTGTATTCAGGATTGCGCTTGCGAACTTCAGTGTCTTCAATGGCGATCAAAACACCGGCGCCGTTGAATTCGCGATCGCCTCCTTCAGAAACCAGGTCAGAGCTCACGATATCGTAGCAACCCAGCTCAATAGCGGCTTGCACGCCAATTTTACGAGAGCAATCGCGCAAGCCCTCGTTCTTCTCGTAGCGTCCGTAGAAGCTCCAGCTCGGATTCACCGCCAACGTCTCGCCTTCGTCGTTGACCATGACATTGGGGCCGTTGTCTCGGAAGTAGAACGAGTTCGGATCCTCGTTGAATGCCGTGAAATCGATTCGATCCACGTCGATCCCGGCGGTTTCAAGCGCCTTGACGCACGATTCCTTGAGACCTTCCACATATGGACAGCAATTAATGTGGATTTTCACCTCGTCGAGCAGGTTACGCACGACTTCGACGGCAGGCTCGAGCGCATCGTAGCCTTTGATCGGCTCGGCGTACGGAAGCCACTCGACGAAAACATCGGTCTGCGGTTCGAATTCTCCTGGATACCTGAACGCGCTTGACATGTCCATCTCCTTTCGAAAATGCCAGCTTCTACAGCAAGCGTGGCTCAACGCCTCGGAAGATAGGCGCAGCTTGTAGGCGCACAAAGATGGAATGTGGTTGATTTCCCAGGTAAACTTGCCTAATAATGCGGCGACGCGGCAGATAAACTCGGATAAACCTGATTAGAGGCACCGCTCGACCGAATCCGTTAATAGCGAATCGCTGCGCTTGGCTTACGATCCAAGTGTCTATATAGGTTCGCGTTCTGCATGAGCGAAGGGTTCTTCTGTCCTTGAATGATGAATCCCCCGATTTTCTGCAAGCGCACTGTTTTCATGCACTGCACCGTCGATGCACGGACAGGAGGATTCCATGGCGACGCTTGAATTCTCGATCACCGCATCCCTTATCGTCGTAGCGAGCATAGCAAGCGCTTTCAGCATTTCCTCGTATATCGTCTCGGGAAAGAGGATGGCGGCGTTCCTCTCTATCCTGACATTCGGGTATGCCATAGAGCAAATCGTGATTCTGTACCGGGAATTCTTGAATCAAAACATACCTTTTCGAGCTGAAATGTTCTCGAGCATGGAAGATCCGCTTCTGCGAATAGCAATTGGTGCGGTTATGTGCGAATCCCTTATGATCGCCGTCATCGAATACTACGATTCTGAAAACAGGGTTCTCAGATGGATTCCCATCGCCATATTCCTTGTCGCCTGCGTCACCGTATGCCTCGTTCCCGACATAGACGATCGACTTAAAAAATGGTTCATCTATTCGATGCGTCAGATCTTTCTCATGGCAATTGTCTTATTCTGCCTCGCAAACTACATGAAAGCCCCGGACGGCCCTACGAAGAAACGATACGAGAGAAGACGCCTGCAATTCACCATAGTCACGCTCTTCATCCTGCTCACGTTGGTTGAAGATACTCTTGTCATGCTGACGTTGAGCGTCGATGCGACGAATCTTCCTTTCGCCGAGGTCCTTTATCGTCGAAACATCTCCGAATCCTTGCTTGCCACGACAGGAGCCGGCTTCCTCATGTACGCCTCGATCAAGACCTTAAGAGCGTTTTCAATGGGTCGATCCCAGAAAAATACCGAAGCTATCGACGAAGACGAGACGCTCAGTTTCTTTTCTGAAAAATACGGCCTTACGCAGAGAGAAGAGGAGATCATGCGGCTGGTGGTGGAAAGTCGCGATAACCAGAACATCGCAAATGAACTCCAGCTCGCATTGGGAACGGTCAAGACGCATATCCATAACATATTCAAGAAGACCGACTGCACGAGCAGAGGAGAACTCATCAATAAGTTCTGGATGAACTCATGAAACACGATAAGGAAAGGCGACGCATCTTCGGACATTCCAAAAGGACATGATCGCTCAAGCCTTCGTCTGAAACCTTACAGGGATTCGATGCGAGCGACCACGGCCTCGATCTGCTCGTCGGGAGTGGAGGCCCCCGCCGTCACACCGACGGCCTCCACACCGTCGAACCAGGCCGGATCGATCTCGTCCTCCGTTTCGATGTGGTAGGAACGCGAACAGTGCGCGCGGCAGATCTCGAAGAGATGCGTCGTATTCGACGAGTTCTTTCCTCCGATGACCACGAGCGCATCGACCTTGTCCGCCAAATCGGCGGCGGCATCCTGGCGCTTGCGCGTAGCGGAGCAGATCGTGTTCTTCACCACAGGTTCGATACCCCGCCCGCGCAGGTCGGCGACCACCTCGTCGAGCTTCGACTTGTTCTCGGTCGTCTGCACGACGATGCCGACCGGACCCGCGATGTCCGCAGGAATCTCGGAGGCGTCGGCCACGACGACGGCCGAACCCGCGGCATGCGCGCATATGCCCCTGACCTCGGGATGCGACGCACGCCCGATGACGAGCACGGTCATTCCCTGCGCGGCGAAATCGGCGGCGGCCTTCTGGGCGCGCGACACATGAGGGCAGGTGGCATCGATGCTCGACAGGCCGCGCTCGTCCAGCTCCTCCACGACGCTCGGCTCGACGCCGTGCGTACGCAAGACCACGATGCCGTGATCCACGTCGGCGGGACCTTCGATGGATTCCACGCCGTGATCCTTCAGCTGCGCCACGACACGGGGATTATGGATGAGCGGACCGATCGTGAAGACGTCCTCGTCGCCGTCCATGGCATCACGCACCATATCAAGCGCGCGTTCGACGCCATAGCAGACGCCGGCATGTTCGGCTCTGACCACCTTCATACCCGATTCCCTTTCGATTCGTGGGCGCCTGCAACCATATCGAGGCGCGCGATGCGCGGCTGAGATGCCCCGCATCCGTGAAATCTCGTCCTTCACGACCTATGCGACGCGGCGGGCCATGTCGCGACCGGCGAACTCTGCGGAATAATCCTTGGATGCCGGGAACAGCGCATGCATATCCACCGATTCACGATCGACGTCGGCTTTGAGCGCATGGCATTCCCGCATCACGTACCACGATACGGCATCGAGACGCTCGTCTTTGGGAATGAAGTCGAAGTCCTCAAGATGGACAGGTGCGCCATACACGACCGTCACCTTGGGAAAATGCGGGAGCTTCGAGCCCTTGGGCGAGATGAGATCGACATTGCGAACGGCAGCCGGCACGAGGGGCGCCTTGCCCATGCGTGCGATGAACGCGGCTCCGTTGTGCAGGGAGATCCGAGCCGACCCCTTGCCGCCGCGCCGCGTCCCCTCGGGAAAGATGCCGACGATCTCGCCGCGTTTGAGCATGGCGGCCGCACGCTTGATGGCCACGCGATCGGCCGCGTCGCGTTTGACGGGAAAGCCTGCTGCACGCGAGACGACCTGGCCGGCCAAGCCATGGGCATTGCCGAATATCGTGTCGCGCGCCATGAATCGAATCCATTGCTTCGGCCGCGCCGTGATCCAGAGGAACGCCGGATCCAGGTACGAGAAATGCGCGCACGCGACGACGGCCCCGCTCACACCGTGCAGACGGCGCAGATTCCCAAGGCCGACCGTCGAATAGCGAAACGCGATCTTGAAGACGAACGCGATGATCGCATAGCAGATATGGGCCGCCCAATGCGTGACCGTGCGCGGCCGGCCTTCGGATGCATCGCCCTCTCTCGCAGCGACATCGGCCAACGGAAGGGAGAAGGGCATATCCCACATGTCCTGGCTTGACAGCATGGCCCCGCCTTACGCCTTGGAGCCGCGTTCGGCGGCAAGCGCGCAGATGCGATCGATGACCTCGTCGACGGAGATATCGCTCGAATCGACGGCAACGGCGTCGTCGGCTTGGACGAGAGGCGCCGCAGCGCGGCTCTCGTCGGCCTCGTCGCGCATGCGGATATCGACGAGCACCTCGGCAAGGTCGGTCGAACCGATGCCGCGGGCTTCGTTTTGGGCTGCACGGCGCCGGGCGCGCGCTTCATCGCTCGCGGTAAGGAAAACCTTGACCTCGGCATTCGGAAAAACGACGGTGCCGATGTCGCGACCCTCGATGACGTAGTCCCCTTCGGAAGCGATGCGACGCTGCTGATCGAGAAGCGCCGCGCGCACGCTCGGATGCGCTGATACAGCCGAAACGGACCGATCGATACGCGCCGTGCGAATGGCGCTCGTAACGTCCATGCCATCCATCAGGACCTGAGCCGGAGACGGATCGCCCGGCTCGTGCGTGAACGATACGGGATGCGTCCGGGCGATGGCCCCGAGCGCTTCAGCGTCGTCGAGCGAAGCGCCGTCCTCGAGCGCCTGCCACGCGACCGCGCGAAACATTGCACCCGTATCCAGGCAGTTGAAGCCAAGGCGCTTGGCCACGGCCTTCGCGACCGTGGACTTCCCCGCCCCTGACGGGCCGTCGATGGCGATGATCATGCCTATCCTTCCTTGGCGGCGCAGGCCGCATCCGTGCGCGTCTAGCGCGCAAGCATTCGAATATCGTCGAGGAATCCCGGATAACTGACGGAAACCGCGTCGAATCCCTGGATCTCGATAGGGTCCGCTCCGCAAAGACCGGCGACCGCCCACGTCATGGCAAGACGATGATCGCCCTTCGCGTCGAAGCGCAGGCCGGCGGGGGTCGAGAGCATCGGATCTCCTTCGATGAACAGATCGCTTCCGTCCATCCATGCATCGATGCCCATGAGCGCAAGGCCCTCGATGACGGCAGCAGCGCGATCGGTCTCCTTCACACGCAGCTCATCGGCTCCCCGAAAGACCGTGACGCCCTTCGCATGCGCCGCGACCAGAGCGAGGATCGGGACCTCGTCGATGACCGTCGCGATCTTCTCGGCCGGAACCTCGCATCCGTGGAGGCGATCGCAGTATTCGACCGACAGGATGCCGGAAAGCTCCTTGCCTTTTGCGCCGTCGGACCGACGCGACGCGTTGACGCCCATATGCTCGAGCGTGCGCAGGAATCCGATGCGCGCGGGATTGAGCGAAACGCCCTCGACCTGAATGGCGCTGCCTGGGCAAAGAGCGGCCGCGCAGAGGAGGAAGGCCGCGGAGGACGGATCTCCCGGAACGACAACGTCGGTCGCACGCAGCGTGACCGGGCCCTTGACGCTCGCCACGCGCGTGGCGGCCGTGGTTTCGGTGCCGAATGCAGGGAGCATGAGCTCGGTATGGTTGCGCGAAGGCGCGGGCTCGATGACGCGCGTCTCACCGTCGGCGGAAAGCCCCGCAAGAAGAACGGCGGTCTTCAGCTGGGCGGAAGCAACCGGCGTTTCGTACGTGATGGGATCGAGGCGCCCGGTTCCCCGCTCGGTGATGGGCAGCGTCTGCGCATCCTGAGGGGAAAAGCGCGCGCCCATGCGTGAAAGCGGCGTCATGACGCGCTGCATAGGACGTCGCGCGAGCGATTCGTCGCCGGTCAGTTCGGCCTCGATGCCCCATGGGGCCAGGATGCCCATGAGAAGACGCGCCGTCGTGCCGGAATTCCCGCAGTCAAGCGGAGCGTCGGGCTGACTCGGCCCCTTCGACCCCCATCCGGTGATGGCGCCCTCCAGGCTTCCGTCGGGCATAATCTGCAGATTCACCTGCGCTCCGAGCTGTTGGACCACGCGGATGGACGATCGCACGTCGTCGGAATCGAGCACGCCGCGAATCTGGGAGGTTCCTTCGGCCATGGCCGAAAGGAGCACGGCCCGATGCGAGATGCTCTTGTCGCCCGGCACGCGGATGCTTCCCCTGAGAGGCTTTTCAAGAGGTCGTATGACAACGGATTCGCTCATATCGCATGCATCTCCTTCGGACGCGCCGTGCATCGTCAACGATTCTACCCCATACGGCCGGCCGAGCCGGACTCAGGCACGCCCGCCGTCACGTCCTCGCGGCGGCGTGCAGAGCCGCGACTTCGGAACCGCTGAGCATGCGCCAGGAGCCTTCGGGAAGATCGCCTAGGACCAACGGGCCGAACCGCGACCTATGCAGCGTCACGACCGGATGTCCGACCGTAGCGCACATGCGCCTGACCTGACGCTTCCTGCCTTCATGGATCGTGATGTCCAAGCGGCTTTCGTCCTCGGATACGCAGATCAGGCGCGCTTCGGCCGGCGCGGTCATGCCGTCTTCGAGTTCCACGCCCGAACGCAAACGCTCAAGCTCTTCTTCGGAGACGCTGCCCTCCACGAGAGCCTGATAGGTCTTATCCACATGCTTACGCGGATGCAAAAGCCCGTTTCCCAGCTCGCCGTCGGTCGAAAAAAGCAGGATACCCGTGGTGTCGGCGTCGAGGCGGCCGATCGGGAAGAGCCCGGGATACGCGTCGATGGGCACAAGTCCGGCGACGCAGGCCCGCCCGAAGGGATCGGACATCGTCGTGATATAACCGGCGGGCTTATTGAGCATGAGCGTCGTCGAACCGTCGGACAGATGCACGACATGCCCGTCCACGCGCACGACATCGCATCTCGGATCGACCTTGCTGCCAAGCTCCGTCACGACGCGCCCGTTGACGCTCACGCGTCCGGTCGTCATCAGGTTCTCGCTGCCGCGTCGGCTCGCAACGCCGGCGCGCGCCAGGAACTTCTGCACGCGCATGGGAACGATGCGCGGCGCGTTCGACGCATCGTCGCGCTGATCATCGCCCATCGCGTTCGTCTCCTTCGATGCCGCGGCGCAGATCGAGGATGTCGTCGGCAAGATCGAGCTCGAGATCGCCGTCGTCGAAGGCTTCGACGGCAACGACGGCCTCGGAGCGCGTGAGGCCCAGGCGCTCGCGGATGAGCGCGCGGCTTTCCTCGTCGGGGGCGAACGATTCAAGATCGGGAAGATCGGCCAAGGTGCGCAGGCCGAAATGCTCGAGGAATCGTTTCGTGGTGGCGTAGAGGATAGGCTGGCCGGGGCTGTCTTCACGCCCCGCCTCGCGCACAAGCCCCTTTTCGAGAAGGGAGCTGATAGCGCTGTCCGAGTTCACGCCGCGAACGCCGGCGACCGCCGCGCGCGTGACGGGCTGATTGTAGGCGACGACCGAAAGCGTCTCCAAGGCGGCCTGTGACAGGCGACGCGTATCCCAGGAGATGACGTAGCGTTCGATCAGATCGTGATAGCGGGGATGCGTGAACAGGCGCCAACCTCCCGCGGCCTCGCGAAGCTGGATGCCGGCGTCGCGCGCCTCCAGGCGTCGGCGCAGCTCGTCGAGCGCGGCCTGGACGCGCGCAGGCGCGATGCCGAGCATCTCCGAAATGGACAGCGCGCTTAGCGCCTCGTCGGTCACGAAGAGCATGGCCTCGCAGGCGCCGATCACGTCTTCCGCGCTCATCTCGTATTCCGTCATGCCCTCTCCCCTTCTTCTTCATCCAGGCCGTCCAGCACGAGCGCGCCGGAATCCTCGACGAAGTCGACAGCGATGTCGCCGAGCGGCTCGTCCTGCATCAGCCTGACCATGTTCTGCTTATAGAGCTCGAGGATGGCCAGGAAGCTTACCACGCGCACCGGCAGCGACGGCGCATCGGCGATGAGATCCGAGAATCGGAGGTGCTTCTCAAGGCTCATGCGGCGATGGAAGGCGCGGATGCGCGGCTCCAGAGGCACCGGGCGGGCGGCGATGTGCTCGCTTTCGAGCAGCACGATCTCCCGACGCGCCATGCTCGTCGCGCAGAGCACCGCGAGCTCGTCGAGCCCCACATCGCGCAGGAAGTCGGGCATGAGCCCGAGGAATTCGGGATCGGGACCCGCCGTGCGCGGATGGATGCGTCCCTGCGCCTCGAACCGGCGGGACAGCGCGACGGATGCGTTCTTGTACGTCTTGTACGAAATGAGACGTTCGATCAGAAGATCGCGCGCCTCGCTCGGGGACAGATCCTCCAAATCGTCGTCCATGCCGTCGCGGCCTTCGTCCGAGGGCAGCAAGGAAGCCGCCTTGATGTTCAGAAGCGTGGATGCGACCAGCAGAAAATCGCTTGCGACCTCGAGGTCGAGCTCCTCGAGGCGCTCGACGTAGGCGAGGTACTGGTCGACGATCTCCGACACCGAGATGGATGCGATGTCGACGCGTTGCGACGATACGAGATACAGCAGCAGGTCGAAAGGACCTTCGAAGCTATCCAGGCGAACGCGGTACGACATGGAAGGCCCCTTATGCGACCGCGAACGGAAACAGCAGGTTGGCAAGGCCCACGGCCGTGAAATTCAGGTAGATGCCGATCGGGTTGACGTGCAGGAAATACGGAAGGCCGATGAGCAGGATCATGAGCCCCGGCAGCGCATACTGCTGCACGCGATAATAGGCCGGCAGCGCTTTGGCGGGGAGGAAAAGCGCGATCACGCTCGCGCCGTCGAGAGGCGGCACGGGGATGAGGTTGAAGAACATCAGGTAGAGATTCACAAGCGCGAACAGCGGCAGGAAGCTCAGGTAGAAATACGCGAAGACGACGTTCGACATCACGAGGCCGTTCGCGAAAGGCCAAAGGACCCATGCGATGAGGGCGGCAGCGAGCGCGAGCAGGAGGTTGGCCGTCGGACCTGCCAATCCGACCAAGGCCTCGCCGGCGCGGATATTCTTGAAGTGGCGCGGATTGTACGGAACGGGCTTCGCATAGCCGAAAACCGGCATCCCCGAGAGCGCCAGGATAAGCGGCAGCACGACGGTGCCGAACGGATCGATATGCTTGATGGGATTGAGGGTCAGGCGACCCGAATTCTTCGCGGTCGGGTCGCCGAGAAGCGAGGCCACGAAGCCATGGGCGCATTCGTGCAGGATGATGGCCGGCACGAAGCAGAGTATGCTGATGACGATATAGGCGATCTGGTTCAAGCTCTTGCTCCTATCGGCGGCGAAGGTCGCAACGCCGCTATTCTCTCATGAGTTCGTACGGATGGGCGGAAAAGACGCGGGATGGACAAGGGACGGCGCCCCTCCTATCCGCGCTCGGCGCATCATGCGCCGGCCTGACGGGCCATCTCCTCCTCAAGCTCCGCCGTGAGCGTCAGCCATTCCTCCTCGTTGGCGGCCATGCGTTTCTTGATGGTTGCATGCTCGGCGATAGCGTCGCTCGACTCGTCCTCGTTGATGTAGAAATCGGGATCGGCCATGAGCGCGAGCAGCTGGCTCAGGCGCGCATCGTCGGCGGCCATTTGCTCATCGAGCTCGGCGATGCGGCGCCGATGATGCTTGAGCGCGGCATAGGCGCGATTGCGGGCCTCGGCTTCGCGACGCTTCTGCTCCTTGGTCTTGGGAGCGCTCGCGCGCGGAGCCGTGAGCTGCACGGAATTCCCCTGCGCCTTGGAACCTGCGGCGGCCGGCCCCTTCGACGAAGCTTCTTTCTCGGCCGATGCCTTCCTGGAAGCGTCCGCGCCCGACGACGGGGGAAACGCCCCCGAGGCCGGCATCTTCCCGCCGACGCCCGACGCTGCGGGCGCCTTCGCATCCACGTCGTCTTCGGTCTGGCCGGTTTTATAGAGATAGTAGTCGTAGTCGCCGTCGAACACGGTGACCTTGCCCGGCGTGACTTCGACGATACGGTTCGCGACGCTTCGGATGAGATGACGGTCGTGCGTGATAAGCGCGATCGTGCCCTCGAACGACGTGAGCGCCTGCTCGAGAATGTCGGTGCTCGCGATATCCAGGTGATTGGTGGGTTCGTCCAAGCACAGCAGAGGGCGCGGCGCCACGAGCATCTTCGCCAGGGCAAGACGGCTTTTCTCGCCGCCCGACAGCACGCTCACGCGCTTGTCCACGTCGTCGCCGATGAAGAGGAACGAGCCGAGCAACGTGCGGACCTGGCTCATCGTCCAACCGGGCGCGACCTTGTCGAGTTCCTGGAACACGGTGTTGCCCGGATGCAGCTCTTCGAGCTGATGCTGCGCGTAATAGGTCATGGAGACGTTCGTGCCGTACGACACGCGGCCCGCATCGGGCGACAGCACGCCGGCGATCATCTTGAGCAACGTGGACTTGCCGGCGCCGTTCGGACCGACGAATGCGACCTTTTCGCCGCGATAGAACGTCAGATCGAGTCCGTCGTAAACACGTTTCTCGCCGAAATGCTTGGTCACATCTTCAAGGCGTACGACCATGTCACCCGTGCGAGGCGGCTGGACGAAGTTGAAATGCACCGCTTTCTTCTTCTGCGGCACTGCGATCCGCGGCATCTTCTCGAGCTTGCGTATGCGCTCTTGCACCTGGCGCGCCTTGGTGGGCTTGTAGCGGAAGCGTTCGATGAAGGCCTCCATCTTGGCGCGTTCTTCGGCCTGGGCGGCGGCCTCCTGCTCGAGCCGCACGAGCCATTCTTCACGCTGACGCAGATAGGAACTGTAATTGCCGCGATACAGGCGCAGCTGGCCCGCATCGATTTCCGCCACGCGGTCGACCATGTTGTCCATGAAGGCCCGGTCGTGCGACACCACGATGACGGCGCCGTCGTAGGCGCGCAGGAATTTCTCGAGCCATTTGACGCTCTCGAGGTCGAGGTGATTGGTCGGCTCGTCCAACAGCAGCACTTCAGGCTTACGCACGAGCAGCTTCGCCAGCGCGACGCGCATCTGCCAGCCGCCGGAGAACTCCGTCGTGAGGCGCTGCAGGTCGTCTTCTTTGAAACCCAGGCCGAACATGACGCTGCGCACGGTGGAGCGGAACGAATAGCCGCCGAGCGCCTCGTAGCGTTCCCGCGCGCGGCCGGCGGCATCCAGCTGCGCCTGCGTAGGCGCGTCTCCGAGCGCCGACTCCAGCTCATGCACGCGGCGCTCGGCATCCAGAAGCTCTTTCTGGCTGGATACGACCTCATCGAAGATAGGCGCCTCCCCCATCTCGATGGCTTCCTGACGCAGATAGCCGATGCGTGCACCGTGCGCAAGCACGACCTGGCCTTCATCCGGCTCTTCGGTGCCGATGACGATGTTGAGCATCGTGGTCTTGCCTGCGCCGTTGGGCCCGACCAGGGCAAGGCGATCATGCGCCTCCACGCCGAACGACGCATCGGAAAACAGCGTGCGTCCCCCGAAGCTCTTGGTGATGCGTTCGATCTGCAGGATCATTTAGGAGTGCACCACCACGGCATCGCCCACCTTGAGGATACCGAAAAGGTCTTTCGCCTTGTCAGGCGGTAGATTGATGCAGCCGTGGCTTCCGGTGTAGGTGTACCCCGCCGGATCGGCGAAGGCCGCGGAGGACTGCCAGGGGGCGTCGTGGAAGCCGACGGCGTTGCCGATGAACGGCATCCAGTAGTCGACCGGGGTCTCGTATTCGGGCTTCTTCGTCTCGGGATCGGGCTTGCCGATGAGCGTCTGGTGGCGCTGCAGCGCCTTGAGATAGTAGATGCCGGTCGGCGTGGAATGCTTAGGGCTTCCCGATATGAAGTCGGATTCCCACTGCAGATCGCCCTTCGCGTCGTAGTAGCGCGCATGCTGCTCGGTCAGGTCGACGTCCACATAGGCGCCCCAATCCTGATTCGCCGAGACATAGCCGTTCCCCGACTGCGTCGCGTCAAGCGTAAGCTGCCCGCGCGACTTATCCAGGATGAATTCCTCGATGGCTTCGGCCGCGGCATCGGAGCTGACCGCCCATCCGTAATCGCCTCCCGACGCCGTGACGCTCTCGCCGTCGCCGCGCGTGAACGTGCGCGTCGTGCCCACGGTGGAAAGCGAGCTCGCGAAATCGGAGACCCATGCGGAGACCGCATCGTTGTCGATGGACGCGGTGCCGTCGCTTCCGAAGACCACGAACTGGGACACGATGTCGGCATCGATGGTGGCGACCTTCACGCCGGTGGTGCCGAACACGATGTCTCCCTCGGCACCTAGAAGATCGTTCGCGCTCTTGGCGGACGCGGCCAAGCCTTTGTCGTCGGAACGTACCTCGGGCTTGATCAGGTCGTCGTCGTCCAGCTTGACCTCGCCTTCGAACGACCCGATGGCAGAGGCCGCCTTGGCGATGACGGCGTCGGATGACATCTGCGTGCCGTAGGTTTCAGGCATGACGGCAAATGACTTCTTGCTGGAATCGTAGGCCACATACGCGTCGGCGGAAGGCGTCTGCGAGGCGTTGTAGGCATCCACCTTGGATTCGATGAAATCGCCCAGTTTGCCGCCGTCGACGGTAGCCACGAGCGCATCGGTCACATCATGGCTGCGGAGAATCGCGATCGGCCACAGAAGGGCGCGTTCCTGCGCGAGCGCATTGGACACGACATCGGCGGGATCGACCCCCATGCCGCCGTCGGACGGCGTCATGCTGAAGGAAAGCCCCATGCCGCTCACGGAGAGCGTATAGGTCTTCTCGGCATCTTCGACGACCTGTTGCGCTTCGACTTGCGACATGCCGGACACGTCGAGCGAGCCCATGGTGGTGCGCGGGAAGAAATGCGTCGAGAAATAGAAGGCGCCTATGACATAGGCGATCAGGATGATCGCGATGGCGACGATGGCCGCGACGACCGCAGGCTTCGGTCCGCGGCGCTCCTGCGCCGTGGACTGAGGAACGAAGCTCGATGCCCGATCGGTTAAGAAGTCGGCATCGGGCGCGGCATGGGCGCCGCGCGAAGGACGCGGGGCGACGGATTCCATGGCGGCGGCAGGACCGTCGTATGAAGGGGCCGCGTGCGCCCCGCGATGATGATGCGGCATGATCGAGCGTCCTTATGCGTTTGAAATGCGTTCGACGTTTTATTCGTGCCTGCCATAATGCCACATCCGCATACGCTTTCAACAGCGCATCGGCAAGGTCAAGGAATTCGCAGACGATTGTTGCGGACACGACGCATGCGCTTCGCTGCTCGAAGGCTGCGAAGCCCTGCATCGAGCGGGATCTACCGCTCGAACGCATCCCCTTCGACATCCGATCGCCATCTGCTTTCCGCCCGCGGAAATGAATGTGCCGTCGTGCAGGCAAGAGACCCGGTGCCCGTCATAGGACGTAGATCGGGCCATTCGTAGCGGCATGCGCAATAGCTTGCAAGCGCTCGCACGACGGCGCATTCGCTGGATTGGAGAGAATGATGCCGAACGAAAAAAGTACTTGTACCGCATAGGCCGGATTGCTACAATCTCTTATCGCGCCTTGCGAAACCCCATTGGGCGTGAACGTGGGCGTTTGGCTCAGGGGGAGAGCGCTTCCTTCACACGGAAGAGGTCACAAGTTCAAATCTTGTAACGCCCACCATATTCCTCGGTAGCTCAACGGCAGAGCACTCGGCTGTTAACCGATAGGTTGTAGGTTCGAATCCTACCCGAGGAGCCATTCGAATCCAAACCCGCTTCGGCGGGTTTTTCTTTATCTCCGCCCTTTCCCTGGTCTTCGCCGAAGGGCGGCCATCGTGCATATGGTCACGATCGAGCTGCACCTCCTGGATATCATCCGCCCTTCGATCGCGATCGATTCGTGCGCGCCGCAAAACCTCCCCTGACAACCTGACAGACGCATATGCGCAAAGCGAAGAGCTCGAAGGAAACGTTATGGGTATCGCAGAAATGCGGGTCATCGCTTTGATGGTGCTGATGCCTCTATCGTAAATGCCGCGTCATTGACAAAATATCGACGCTTAGGGGGATTTTGCAAGCACGTTTGTGCGGATTTCAGCTCGATCGACGCCGGTTGCTTTTCTGATCGTTGCGTTTCCCCAGGTCGAGCGTGTTTCATGGAATGCCGTATTTCATGCGTCTCGGAGCGATACCCCCTAACCTCAGAAATTCTGGCAGTGCGGGAGGTTTCGACTTGCAAAATCCCCCTAAGCGTCGAATTTTTGACAGGCACTCGATACGGGCGCCCGATACAGATACTCGATGCGGGCACCCGATCGTCCGGCGAATCTAGAACCCGAACTGTATCCGGACTAGCGCATGTTCGACAGCTCAACTAGACCTAGCATCCGGGGACTATCGCATGTCCAACCGCTCGACCGAACCCGGATCCCGTATAAAACCCAAACGAACGTGCATTCCGGGATGAACGCGAGCACCGAGGCGAATGTGCGCCCTGAGGTGGCCGTGAACTCCGAAACGGATATGAACTCCAGAGTGACTGCAGGTAGCCGTGAACTTAGAAGCGGATGCTAACTCCAGAGTGACTGAAAGCGAATGCGAGCCCCGAAGCGGACACCCGCTCCAAGGCGAACGTGAACTCCAAGGCGGACGCGCACCCCGAAGCGCATCCGAACAAGCGTCGGAACGACAAAGGGAAGATGCCTGCAACATGACATCTCCCCTGTTCGATTCGTGGTGGGCCCAGCAGGGCTCGAACCTGCAACCAAAGGATTATGAGTCCTCTGCTCCACCATTGAGCTATAGGCCCGAATGCAGCCGCCTTTGCGGCGATTCAGCATTGTACCGCAAGGCACGGACTTCGATGCTCAGTCCTCCAGATAATCCTTCAGCTTGGAGGAACGGCTCGGATGCCGCAGCTTCGCAAGCGTTTTGCTCTCGATCTGACGGATGCGCTCGCGTGTGACGCCGAATTCACGTCCGACCTCTTCAAGCGTGTGCGGATGGCCGTCCTCAAGCCCGAAACGCAGGCTGATGACCTTGCGCTCGCGTTCAGCAAGGCCGTCGAGCACCTTGGAGAGCTGCTCCTGAAGCATGGAGAAGCTGGCTGCATCGGGAGGCACGACCGCGGAATCGTCTTCTATGAAATCGCCCAGTTGGCTGTCCTCTTCTTCGCCGATAGGCGTTTCCAGAGACACCGGCTCCTGGCTGATCTTCTGAATCTCGCGCACGCGCTCGGCCGAAAGCCCCATCTTCTCGCCGATTTCCTCGGGAGTAGGATCGCGGTTGAGATCCTGCAGGAGCTGGCGCTGAATGCGCACGAGCTTGTTGATGGTCTCGACCATATGCACCGGAATGCGGATCGTGCGGGCCTGGTCGGCGATGGCACGCGTGATGGCCTGGCGAATCCACCAGGTGGCGTACGTGGAGAACTTGAAGCCCTTCGTGTAATCGAACTTCTCGACCGCGCGGATCAAACCGAGGTTGCCCTCCTGGATAAGGTCCAGGAACAGCATGCCACGGCCGACATAGCGCTTGGCGATGGATACGACGAGACGCAGGTTGGCCTCGATGAGCTGCTGCTTGGCATCAAGGCCGACGGCCTCGACGCGCGTCAGGCGACGCTTGTCGCGGCGGTTGAGCTCGATACCTTCGTCTTCGGCACGCTCAAGCTCGGCCGTGGCGGCCACGCCCGCTTCGATCTTCATGGCAAGGTCGATTTCCTCGGCCGCCGTCAGCAGCGGAACCTTGCCGATTTCCTTCAGATACATGCGGACGGGATCGCCCGTGAGCATGACGGCGGAACTGCTGTCGGACGAACGGCGGCGCACTTTGGACGCACGGGAAGAGGAAAGCTTGGGAAGGTTGATTTCGGACGTGGATGCGGCTTTCAGCTCGTTTTCGGGAATACCCTCGAGAAGCTCCTCGTCGGAGAGGTTGGCGTCGACATCCTTGCCGTCTTCCGCAGCAAGGTCGTCTCCGAGGGATTCTTCGTTCAGAGCCCCTTCTTCGATATCCATCTCTTCGGTTTTCTTAGCTTTTGCTGCAGCCACAGACGCAATCCTTTCGCCGCATAGACAGGTTCTTTGAACCTAAAGATACAGCTTGCTAATATAGCATAGAATCGCGCGGCGAAAAAGCCTATTCACCTCTCAAGGGAACGTGCCGGCGTCTCAGCTCGGCAAGCTCCTTCTGCATGGACGCAACGCTCGCATAGAGCAGCCCGTAGTCATCCTCGGACAAATCCGCATCGTTTTTAAGCTGGCTCGTGAGCGTCAGAATGGTGCGTTCGAGGTCGCGCAGGGAAAGCTCCTCGGTGAGAAAGCATGCCAGGTCGGCGGGCTCCATGTCATCGTAGAGCGACGCCGCCGTCAGAAGCGATCGCGAACCTGGGCAGGCCGCATCGACCGCATCGATGATTTCAGCAGGCAGGGCGCCTGGATGCTCGGCAAGGACGCTCAAGAGCGCTTCCGATACGGCCGCATGCCGCCGACTCGCCCAGGACGTCGATGCGAGCGATGCCGCATAGGCGATGCCGATCTGAGGACGCCGTGCGCACAGCGACAGGAATTCTCGCTCGATGCGCAACCGCTCGCGATCGCGGGGGGCGAGCGTTCGATCGGCGACGGGAACAGCCGCATCCCCCTCCCCTGTTCCCGAAGGAACGGGCATTGGCGCCGGTTCCTCCCCTGCCGGTGCGGAAACCTTCGCCGCCGCGAGCTTCGCCGTCACGACCGATGGATCGACCTGTAGACGATCTGCCAGATAGGTAGCGTATTCCTGTGCGAGCAGCGAATGCTTGATGGGAGCCAGCAATTCGATGACCTCGGGCAGCGCACTGCTTTTCTCCGTGAAGTCGGACAGATCGCGGCGCGCGAGCTTGCGGTCGATCGCATAGCGCAGCAGAGGCGTCGCGCGATCTATGAGCGACCGCAGTTCGTCTGCACCGCGCTGCGAGACGAAATCGGCCGGATCGAGGTTGTCGGGAAGAGTGCAGGCGAACAGTCCGACCTGCTTGCGCCCGGCTTCGGGAAGCATGCTCTCGTCGATGAACCGTGCGGCGCGGTCGGCGGCGCGCTGACCCGCCTCGTCGCCGTCGAAAAGATAGACGATGCGCTGCTTGGCATGGCGGGAAAGCTGCCGCACGTGCTGAACCGTGAGCGCCGTGCCGAGCGTGGCGACCGCGTTTTTCACACCGGACTCATGCAGCATGATGACATCGGTGTAGCCTTCGACGATCACGGCGATGCCGGTCGATGCCATGGCCGCCTTGGCGACGTCCAGGCCGAAGAGCACCCGGGACTTATGGAACAGCGG
Source organism: Slackia sp. CM382 (assembly GCF_000293015.1). NCBI lineage: Bacteria > Bacillati > Actinomycetota > Coriobacteriia > Eggerthellales > Eggerthellaceae > Slackia > Slackia sp. CM382. The sequence goes on from NZ_ALNO01000016.1 coordinate 376,557, forward strand.
GGTTTCCTGCGTGTTGAGATACTTGGGCTCGCCCTTGCCTATGACACGCCCCCCGAAGGCGATGGTGTCTCCGTCGGCATCGCGGATAGGAAACATCACGCGCTCGTAGAAGCGGTCGCGCAGACGTCCGTCCTTCTTGGACACAAGCGCGAGGTTAGCGTCGATAAGCTCTTTGGATGCGAAGCCCTTGGCGGACAGGTGCCGCACGAGAGACTGGCATCCCGGAGCGTATCCGAGGTTCCAACGATTCGGCACGGAACCCCCCATGTCGCGCGATGCAAGATAGGCGCGCGCGGATGCGGCGCCGTCCTCGCGCGAACGCATGAGCTGAAGATGATAGAACTCAGCCGCAGCCTCGCACGCTTCCTTGAGGCGCGCTTTCTTTCCGCGAAACGCCGCAGCCTTGGGATCTTCCGCGATCTGGATGCCCGCACGCTGCGCCAGAAAGCGCACCGCATCGGCGAACCCCAGATCATCGATCTTCATGACGAACGAGATGACGTCGCCGCCCTCGCCGCAGCCGAAACAATGCCAGAGCTGCGTCGTGGGGTCGACCTTGAACGAGGGCGTTTTCTCGTTATGGAACGGACAGCAACCCCAGAAATCACGTCCGCGCTGGCGCAGCTGGACCCGATCGCCCACGATGGCGACCAGATCGCTCGCTTCGCGCACGCGACGGATGTCTCCCTCGGGAATGCTCGGCACTAGCGCTCGCCCGACTTCCTGCGCTTTACGACCCAGGCGGCGCCGGCAACCGCCAGAAGCGCCACGACCGTAAGCGCCCGCAACGGGGAAAGCGGCTGATAGCCGATCGCGATGATCGCGACGGAAAAGACCGTTAGGATCAATGCGGTGGCGATGACCCAGTTGAGATAGTTGAAGCGCATGAACCCTCCTCGTGATGCGCCGGATATGCGAAAAACAAAAGCAGACCTCGAAATTCGAGGCCTACTTTACCATACGGCGAAAACGCGCCGCGTATCCTCGGGGCGCCTCCCCACGATGCGCGGATGGGCGCCCCGAAAGATGGCGGGCTAGATGATGGTCTGGATGGCGATGAACAGAGGCGAGAACGTCAGCGAGATGATGGTCATCAGGTTGATGAGGATGTTCATCGACGGGCCGGACGTGTCCTTGAAAGGATCGCCGACGGTGTCGCCGACGACGGCCGCCTTGTGAGCAGCGGAACCCTTGCCGCCATGGGCGCCCTTCTCGATGTACTTCTTCGCATTGTCCCATGCGCCGCCGGCATTGCTCATGAAGATGGCGAGCAGCATGCCGGTGGAAACCGCGCCGGCGAGGAAACCGCCGAGCATGGCCGGGTCGATGCATCCGATGACGATCGGGATGATGACCGCAAGGACGCCCGGAAGCATCATCTTATGCAGGGCGGACTGGGTGGAAATGGCCACGCACTTGTCGTACTCGGGCTCGGCCTCGTATTCCATGATGCCCTTGATCTCGCGGAACTGGCGGCGAACCTCTTCGACCATGGCATGGGCCGCGTCGGACACGGCGCCCATCGTGAGAGCCGCGAACATGAACGGGACCATGGCGCCGACGAAGATGCCGGCAATGATCATCGGATCTGTGAGCGTCAGGCTGAAGTCCACGAAGGCATGATGCATGGTCGCCTGGTAGGAAACGAACAGCGAGATGGCAGACAGGCCCGCGGACGCGATGGCGAAGCCCTTGGCGATGGCGGCGGTGGTGTTGCCGACGGCATCGAGGGAGTCGGTGCGGTCGCGCACTTCCTCGGGCAGGCCGGCCATCTCGGCGATGCCGCCCGCGTTGTCGGCGACGGGGCCGTACGCGTCGACGCCGATGGTGATAGCGGTGTTGGAAAGCATGCCGGTGGCCGCGAGGGCGACGCCGAACAGGCCGACCGCGATGCCGCCCGTCGAGACGTCAACGCCCGGGAAGGCCATATTGCCGCAGATATACGCGCCGATGATGGCGAAGGCGACAAGGGCGATCGGGATGATCGTGGAAAGCATGCCCGTGGAGATGCCCTGGATGATATTGGTGGCCGCGCCCGTCTCGCAGGATTCGGCGATCTTCTTGACCGGGGCGTATTCGTCGGACGTGAAGTACTCGGTGGTCTTGCCGATGGCAAGGCCGGCGACCAGACCGCAGATCACGGAGCCGAAAAGCCAGATGGGCCGACCTTCGACGGACTGGCCGTTCCACAGCACGAAGATCGCGAGGATGGCGATGACCTCGAGCACGGCTGCGAGATAGGTGCCGCGGTTCAGGGCGGCGCCGAGAGCGGAGCCTTCCTTGGTGCGCACCGCGAACAGGCCCAGGACAGATGTCAGGATACCGCAGGACGCGATCATGACGGGTACCACGACGGCCCAGATCATGTCGATGCCGGAGAAATATCCGAGCGATGCGAAGGTGACCGCGAGGATCGTCGGCGCGATGATCGAGCCCGTGTAGGACTCGAACAGGTCGGCGCCCATGCCGGCGACGTCGCCCACGTTGTCGCCCACGTTGTCGGCGATGGTGGCGGGATTGCGGGGATCGTCCTCGGGGATGCCTGCTTCGACCTTGCCGACCAGGTCGGCGCCTACATCGGCGGCCTTGGTGTAGATGCCGCCGCCGACACGGGCGAAGAGAGCCACGGCGGAAGCGCCGGTGGCGAAGCCTTCGACCATGCCCACATGCTCATGCATGACATCGATCATGTCGATGTTGCCGAAGACGAGAAGGATGAGCCAGAGGGACAGGCCGAACAGCGCGAAGGACGCGACGCACAGGCCCATCGTCAGGCCGGACTTGAAGCTGATGTTGAGGGCCTTGGCAACGGATTCCTCGGCAGCATGCGCGGTGCGCGTGTTGGCGCGCGTAGCGACATGCATGCCGACATAGCCGGCCGCAGCGGAAAGCGCGCCGCCGGTCACGAATGCCGCAGCCGTCCACGGAGACAGAGCAAGGCACATGACGACGGCCACGACGGCCATGAAGATGATGAGCAGCTTGTACTCGCTCAGAAGAAACGCCTTCGCCCCTTGCTGGATCTTCAGAGAGATGCTGTTCATCGAATCAGGGCCCGGGTCTTGGCTCAGGACCCAACGAGCCAGATAGCCCGCTACGCCCATGCCGATGAGCGCGCAGATCGGGGCCATCCATGCGACTGCTGTAGTCACGGGATTCCTCCTTGTCAGACGGATGTACCTGCATAGCTTGTATGCACAAGTTGTGAGTATACCATCTGAAGGCGTGGATTAACCGTTACCTGCGATATTCAGGATTTGCGCTCATCTGCGTCATCGAACGAATCGCGCACGAGATTCTCGCGCACCCATGCGATGTTCCCCTTGACCGTGGCGATAAGCTCGTCGACCGACGAGAACCTGATCATCGGACGCAGGAAGCGAACCGGTTCGACCTCGATCGAATCGCCGTAGATATCGCCTGAGAAATCGAGGATGTTGACCTCGCAGGTCGCCGTTGCCGCCTCGAAGGTCGGCGCAGCGCCGACGCTCATCGCGGCGCGATAGCGTGCGCCGTCGACCATGGCCCAGGCGGCGTACACGCCTTCGCCGAGCGTCTGAAGCATGGCGGGAAGCTCGAGGTTCGCCGTGCGGAACCCCATGTCGGCCCCTTCTCCGCGCCCCTTGCGCACTTCGCCGTCGAAAACGTAGGGATGGCCCAGGAGCGCGACCGCATCTTCGCAGCGGCCATCGGCGAGCAGAAGGCGGATGCGCGTCGCCCTGATCGGACGGCCGTCAGCCCCCTTGAGCTCATGCGCGCATATTCGCGTGCCTCCGGCCGAAGCCCATGCCTCGAGATCGGCCACCGTGCCTGCCGCGCGCGCCCCGAAGCGGAAGTCGGCGCCGATATGCAGCGCATACGGCACGCAGCCGCCGAACGTCGCTTCCAGGAATTCGGCGGGAGCCTGCGCGGCGAAGTCCTCGGTGAACGTGAGCACGACCACGTAGTCGGCGCCCGTTTCGGCAAGCGCGCGCAGACGGCGTTCGTTTCCCATGAGCTTCTTCAAGCGATCGGCATGAAAGAGCTCGTCGGGATCGACGTCGAACGTAAGCGCGACGGCCGCGCCGCCCGATTTTCTCGCCGTCTCGATAGCCTGGTCGATAAGGAACCTATGTCCCAGATGCACGCCGTCGAAGACGCCGAAGGCGCAGGATGCGCCGGAGAGCAGGCCGCGCTCGACTGCTTCGGATGCATTAACGATGGGTGCCACGAAATACTCCTTGCGAAAAGACGCAGCGAGGATGGGCCTGGCCACGAAACGGATCGGTTTCATAGAGCGCGACGAGCTCGTCGCGAAAGACGATGCAGCGCATGCCGAGCTCATGCGCATGCACGGCATCGGGATCGAGCGCGGAGAGCGGAAGAGGACGCCCGCATCTGATGGATTCGGCCATCCGCACGTCCACCTCCAGCGCAGGAAAGCCCAGAAGATCGACCGGATCGCATGCCGCCGCGATCCCTGAACGCCCGGCTTCTTCGAGCGATACGCAGGCTTCGATGCCCAGGCGTCCCGCACGTACACGGCGCAAGGCGGACAGGTGGGCGGCGCTGCCGAGCTCGAGTCCGGCATCCCGCGCGATCGAACGGATATACGTGCCCTTCGACACTTCGAGGCGCACATCCCAGAAGACGCGTCCCGCATCGTCCGTATCGATGGCCAGCAGTTCGGCTGCACGCACCTCGACAGGACGAGCCTCGAGCTCGACGGCTTTTCCTCGGCGCGCGGCCTCGTATGCCTTCACCCCGTCTTTCTTGATGGCGGAATAGGCAGGCGGCATCTGCATGCGCGGACCGACGATGGACGCGAGGTATTCCTGCGCGAACGTCGCATCCGAGAGCTCGAGCGCGACGGCGGCCTGGCGGATGACCTCGCCCGCCGCATCGTCCGTATCGGTCTGAGCGCCGAACGCGATGCGCGCCTCGTACGTTTTGTCGTGATTCGTGAGGTACGCGTCAAGGCGCGACGCAGGGCCGACGCACACGGCGAGCACGCCTGTCGCAAGGGGGTCGAGCGTGCCCATATGGCCTACGCGGCGCTCGCCGAACATGCGACGGATACGATTGACCGCATCGTGCGACGACATGCCCTGCGGCTTATCGATGCCGATGACGAGCGAAAGCCCGCTTTGCCCCCTTTTCATGCGTCAGTCCAGCCCGCCTTTATCGAACAGACGATCGATCAGGCGCGGCACATCCTTCAGGGCTTCGTCGAGCGTCCCCTTGTAGGTGAAGCCTGCCGCGGCCTTGTGACCGCCGCCGCCGATGCGGCGCGCGAGGACGGACACGTCCACGTCGTCGCCCTTGGCGCGCAGGCTTCCGCGCACCTCACCATCCTGCTCCCGCAGAATGCAGGCGACCTGGATGCCCGCCATCGAACGAACCGTGTCGATAAGGGTTTCGGTATCCGACTTGACGGCGCCCGTGCGTTCCATGTCGTCACGCGTGACGAAGGATATCGCCCAACGGCCCGAGGGATCCTTGAAAAGGCGCGACAGCATGACGGCCTCGAGCGCGAACGAGGCCTCGCTGCGCGACTGATAGACGTTCTGGGAGGCATCGGCCGGGTTCGCGCCGCACCGAACCATCTCCATGGCGTAGCGAAACGCCTCGGCCGACGTGTTCTGGTATTGGAAACGGCCCGTGTCCGTCATGAGGGCCGTATAGCAGCAGATCGCGGATTCCCGAGGCGGCTCGATGCCGAACGCCCGTATGAGATCCCATACGAGCATGCCGCAGGCCGGCGCGTCGGGATCGGTGTACGAAAGCTCGGCCATCGTCGTGTCGACCGCATGATGGTCGATCGTGACGCGCACTCCTGCACGATCGTGCACGACAGCCGCATCTTTGATGCGCTCGATCGTCGGAACGTCAAGCGCGATGAAGGCATCCGGTGTCTCGTCGTAATCGCCCGCATAGATAAGCTCGTCGGCGCCCGGAAGGAACCGCAGGCCGGGCTCGATGGGAGCATCGGCCGCGAGCAGGCAGGTCGTCTTTTTGCCCAACATGCGCAACGCATGGGAAAGCCCTAAGGCGCTGCCGATGCAATCGCCATCCGGGCTTACATGGCCGCAGAGGGCAAAGGAATCGAGCGTACGGAGACGCTCGGCGATTTCCTCGATCGTGGTGTTCGTCTGGGGTGTGACGCTCATCGAGACCCCTCCTTGCAGGAAACGCCCTTCGAGCCGGAGGGCTTCCCGGCTGCATCCGCGCAGGCGGCCCGATCCGCATGCGCGGCATCGTCCGCGTCGGCGGTTTCGCATTCGGCTTCGGAAGAGACGGGTATGCGGCTTGCTTCGTGCGCGAGCGCTCGGGCGATGCGCTCGGCCTCGTCAACGCTTGGGTCGAGCAGGAAGCGCAGCTCCGGAGTCACGCGCCAGGTAAGACGCGCCCCCATAAGCGAACGGATGCGTCCACGGGCGGCGGAGAACCCCGCGGCCGCCTCTTCGTAGGTGCCGGGATCCGACGTGTAGAAGACATTGCAGTAGCTGCGATCGTAGCTGACTTCGCACCCCGTGATCGTCACGAGGCGAAGGCGTGGGTCGGATACTTCGAAGAGCAGGATATTCGCAAGAATCTCGCGCGCCTGCTCGTTCGTTTTCCTGTTGGCGTTCGACTGCTTCATTCATGCATCCTTATCAACGGGCCCGCCGTCCCCTGCAGACGCAAGGAACGGCGGACGAGATATCGACGCGCATGGCTTCAGGCGACCTTACGCGGTGCGCTCGACCTCTTCGACGCGATAGCCCTCGATGACGTCTCCGACTTTGATGTCCTGGTAGCCATCGACGCCGATGCCGCATTCGTAGCCCTGCTTGACGGTCTTGACATCGTCTTTGAAACGACGAAGCGACGAGATGTTGCCTTCGAAGATGACCGTGGAGTCGCGCACGATGCGGACGCGGTCGTCACGGGAGAGCTCGCCTTCGGTGATGTAGCAGCCGGCGATGTTGCCGACCTTCGGGACGCGGAACACGTCGCGCACCTCGGCCGAGCCGGTGTCTTTCTCGACGATGTCGGGCGACAGCATGCCGACGCGCGCGGCGTTGATGTCCTCGATAGCCTGATAGATGACGCGATACAGACGAACGTCGACCTTCTCGCGCTCGGCTGCTGCGCGCGCACCCGCGGTCGGGCGCACGTTGAAGCCGATGATGATCGCGTCGGATGCGGCGGCGAGCGTCACATCGGTCTCGGTCACGCCGCCCACGGCGGAATGGATGATGCTGATCTTGACCTCGGACTGATCCATCTTGGCGAACGCATCGCGCAGGGCTTCGATTGAACCCTGAACGTCGGCCTTGACGACGAGGTTGAGCTCGCTTTGGCCTTCTTCGATACGATTGAAGAGATCGTCGAGGCTGACGTGGCTGCGCGCCTCCTGCTCCTTGAGCCGCGCACGCAGGGCGCGTTCCTCGGCGAGCTTGCGGGCATCGCGCTCGTCCTCGAACACGCGGAACTCATCGCCTGCGGCAGGGACGCTCGACAGGCCGAGGACCTCGACCGGATCGGCCGGCAGGGCCTTCTTGGCGCGATTGCCGCGAGGATCGACGAGGGCGCGGACGCGGCCGTAGCTCTGGCCGGCCACGACGACATCGCCCGGGTTGAGCGTGCCGCGCTGCACGAGCACGGTCGCCACGGGACCGCGGCCCTTGTCGAGCTTGGATTCGATGACGAAGCCGGACGCGGTCGCATCGGGATTGGCTTTGAGCTCGAGCACGTCGGACTGAAGCAGGATGGTCTCGAGCAGATCGTCGATGCCCTCCTTCTTCTTGGCGGACACGTTCACGAACATGTTCTTGCCGCCCCATTCTTCAGGAATGACGTTGTATTCGACCAGTTCCTGGCGAACGCGGTCGGGATTCGCGCCGGGCTTGTCGATCTTGTTCACGGCGACGACGATAGGCACGCCCGCCGCCTCGGCATGATGGATCGCCTCGATGGTTTGCGGCATCACGCCGTCGTCGGCCGCAACGACCAGAACGACGACGTCGGTGACCTGAGCGCCGCGCGCACGCATGGCGGTGAACGCCTCGTGGCCCGGGGTGTCGATGAAAGTGACCTGACGGCCGTTGACCTCGACGACGGATGCGCCGATATGCTGGGTGATGCCGCCGGCCTCGGAAAGCGCGACGCCCGAAGAACGGATGGCGTCGAGCAGCGATGTCTTGCCGTGGTCGACATGGCCCATGACCGTGACCACAGGCGGACGGGGCTTGAGGTCTTCTTCCTTGTCGTTGAAGGCCACCGAGTATTCCTCTTCAGGGGAGACGACGCGAACCTTGCGGCCCATGTCGTCGGCGATGAGCTCGATAAGCTCGTCGGACATGCTCTGGGTGACCGTCAGCACCTGGCCGAGCAGGAACAGGCGTTTGATGACGTCGCTCGAGGGAACGCCGAGAGCATCGGAGAAGTCGCCGACCGTGGCGCCCTGGGCGATCTCGACGACGCTGTCGTCGAGCATGAGATCGGGATCGATGCCCTTCTCGATGGCTTCCTGGGCGATACGTTCGCGCTGCTCGGCCTCGCGCTTCTCCTTGCGGCGACGGCGGCGGCCCTCTCCTTCGTTGCTCGTCGCGGCGGCGACGGCGGCGCGGGCTTCGGCAAGCACCTTGTCACGTTGGAGCTGCTCGACCTGCACGGCCATCTGCGCGTAGCGGTCGTCCTTGGACGCCCCGGACACAAGCTCGGGAACCTCCGGCTCGAAATGATGTTCTGAGCGACGTCCGCCCTGTTTGCCGCGACGTCCGCGGGACGCATCGGCAGCAGCCTGTCCGCGTTCGCGCGCAGGGGATGCCTTCTTGGTCTGAGCCTCGGCGTCGATGCGCGCCTTCTCGGATTCGATCTGGGAAAGCAGGGAATCGAACGACGAACCCTTGCGCATGACCGGCGCCTTCTTTGCGGGCGCCGCGGCCTTGGCGGCCGGCGCGGAGGATGCGACCGATTTGCGAGAACCGCTGCGCAGGCGCTCTTCGACGGCGCGTTTCTTGGCGACCTCGGCGGCGATTTTGGCCGCACGGGCGTCGGCGGCGCGCTGGGCGCGGCGCTTCTCGGTCTCTTCCCGCTCGCGCTCCTTGGCGGCGCGGTTCTCCTCGATCTGGCGCGCAAGGCTCGAAAGGCCCGACGTCTCGGAGGCGACGACCTTCTTGGCCTGGGCGGCATGCGACGTCACCGTCGAAGGCGCGGACGCGTTCGAGCCGCGACGGGCACGTTCGGCATCGCGCAGGGCGCGCTCGTGCTCGACCGCCTTGCGGCGCTCGGCCTCTTCGGCTTCCTTGCGACGATTCTCGGCCTCCTGCTCGGCCTCGATCGCTTCGGCGGCCTCCTTGTCGAGACCGGCGGCCTTCGCGCCGATTTCAGGCGCCAGGGCCTTGCGGATCTTGTCGACGTACGGCTCCGCAAGCATGCTTGCATGGCTCTTTGCGGGAATCTTCATCTCTTGGATGCGCGCAAGGAGCTCTTTGCTGTCCATTCCGAATTCCTTGGCCAGCTCATGGACTCTCTTATTTGGCATTCAGTACCCCTCTCCTGCGCTATTCGAACTCGGCGTGAATGCCGCAATACCTGCTGCCCGGACGGGCGTGGTTCCTGCACGGAACGCCGGCCTCGGAGACGTAGGAGCAGAACTCGGTCTCCTCGTCCTCAGGCTCCTCGTCGATGAGGATATTGGTCTCGGGAACCATCTGCCCGGCATAGCTCGAGGATTTGATGTCGATATGCCAACCGGTCAAGCGGGCGGCGAGACGGGCGTTCTGGCCTTCCTTGCCGATGGCGAGGGAAAGCTGGTCGTCGGGGACGACGACGGTCGCATACTGCTTGTCCTCGTCGATCGTGACGCGGGTCACGCGGGCGGGGCTGAGCGCATTGGCGACGTACTTGGCCGGATCGTCGCTCCACTGGATGACGTCGACGCGTTCGTTGCGAAGCTCTTCGACGACCATGCGCACGCGGCTGCCCTTGGGGCCGACGCAAGCGCCGACCGGATCGAGATTGGATTCGCGGGAAGCCACGGCGACTTTGGAACGGGCGCCGGCCTCGCGGGCGATGGATTTGATCTCCACGACGCCGTCGTAGATTTCAGGCACCTCGATTTCGAAAAGGCGGCGGATCAGGCTCGGATGGGTGCGGGACACGACGATGGAAGGACGCGTCTGCTCGCCGCGCGCACGGGGCTCCATGGAGCGAGGATCGCGCACCTCGATGATGACGGTCTTGATGCGCTGGTTATGACGATAGCGCTCGCCTGCAGGAACTTCATTCTGCTCGTCAGGGAACCGCTTGAGATCGTAATGCGGCAACTCGGCCTCGACGCCCTCGCGGATCTTGATGATGGTGAAATCAGGCGTGGTCTGCAGAACGGTGCCGCCGACGATGTCGTCGACGCGATCGCGGAACTCTTCGTAGATGCTCTGGCGGCCGGCCTCGCGAACGATGGCGGCGATAACGCTCTTCGCATTCTGGGCGGCAGTGCGGCTCACGTTGGCGGGAGTCACGTCCTTTTCCTCGAAATCGGCGTATTCGCCGGTTTCCGGATCGGGCTCGCCGACGGGAACGAGCTCGTAGACGTAGATCCGACCCGTGGATCGATCGATCGTGACGCGCGCCTCCCATTCGAGGTCGAGGATGTTCTGATAGCTCTTAGCCAACGATGCCTCAAGACGCTCGATGAGATAGAACTCGTCGATCTTACGTTCATGGGCAAGCGCCTGGAGCGCGTCCATAAGTTCTGATGCCATGGATGATTCCTCCCTTTTCGTAAAGCGTGCCCTGCGGGCGCTATTTGAATTCGACGACGCCCTTGATGTGGGCGCGCTTGATGATCGAGAACGGAAGCACGACTTCATCGCCATCGACGGACAACCTGATAGCCCCGCCGTCTTCGGCAACTCCGAGCAGCGTGCCGGTGAAGCGGCTGCGTCCATCGACGGGTTCGGAACAGGTCGCGTACACCTGCTCGCCGACCGCGGCTTCGAAATGCCCGCGCGTGCGCAGGGGCCTGTCGATGCCGGGCGAACTGACCTCGAGCGTGTAGGCGCCGGGGAACGGATCGATCTCGTCGAGGATTTCATTGATCCAAGCCTGCGCCGCCGCGATGTCGTCGAACACGATGCCCTGTTCGGTATCGATATAGACGCGGATGGTCGGCGCCTTGCGCGAACCCACCACTTCGATGGTGACGATTTCGATGCCCTCTTCGATCGCGCGCGGCTCGAGCGCTGCAAGAAGGCTCGCTTCCTTGGTCGTCAGCATTCGGTTCCTCCTATCCGGTCTCGTTCGTACAAATGGGCGATCAGGCCCTCATACAAAAAGAAAGCGGGACAAAGCCCACTTTCTCTCATCGAAAAAGTTGTATTCGCGTTTCAGCGGATTCGTTTATACCACACCGAAGCGCGAGGTCGCAAGGATGCGTCTGCGATTCATAAACGACCCAAACGACTCGAACGACACGCGAGGCGCTATTCGGAGAAGAAGATCTTCATCTCGCGTTCGGCGGACTCGACGGAGTCGGAGCCATGGATGACGTTTTCGTCCATGATCAGACCGAAATCGCCACGAATGGTGCCGGGAGCGGCATCGGCGGGATTGGTCGCGCCCATGAGGGTGCGCATCTTCTTCACGGCGCCTTCGCCGGAAATGATCATCTTCACGACCGGACCGCTCGTGATATAGCTGATGAGACCGTCGTAGAACGGCTTGCCCTCGTGCTCGGCGTAATTGGCCGCAGCCTGCGCGGGCGTGACGTTCGCAAGCTCCATGCGCTCGATGGCGAGGCCGGCACGCTCGATGCGGGCGATGATATCGCCCACGTGGCGATTGCGCACGGCATCGGGCTTGAGCATGGAGTAGGTCTTTTCGATTGCCATTCTTCTGTTCCCTTTCTTGATTCCGTTCGTCAGACGTTATGCCTGAAGTTCATGAAGGTCGACGGTTAATTGGCAGTTGCGGCGTTGTTCGTCGGCTGCTGTTCGGCAGCGTCCGCATTGCCGCCCGCGGGAGCACCCTGCTCCTGGGTCGCATCGGCACCCGCGACGGACACGCCGCCCGCCTGCGCGCCGTCAGTGCCGGCAGGCTGCGCCGCGCCGGCGCCGTTGGCACCCTGCTCCACAGCGCCCGTGCCGGTCGGAGCGGAATTCGACGATGCCGTGGCGGAGTCGGCCGTCGTGGACGACGAATCGGCCATGGACGGGAAATAGAGCTCCACGTCGGAAATCTTCCAGCTCACGAAGTCGCGTACGAGGGTGACCTTGTACTGCACGTCTTCTCCGCCTTCGGCGGATGCGGTCACGTAGACCGTGGACGAAGACATGGAGCGTTCGACGCCGTTGACGGTAATGGAGTCATCCTGCACGACGCTCGCCATATCCTTTTCGACGGAATCGGAGCTCACGCCCTTCGCGAAATACTTATCGGGGTTGGACGTATCGGCGAACAGGCCGGACACGACGGATTCCGCGGTCGGGAAACCATAGCCCTTGGCGTAGGCGAAGACCCCCAGGCCCGCGACGACGACGAGAAGCGCGAACAGGAAGACCGCTATCTTCAGGCCGACGTTGCGGCGCTTGCGATCCTGGCGAGCGATGCTCTTGGAGTATTTCTCCAACTCCTCGTCGCTCGCATTGAAGAAGCGGTCGTCGCCGGAAGCATAGTCGTCGTTGACGTCGTAGCCATAGGCATCGGCGGGATAATGCACCGGATCGGGCTCGTACGCATCATGCGCGGGAGCCTGCGGCACCGACGCAGCGGTGACATCGAGGCCCGACATGTCAGGTTCGAAGGCTTCATCGTCGTTGGCGACGATGGGAGCCATGGCGGCCGTGCCCGTAGCGACCGCAGTGGCGGCGCGGCTGTAATCGACGCTGGCCGAATCGCTCAGGAAGTATGTATGGTCGGCAAGCGCGGCCTCGAAGGCGTTCATGGCCTTCTGCATCTGATTGCATGCGACATAGGCCTGGCCGAGATTCGCATACATCTTGTTGCGCGTGTCGGGATCCATATCGAACTGCAGGGCGCTTTCATATGACTGCACCGCATCGGCAGGACGATCGAGAGCCATGAAGCAGACGCCGAGGTTCAGAAGCGCCTTGGTGGGATCGGGATTGGACGGGTCCAGGGCCGCTTCGCGGAACGAAGCGCCCGCCTCTGCGTTCTTGCCCATCTTGAGCAGGGCGTTGCCCATGCCGAGATGCGCCTTGTAGCGAGAGGAGTACTTGGCGTCGGACGTCGCGATCTCGAATGCGGCGACGGCGTCGTCGTACTTGCGCAGGGCGGCATAGGCCTTGCCGAGGTTGCAGTTGACGGCACCGCATGCATCGTACGCGCCGTCGGCCACCGACTGCTGATACGCATCGACAGCCGAATTGAAGTCATGCAAGCTCAGAAATGCATTGCCGATCTGGTGATAGAGGAAACCGAGGTCTCCCGGAGCCTTTTCGACCGCGTCGTCATTGAGGCACTCGACATACGAGTCGATCGCCGCCTGATAGTCGCGGGCCGCATAGGCGGCCTTGGCGTTGTCGATGTAACGGTTTTCCATGTGCTCGTCTTTCTTCACTCGGATAGGAATCCTCGAAACCCGAACCGAGGATCAATCGGCATTCTCGATGACGACGGATTCGATGACGTCGCCCACGCGCAGTTGGCCGATGACGTCTTTGCCTTCGATCGTCTGGCCGAACACGGTGTAGTTGGGGTCGAGGAAATGCTGGGCGCCGAGGCAGAGATAGAACTGCGAACCGGCGGAATCAGGCTGGGCCGAACGCGCCATCGCGAGCGCGCCGTCCTCGTGGGAATTGTTCGGATTGGTGGTGTATTCCTCTTTGATGGAATATCCCGGACCGCCCGTGCCCAGTCCGCCGAAGGGGCTGGACGCCTTGCGGACGACCTCTTCCGAGGAGAGCCCGCGCGTATTGGGGTCGCCGCCTTGGATCACGAAATTCGCCACATAGCGATGGAACTTCAAGCCGTCGTAGAAGCCCTTCCGAGCAAGCTCGACGAAATTACCCACATGAATAGGAGCATCGTTACCGGCCAGCTGGACACGGATGACACCCTTGGAGGTGGTGATGACGGCGACTTCCTTGCCATTGGATTCATATGAAGGAGTATGCAAAGCCAAAGCGGATCTCCTGTCGGTAGTACGTTCGCGCAGCATGGCCGCGTGCACGCGTTTACATGCAGTGTGACAGTTTACCAGCTCTTGAAGGAAGCGTACGGAAAACTACAAGGAATACAGCCGTATGTCTGGAGAAGATGCGCACGTCCATGCGCCGAAAACGAAGGATGAAGGATTCGGGCTCGCCCGCTTCGGCGAGACATCGGATCGGAAGATGCGTCAAAAGACGCCCGAAGGAATGGCGCGGCGACGCGATCCCGCCCTCTGCACGGTCACGTCGGCAATGACGCGAAGCGGCATGGAGCGTATCCGCATTCCGGAAACGCGGGCCGGGAAAGAGGGCCGGAACGCGCGGGCCGGGGAAATCGGCAACGATAAGGAAGAGAGGAGCGCCGATCCGGAGAGGGAATGCAAAAGGCCCCGCACGGGGCGGGGCCTTCGATATGCCGGAACGCGCCGGCCGGGAAAA